>NZ_JOPF01000002.1:0-266990 GCF_002153595.1 Gluconobacter sp. DsW_056
GTGGCCGGGGCGGGAGACCTCACTTTCACAATCGGCGGTGTGACGCTGGGCGGCATTGCAACCGCCACGATCGCCGCCATCGGCCTCAATCAGATCCTGAGGACGGGATCGGAATCCAAGGAGCCACCTTCATGCCCGTAAGTGATTTTGAACTGGTCCAGGCCTGGCGACAGGTGCTGACGCTGTGCCGTCTGGAAGCGGGGCAGACCGTGACGCTGCTGACATCGCTGGGCAGCAATGAACAGACCCTCCGCTGCGCGGTTCTGGCCGTCCGGGAAAAAGGGGCGATTGCGAACCGGCTGGATCTTCAGCCGACGAACGGGGCGCTGTCCTTCTCGCGTGATCCACTGGCGTTTGTCGGGACGACGCCGCTGACGAACAACCGGGCGGCGGTCGAAATGCTCAAGGCCAGCGATCTGGTTCTGGATCTGATGACGCTGCTGTTCTCGGCTGAGCAGCATGAAATACTTGCAGCAGGTGGCCGCATCCTGCTGGCCGTGGAGCCGCCCGAGGTTCTGGTGCGGATGACGCCGACGATGGAAGACCGGGAGCGTGTGCTGGCGGCTTCGAAAAAGCTTCAGGCGGCGAAAGTGATGCGCGTGACCTCGGCGGCGGGGACGGATGCGTCCTTCGCGCTGGGCGATTATCCGATGCTGGAAGAATATGGTTTCGTGGACGCACCAGGCCGCTGGGACCACTGGCCGAGCGGCTTTCTGGCGACATGGTCCAATGAAGGCTCGGCGGAAGGAAAGATCGTTCTGGCGCCAGGAGACATTCTCCTGCCGCAGAAATCCTATGTGACGGCGCCCATCACCTGCCACCTTGAAAAAGGCTTCGTCCGGGCAATCGAGGGCGGTTACGAGGCCGACCATCTGCGGGACTACATGGAAAGTTTCAACGATCCGGAAGTCTATGCGGTGTCGCATATCGGCTGGGGAATGCAGGATCGGGCGCACTGGTCGGTCATGGGGTTTTATGACCGCGAGGCCAGCATCGGCATGGACCCGCGCGCCTGTTCGGGGAACTTCCTGTGGTCCACGGGGCCGAACAATGAAGCGGGCGGCACGCGAGATACGGCGTGCCATATCGATATTCCGATGCGGGGCTGCACGGTCGCGCTTGATGATGTGTCGGTCGTGAAAGACGGCAGGCTTGTGGAGAACGCATGATGAGCACGCAGGATAACCGCGACGAGGATCGCTACAAGAAGCAAGGTTTCGGAAACGAAATGGGCATGACGGGGCGCATTGCGCTTCTGATTGTCGATTTCGTCAACGGGTTTGCCGATCCGGAAGCCTTTGGCGGCGGCAATATTCCCGAAGCGATCGAGCGGACGAAAACGCTGCTGGCGACGGCGCGGCGTCTGGGCTGGAAAGTGGCGCATACGCGGATCGTGTTCGCGGATGATGGCGCGGATGCGAATATCTTTTCGCTGAAGGTGCCGACGATGCTGGGGCTGACGGAAAGTAACCCCGCGTCTGCGATCGTGGACGAACTGGCGCCGGAGCCGGGCGAATATGTGGTCCGCAAGACGGTGCCGTCGGCATTCGCGGGCACGCCACTGGCTTCCTGGCTGGTGACGCACGGTGTGCAGACCGTTGTTGTCGCCGGATGCGTAACGTCCGGTTGTGTGCGGGCAAGCGTGCTGGATGCGATGCAGTACGGGTTCCGTCCGGTGATCGTCTCCGATTGTGTGGGGGATCGCGCCATCGGGCCGCACGAGGCCAATCTGTTCGACATGGCTCAGAAATGCGGGGACGTCATGGACCTCGACGCCCTGCTGTCCCGCCTTCCCAACGCCTGACTTCACGATTTTTCAGAAGGATCACTTCATGACGCAAACACGTCTGCTTTATGGTGCGAATGTCCATGCCAACGGCATCCGGCAGCATTATCTGCGTTACGGCGGCAAGGGCACGCCGCTGGTACTGGTGCCCGGCATTACAAGCCCGGCCATCACCTGGGGGTTCGTCGCGGAGCGTCTGGCCGCGACGCATGATGTTTATGTGCTGGATGTGCGCGGGCGTGGCCTGTCTTCGACGGGGCGGGATCTGGATTATGACCTCGACACCTATGCGGCGGATGTCCGCGGGTTCATTGATGCGCTGGGCCTGAAAGACGTGGTTCTGATGGGGCATTCCATGGGAGCGCGGATCGCAATCCGTACGGCCCGTCAAAATGACGCGGGACTGGCGCATCTGGCGCTGATCGACCCGCCCGTCAGTGGGCCGGGCCGCCGTGCTTATCCCGCCAAGCTCGACTGGTACACGGAATCAATCCGTCTGGCGCGCAGAGGTATGAGCGGGGCGGACATGAAGCGTTTCTGCCCGACATGGACGGATGAGCAGTGCACTCTGCGGGCGCAGTGGCTCCATACCTGCGATGAGCTGGCGACCCGGATCACGTTTGAGAAGTTCCATACGGAAGACATTCATCAGGATCTGCCCCATCTCAAAACCCCCGCAACTCTTGTCGTGGCAACGCGGGGTGGGGTGATCCAGCAGGAGGATGTTGAAGAAATCCTTCAGCTCAATCCTGCGATTGCCATCGCCACCGTTCCGGATGCGGGTCATATGATTCCCTGGGACAACTTCGATGGTTTCTTCGAAGCGCTTCACGGCCGCTACTGACTTTCAGGATCGAATTCCCGTCCCGCTACAGGACGGACGCCAGATGAGGTAGACTGTATATGTGTAAACGACCCGGCTCCCTGTCTCTTGCACTCTCGGTGACGACGATGCTGTCGGCCGCCTTTTCTTCATCCGCCATGGCAGCCAGCAGACATTCGTCCCTGATGCACAAGATGGTTCCTGCTGCACATAAAACCACGTCTCGTATACGGACTCCGCCGCATCGGCATTCAGGGCCGTATGTAAGTAAAACTGCGGAAAATATGGCAGTTGTGGCGCGTCATCCGCCTCGGGGGAGTGTCGAGACGGTCAGTCAGAAGATGCTGTCGGAGGCGCCTGCCGGAACCAATCCGATGAAGGTGATCGCGCAGCTTCCGGGCATCACGTTCCAGTCGGGCGATGCACAGGGGCTCGACACCTGGAGTGCGCAGATCTTCATGCATGGTTTCCAGCAGCAGGAAATCGGCATGACGCTGGACGGGATGCCGCTCGGGGAGATGACGTACCGGAACTATAACGGCTTGAACCCGATCATGGCGATCTCGTCGGAAAACGTGGCGCGCATTGACGTATCGCAGTCCGCCGGTGCGGAAAGTATGGCGGCGAGCAACAATCTGGGTGGCGGCCTGAGCTATGTTTCGATGACGCCGTCGGACAAAATGGGCGGAACGGCTGCGGCGGGTTTCGGCAGCTACAGTACCTATCACACGTTCCTGCGTTTCGAGAGCGGCAAGCTCAATTCCAGTGGTACGAAGTTCTATACGTCCTACATGCGCAACGATAGCGGGATGTGGAAGGGCTATGGCGAGCAGTTCATGCAGCAGGTGAACGCCAAGCTGGTGCAGCCGATCGGCCATGACAGCTCGATTTCGGCATTCTTTGACTGGAGCGACCTGCACCAGAATACCTATCCGGACATCTCTCCACAGATCATCAAGCGGGTGGGCTATGGTCTGTCGAGCTACGAGAATGGCAGCAATTCCGGCTATATCGCGGCAGTGAATGCGGCGAACGGGATCTATCCCGGCAAGGTCGGAACGCTCGATGATCCGGCGGATGCAGCCTATTATGATGGCAGCACGAATACGGTCGATACGTTTGGCGGGATCAAGGCCGATCTGCGCCTGACGGATCGTCTGACCTGGAATACAACGGCTTACGGGCATGGTGAACGCAACCAGACGTCCTGGGCAACGCCGTATTTCCCATCGCCGACAGGATCGCCCGTCAGCGAGTTGATGAAAGAACCGGAAATCCGGCGTTTCGGCATTGTCTCGGCTTTGCATTATGATGTTGCGCGCAATCATCTTGGCGCGGGTGTCTGGTACGAAAACAACAGCTACATGTCGCCGATGAACGCCTATGCACAGCCGGCGGTGGTGAACGGGGTTGTTCAGGGTGCGGTGCATGACCCCCTGACCCAGTGGCGTGATCCGTTCGCACAGATTTTCAACCAGAATTATAATACCAACACGTTCACGGCCTTCGTGCAGGATACGTATAATGTTCTGCCAAATCTGGCGCTGCATTTCGGCTTCAAGTCCCTGCTGAGCACGACCAATGTCGGGGACGGGTATCTGAACCAGGAGTATTACGGCGCAGGAGCCCGGATCACGAGTGGCGAAAGTCTGACAGTGGCCAAGCCCTTCCTGCCGCATATCAGTGCGGACTGGCATTTCCTGAAGGATCACGAGCTGTATTTCGATATTTCGGAAAACGCCCGGACTTACGCGGAATCCGGCTACAAACTGTCGAACTCGCCTTTTGCCGTCTCCCAGACGGCCTATGACGATACGAAGTCCTCAATCCGCCCCGAAACGGCCTGGACCTATGCAATCGGCTATCGCTACACGGGCAGGCTGGTTGCCGCGACGGTCTATGCGTATCGGACCAACTATAACAACCGTCTGCAGCAGATTACGGAAGGGCCGGTCGTCAACCCGATCTCCGCCGTGTCCAATGTGGGGGGCGTGACGATGAACGGCGTGGATGCGGGGCTGACCCTGACGCCATTTCGCGGCTTCGCGCTGACCAATTCCATCAGCTACAACCATGGTGTCTACGATCAGAACCTTGTCAGCGGCTCTACTGTCTATGCGACCAAGGGCCAGCAGGTCGTGAATTATCCGCGCTTCATGTACAAAGGCCGGGTGTCATACGAGTGGCGGGGCATGACGGCCTATGCCGACGGAAGTTACACCGGCACACGCAATTACAGCTATACGGGAGACGTCAAAAGCCCCGGCTACTGGCTGACGAATGTCGGTGTGCAGTACAGTTTCGGGAACATGAAGAAGTACAACCGCTACCTGGGCGCCATCAAGAACCTGACAGTCGCGTTCAACGGCTCCAACCTGACGAACAAACGCTATATTTCCACGATGGGCCAGAACGGCAATCCGGCGGATATTGCGACAGGCGCGCTGACGGACCAGTCCATGCAGATCGGAGCCCCCCGGATGTTCTTCGGAAGCGTGCGCGCGGATTTCTGAAAACAGGGCCTGCTTCCCGATCGTAGCTGATCACCTGCGACAACTTCGTCGCCTGACACCCTGAGGCTCCGGGTCTTGACTGACCCGAAGCCTCATTCGCAAAGCGTCTATCATAGACCTGTCATTTTCAGGACGGCCTCAGGTAGTCTGTCGCCCTGCACGATGATCTGCGCGGTTGCATCATCAATCTCCTGAAGGTCCGCAGGTGTAAGAACAAGATCGACCGCGTCGAGATTTTCTTCAAGGCGTGAGAGTTTGGTCGTGCCGGGTATTGGCGCAATCCATGGCTTTTGCGCCAGCAGCCAGGCAAGTGCGACCTGTGCCGGCGTTGTCTCTTTACGGCTTGCAACATCTTTCACGACATCCACGAGAGCCAGATTGGCTTTGCGGGCTTCCGGTGAAAAGCGCGGAACGACGTTGCGGAAGTCTCCTGCTGGAAACTTTGTGTCCATCGTGATCTGACCGGTCAGAAAGCCTGCCCCCAGCGGGCTGAAAGGCACAAAACCGATCCCAAGTTCCTCAAGGGCCGGGAGAAGCTCTTTCTCCGGCTCGCGCCAGAACAGGGAATATTCGCTTTGCACCGCTGTCACGGGATGAACGGCATGGGCACGGCGGATCGTCTGTACGCTGGCTTCGGACAGTCCGAAATGTTTGATTTTTCCTTCCCAGACAAGCTCCTTGATTGTGCCCGCAACGTCTTCCATCGGGACATCGGGATCAACGCGGTGCTGATAGAACAGATCAATCCGGTCGGTTTTCAGGCGTTTGAGTGCCGCTTCAGCCACCGCGCGGATATGCTCCGGCCGACTGTTGACACCGCCGGAGCGTTCGCCGGTTTGCTGGTTGATATTAAAACCGAATTTGGTGGCGATCACGACCTTGTCGCGGATCGGTTCAAGCGCTTCGCCGACCAGTTCTTCATTGGTGAACGGCCCGTAGGCTTCGGCAGTATCAAAAAACGTCACGCCGCGATCAAAAGCATCGTGGATCAGTTTGATCATGGCGGAACGATCCGCTGCTTCCCCATAAACGCCGGTCATTCCCATGCAGCCCAGGCCAAGTGCGGAGACTGTGAGGTCTTTTCCTAATGTCCGGTGTCTCATTGTCATTTATCCTGATTTCATGGTTACGAATCTGGGGAGAGGTCAGGAGCAATCCGTGCTTGTACTGACGGCTTTCCACTCTTCAATTTCCTGAAGGTCGGCCTTGATGGCATCCGTGGCCCATCTCACGGCGTCACTGCCAAGGAGAAGACTATCCGGCAGTTTATCCCCGCTGATGACATCAATCAGAACCTGAGCAGCTTTGATGGGATCGCCTGTTTCTTTGCCGCTGGTTTTATCGGCTGTCTTGCGTCGAAGGCCGACTGTTGAATCGTAATCTGCGATAACTGTTTTCGAGCCATGAAGGGAACGACCCGCAAAATCCGTACGGAACGCCCCTGGCTGTACGACCATGACCCTGATGCCCAGAGGAGCAACCTCCTTGCGGAGTGTGGCCGAAATTCCTTCGAGCGCCAGTTTGCTGGCCGAGTAGTAGCCTGATCCCGGGCTCGCGATGCGGGGCGCGACAGAAGAGACGTTTACGATTGTTCCGGCGCGGCGCTGACGCATGCCGGGAAGGACAGCTTTCATGACAGAAACCGGCCCGAAGACATTGGTGGCGAACAGGGCCGCGACATCGACTTCCTCACCTTCCTCTATGGCGGCGCGGTAACCATAACCTGCGTTGTTCACCAGTATGTCGATCCCGCCGAATGGCGTTTCAGCGCTCTGTACGGCCTTCGCAATCTGATCCGTGTTCGTCACATCGAGTGTCTGGGCCAGGGCTTTGCCGGGGTAGGTTTCGACAAGATCTTTCAGACTGTCGGAGTTACGGGCGGTAATGACGGCATTATGGCCGCGTCTGAGCACGGCCTGTGCCAGATCTTTCCCCAACCCGCTGGAGCATCCGGTGATAAGCCATGTGGTCATTTTATTCCTCCATCCGCGAAGACTGTCACTACGGATCATTCAGGTGCTGAAGGGGCATGCCTTACAAAAGATAAGATAGAAGCTATCTGATCTTGTGACTGGCGATTAGGCGCTATAAAGCGGATGTAGTTATTAGAAGAGCTAATCAATGCCGCATGAGAACTTCAATGACCTGGCAGCCTTTGCCGCCGTGGCGCAGGAGCGGAGCTTCACCCGGGCAGCCGCTAAAATGGGGGTGTCCCAGTCAGCGCTCAGTCAGACTATCCGGGGTCTTGAAGAGCGGCTTGGATTGCGCCTGCTCACGCGTACCACCCGCAGCGTTGCGCCGACCGAGGCGGGTGAGCGCCTGTTTCAAACGATTGGGCCAAGATTCAGAGAAATAGAGGCGCAACTGGCCGATTTAAGTGCTTTGCGGGATAAACCTGCCGGTAAGGTGCGAATCACGGCCGGAGAACATCCTGCTCTTTCCATCCTTCAGCCGGCTTTGAAGCGCTTCTTGCCGGATCATCCGGATGTCAGTGTCGAACTGGTTGTTGATTACGGCCTGACGGATATCGTGGCTCAGGGATATGATGCAGGTGTCCGGATGGGCAGACAGGTCGCAAAGGATATGGTGGCGGTCCGGATCGGTCCTGATATGCGAATGGCTGTTGTTGGGTCTCCGAAATATTTCAAAAACCGTTCATTGCCGCAGTCCCCTCATGATCTGATGGAGCATAACTGCATCAATGTTCGGCTGCCCACGTATGAAGGCATTTTCCCGTGGGATCTGGAAAAAGACGGGCAGGAAGTGAATGTACGCGTTGAAGGACAGCTGGTGTTCAACACTCTGGCGCTTCGGGTGCAGTCTGCCCTTGATGGTTTGGGAATAGCCTATCTCCCCGAAGATGCTGTGGCATCACATATCAAGGCCAAGAGGCTGACACGCGTGCTGGAAGAATGGTGCCCAATGTTTTCCGGCTATCATCTGTATTATCCCAGCCGGAAGCATACGCCGGCCCTGTCCCTTCTGATCGACAGGCTTCGCTATCGTGGCAAACAGGATTGAGTATGACCGGAGCCAGGCTCTCTTCCCTCTTTGCCAGGATAGCCGCGCATCATTCTGGAAATACCAGCGCCGGAAAGGGGGGATGTAGCGGAGGATTTTGATGCACTTCTCCAGCTATCGTTCCGTACAGACAGGTTGACGTCAGCATCTGCTTTTAGCGTCCGGGACAGAATGATTTTTCTCTGTCTTGATGGAGTGTGGATATGCTGACTGGGACTATTGCGGCGGGAGGCACGGCATCCGGAGGGCAGGTTGCTGGTACTGAACTGGAGCAGGCTGGCACGGACAGTACCAAGACGGGAAAAAAATCGGACAAGAACGCGGCCTATAACGAGAATCTGGAACAGGGAATGGATACGCTTCAGCAGAGCGATCCGGCCCTGTTTTCCAAAATCATGACTGCGGGAGAGTCCGGAAACGGCAACAGCCTCGTCGAGGACGAGCTTCAGGCCTACAAGAACGGCGACCTGACCAAAAGTCAGGCGATTGCGGCGATTTCCGGTGCCCAGTCACTTGCAAACAACAACGGCGGCGGACGGATCAACAAGAAGGAGCGGGCCGAGGCGAAAGAGGTTCTAGGGGGAAGCTATATCAAGGGCGGCCAGACCCGTGCCGGTCATGCGATCCTCAAATTTCTTGAAGATACGTCCCCGATTGCCCAGATCGTAAAGGGCATCAAATCCACGACGTCTGATGGACCGGGGAAGGAAACGGTTCTTCAGGCGGGAAGTGGTGCTTTGTCGATCGCGACACAGCAGGCCATGTCTGACCTGGAGCAGACAGATCCTTCTCTGGCCCAGCAGTTTTCCACCGATGCCAGCAAGAAGAATGGCAATGCCATGGCGCAGGATCTGGAAGTTGCGGGCGAGGAAGCCGTCAGCTCCGGGGGGGCGTTTTCCGATGCTGACGCAGCAGCGCTCGGAAGCCAGATCGGACAGATGGGGGCAGGCAAGGTCTCAAAGAAGGACGCCGCGGATTTCGAGGCGGAATTCGGAGAAGGCACAATTGATCGTGGCAGCACGAAGGGCGCCAAAGGATGGGACAAATTCGAGACGGGGGTTGGTCATTTCCTGTCTTCTGTCGTCTCTCCGCTGACGGACGGTGTCGGTATGATCGACCAGTTCGCCAAGGGAAACAAAAGTCAGGGTCTGAAAGATCTTGGCGGAATGTTTGAAGGCGTCGCCAGCGATGCCGCGCTGCTCTTTGTTCCCGAAATCGCGCCCGAAGTGGATGGAGCGGAAGCAGCGGCCCGCACGGCCGAAGGTGTTGCGGAAAGTGCGGAAAAGGGTGCTTCCTCCATTGGCGACATTCTCAAGAGTGCTGCCGGGAAAGTCGGCAACGGGCTTCTGACCGGCCTGGATACAGCGGATTATGGCTATAATCTTTACACCATGGGGCAGGGCGACCCGATTGTGCAGCAGCACAAAAATACAGGCGAAGCCTGAGAGGTGCCGGCTTACGCCACCCCGGTGGCGTTCCGGTTTGATGTTCTGAAAGCAGAAGCCATGAACCGGGGCGATATTGCCCCGGCTCATGGCTGTTTTGTCTGATGCCGGATCAGGCGTCTCCGAAGTCTGCCGTGTAATGCTGGCTTGTATCCTGTGCCATGGTCATCGGATTGGAGCTGGTCGCGTTGCGATCATCATCCGGGTGGATATAGGCGTTCCCGGTGCCCAGCTTTGACTCCATATAAGCGCCACCGTCTTTCATGTCCTGCGTTGAGCCGTCATACCATCCGGTCACGGTCGCACGGCCAGCTGCGTCTTTCGTGACCGCATTGGAGGGGGCGTCGCTGGCAATGCTCTGGCTATCGCCTGCGGTTTTGCCGTTGCCGTCGGAAACCTTGATGGAGGCGTTGCGTCCGTCGATGTAGCTGACATCGTCGTTATTGACGCCCTTGGCATCCGCATAGAATTCGAGGCGGCTGGCGGTGGACTGGAAATTGCCGGACGAGTCTGCTTCGGCGTCATAGCCGCCCTGGCCATTCTCGTATTTCAGCGTGCCGGTCTGGCCGGGTTTGAGGTCGATCTCGGCTGTGGGCTGGGTCGTGGACCCACCGTTGAGAAACTGGCCGATCTTCTCGTCGTGATTGCTGGTGTTTGTGATGGTGGTCGTGTTGGGACCGTCTCCCGCACTGACGCCCGAGGTGCCGGACGTCACGGCTGTGGCTGCGGGGCTGGACGTGCCACTCGAAGCCGGAGTTGCGGACGACGTGGATCCTGTGGCGGGTGTCGCAGAGGCCGAAGATCCAGCCGCCGGAGAGGCAACCGGAGAAATGGCCGGGCTTGCCGTATCGGAGCCGGGGTTTGTCGAAGTTTCCTGGTTTCCCTGCTTCAGCAGGGCCATGAGTTCCTGAAAGACTTCCGCAAGTTTGGCCTCTTCCTGCGAATTCTGGGTCCCGCTGCTCTGGCCTGCGCCGGTCGCGCTTCCAGTCCCGGAAGAGAGGCTTCCGGACTGCATTGCGGCCATCAGTTCCTGGATCAGGCTCTGGGTGTCGGGCGTGATTGAAGTGCTCATGTCGTCCTCATCGTGCGGCTGAAAGCGGGCATGGCAAACGGATTCATGGCCGCGTTTTTCTGCACGGTCTGTTTACGATGGGAAGCTGACGTCAGCCTGATTTGCGTCCAGATGACGTCACGACGGAAGATTCTGAAGGATACGCGCAACAGGCTGGAAGAATTCAGGCGTGATCGTTGTGCCGGGCTTGAATTTCTCCGCAAGGTTTCGCGCAAGTTCGTAATCCCAGACGACAGGAATGCGGCTCTCCTGAGCGATTGTGCGATAGATCCCGGCCTGTTCTCCATGCGCCCGACAGACAATACGCGGAAGAGGTGTCTGGGGCGGTTTGTAGCGCAGACCGATGCAAATCCCGTCTCCGCAGATCATGACGCTGGCCTGCTTCGGGCCAAGCGGTGCGGTATTGCGACGGGCCTGGCTCTGGAGGCGTCGCTGCTGGCGCTTGATGAGCGGATTGCCCTGGCTTTCCTTGCGTTCGTTCTTCGCCTCGGTGGGCGTCATCCGCATTTCCTTGAGGAACATCTGCCGCTGGATCAGCAGGTCGATCACGCCGGCAACCATGTAGAAAACACAGGCGGCACCGAAAATCGGCATCAGCAGCGCTGAAAGGATGCGGGGCAGTTCGGCAATCCCGGCCTCGGGCACACGGACGAGACCGCCGATCGCACCATGAATGATAAGTGCCAGTGCGCCGCCGAAAAACAGGACCTTCATCAGTGACATCCCCAGATCCACGAAAGTCCGGGCCTTGAAGAGGTTTGCGAACCCCGAAACCGGATTGATCTTCTCGAATTTCGGCATCACAGGGTCGAGTGCGAAAACAAACCCGCCATTGGTCAGCAGCCTGACGAGAATGCCCGTGACGACGGCCAGAGCGAGAGGGGTCAGGGCATCTTCGAGGCAGATGGTTCTAAGGGCCTGACCCACGCTTGCGACCCCGGATCTGAAATCCATCGCAAGAGAGTTTCCGACCGCATCCATCATCGTTTGCAGATGAACGGCAATCGCGTTTCGCCGCAGCAGAAGCCAGCCGATCAGGATGATGGTCACCACTCCGGACTGAAAATCCGGAGCCTTGGCGATATGGCCTTTGCGACGTTCATCCGCGAGTTTCTTGGCAGAGGCCGGGAGTGATTTTTCCTCGCTGCTACCGCTCATGGCTTCAGCAACTGGCGCATGGTGCCAAGAACATCCCGCGAGGCGACAAGATCATGCTTCATGTACGACACGAGCCAGGCGCAGTAGCCGAACATCATCAGGATGAAGACCAGATTGCGCAGGTTCGGGGCAAGATCATAAAGATGCAGTTTCGGGATGGCGCGCATCAGCAGAATGACGCTCGCCTCACACAGCAGCATCGCCAGCATGACGGGAGCGCCGATTGAAAGACTCACGGTTTCCAGCCGGTCAAGCAGACCCAGCAGGACCATGCCGTACCCCGGCTGCGGCGCCAGCGCCAGAGCGAGCGGAGGCCAGAGCGTTTCGGACGACAGCAGCGTATCGGCCAGAAGATTGAGCCCCCCTGACAGGACAAACAGCGTCGTGACGGCAAGGGCAAAAAAACCGGCGGTTGTGGACTCCTGATTGCCGCTTCCCGGATCTTCGGCCTGACCCTGCGTTGCGCTGCGCTGGGTGTCGAGCAGTTCGCCCGCGCATTGCACGCCCCAGATCGGCAGACCGATGAGCAAACCGATGATGACGCCGATCACCATTTCCTTGGCCCCGAGCATACCAAGCGCCATCAGGGATCGTGGTTCGGTGAGCAATCCGGCATGGATCATGGGGGTTGCCGGAATACCCAGCGCGAAAGCAATGGCCCCCGTGATGGGGCCGCCAAGTTGCATGCGTGTAAAGACCGGCAACACGATGGCCGCCCCCGCAGGGCGGCTCATCGCCAGTGCGATGGAGCTCAGCCAGGGCATCATCTGTTGCAGGACAACAAGGGCGTCAGTGGCAGGCACGGCTCAGAAGCGCGTCATGGCCGGAAAATCGGTCAGAACGTGTTCGGTAAAGGCCAGCAGGGGCGGAAAGAGTGTCGAGGCCATAAGCACCAGCGTCGCGCAGACTGCGACGACCTTGAAGGTCAGCGGCATCGTCTGGTCCTGAAGCTGCGTTACGGCCTGCAGAAGCCCGATCAGAAGCCCGACCACCAGCGCAATCGCCAGCGGCGGTCCCGCGATCGAGGCGAACAGGAAAAGCGCGGAAGAGAGTTCCTGCGTAAGGGCCGCATCATCCACAGGCAGTGTTCTCCCGCAGATGTGTGCGCCTCGAGGGCCTATGCATAGCTCATCACCAGCCCGTGCAGCAGGCGTGTCCAGCCGCTGGCCAGAACGAACAGAAGCAGCTTGAGCGGAACCGAAATCGTGTTGGGCTGCACTTGGGACAGGCCCATCGCGATCAGAATCGTGGTGACGACGAGGTCAATGGTAATGAACGGCAGATAGATCAGGAAGCCGATTTCAAACGCGCGTTTGAGCTCTCCCGTCAGGAAGGAGGGGAGAAGGATCGGGAGCGATTCCGGCGTCAGGCTGTCGCGCATGTCCTCGGGCCACAGGCGCTGGGTGGCGTTCATGAAGAAATTGCGCTCGGGAGCCTGTGTGAAGCGGAGCAGATGCTGGGCGACGGGGGTCTGCACGCGTTCATAGGCATCCACATAATCCGTCAGCGTCTCGTATTTCTGGTCGCTCTCCATGGCCGCCTTGTAGATGTCGTGACCAAGAGGCGCGGAAATGAAAAGCGTGAGGATCAGCGAGATCGCATAGAGCACGATATTCGGCGGAGACTGTTGGATGCCGAGCGCGGTGCGCAGCAGGAACAGGACGACCGAGATTTTTACGAACGATGTGGTGGTGATGACCGCGAGGATCAGGACGCCGAACCCAAGGGTCAGGACAAGGGCCGTGACGAGATTGGTCGAGCCGATCATGCGGTGATGATCCGCGTCACCCGAATGGCGACGGAGGACCCGAGATCCACGAGTTCGCCCTCGCCAATGCGGCGGCCATTGGCCATGATCGACACGGAACGCTCGGTGAGCGCGCCAATATCAATCACATGTCCTTCTCCGATCGTCCTCAGTTCGGCCAGCGAGACCGGCATCCGCGCCAGTTCAAAAGTCAGGGGGATCTGAAGCTGTTCGATGGCGGAGGCTTCGGCCTCGACCGGGATGGCCGGGCGCGGGCTGCTCGCGGAGGAGGGGTGTGTTTCAGTCATGCTGTTCCAATCTGCTGGCCAAATCCGGGCGAGAGGCACAAACCCGCCCTCAAAGACAATCCTGCTGCCGTCATGGCGGACCACTGCGCCCAGCACCTCGCCCGCAACGATGACGTGCCGGACCTGTGCCGCCGTCCCCAGGACCAGTCCGAAACCGGGGCCGAGCGCCATGAGTTCTGCGGGCGAGACCAGAACGCTGCCAACCCTCAGCGACAGCATCACCGGCGGATCGGGAAACCGGCGTACAAGCGGCGGTGCCAGACGATGCAGCACAGGTATCAGCGCCAAAGGCAGGCGCACGAGGCCGCAGAAACTGTCCGAATTTCCAAAACGGGCCTCAAACCCGATCTCGCCAAGCGCGGGCATGTGGGGCAGGGCCTGCTGCGCGGGTTCGATCCGCGTAAACCGGATCGGCGCGCCTGTCGCAGCTTCCAGTGCAGTCAGGCCCTGATCCAGCAACATCTCAAGCAGCAGCAGGGCCGCCAGCGCTTCCATCGGGGCGCGAGGCTTCGGCTCCGCCAGCGAAACCAGCCTTTGAAGGATCTCGTGAGGGAGAACACATTGCCCCTCCCTGTCACCGATCCGAAAACTGATCGCACTCCACTGCCCTGAGGCCCGCTGTCCTGTGACGACGACCGGCGGCGTAAAGCGCACCGAAAGTCGCTCTTCGCCCACGGGCAGGACGAAGTCGTGCCGCCCGAGCAGACCTGCCGTCGCAGCGTCATAGCCCAGCGGCCTCGGTGTAAGGCGATGTATCGCGCGCGGCAGAGACAGCGTCATGGAACGCTGAACCGCGATGTCGTGCCGCGCTGGCGCAGGCGTGTGAGTCGCGCGTTGCTCTGGCGCATCATGGCGATCTCTGCAATGTCCTGCTCCTCGCGCTGCTCCTGCGCCGTGCGTCGTTCGGTCAGAACGCGGTCCAGCAGGTCGCGCGCCTGTTTTTCGCGCTGTTCGTACTGCATCAGGAGGCGACGTGTGGCGGCGGCGAGCTGCCGGGCTTTTTCGACGTCCCGTTCGGCCTGGGCGATCCCGTCTTTCAGGCGCTTTTCGTGACGGGCGAGCTCTTCGATATGATCATGATCCCGACGCAGGAGCACGGCGCTGACCGGCGCATTCTGTGCGCGTGCGACGATCTCCGTCTGAACCCGAAGCTGATGTGTTTGATGGTCGGACAGGATCTGGCTGGCGTGGTTGAGACGCGCCAGACGCTGATCGGCCTGCGACGTTGCCGCCGACAGAAGCTGCCGCGCCTCTGCGGCACGGCGCTGGCGCAGCGTCACAAGCTGTTTCGCTGCCTGCGGGCTCAGGTGCAAAGACGGTTCAGCCATTCCAGCATCTCCGCAAAGGACGTCCGCTCGTCGTTGCCCTGACGTAGGAAACCCCGCAGCGCGCCGATTTTGGCAATCGCCTCATCCGCCAGTGCGTCACCGCCGGGCTTGTATTCGCCGACCTGTAACAGAAATTCGACCTCCTGATATTTCGCCCACAGGCTCCGGATTTTCGTGGCCGCCGCCTGATGCCGGGGATCGGTCACGAGAGACATCACGCGCGACCGGCTGGTCAGGACGTCAATCGCCGGATAGTGCCCCGCCGCCGCCAGTGCGCGCGACAGAATGACATGGCCGTCCAGAATGCCGCGTGTTTCTTCAGCAATCGGATCATCCATCCCGTCCTCGACCAGCACGGTATAAAACGCTGTGATCGACCCCCTTACGCCCATGCCCGCGCGCTCCATGAGCTGGGGCAGGGCTGCGAAAACCGAAGGGGGAAAGCCGCGGCGCGTGGGCGGTTCCCCGGCAGCCAGCCCGATCTCGCGCAGGGCGCGGGCATATCGGGTGACATTGTCCACGAAGAGCAGAACCTTAAGCCCCTGGTCGCGGAAATATTCCGCAACTGTCGTGGCAGCCTGTGCACAGACGACGCGCTCGGCAGCGGGCCGGTCGGAGGTCGCGACGATCAGGACAGCATTTTTCAGCCCGTCCGCCCCCAGATTATGCTCGACGAACTCGCGCACTTCGCGGCCACGTTCGCCCACCAGCGCCACGACTGCGACATCGGCGGAACTGCCCTTGACGATGGCGGACATCAGCGTGGATTTGCCCGCCCCGGCCTCGCCATACACCCCGAGCCGCTGTCCTTCGCCACAGGTCAGCAACCCGTCCAGAGCACGCAGCCCGACGGGCAGCGGCCGGGCGATCGGCTGACGTTCCATCGCGGGGGGCGGTGCAGCCTGGACGGAGCGTGATGGTCCGGCTGGCAATGGTCCCAGACCATCAATCGGCGTGCCGAGTGCATCGAGCACCCGGCCCAGCAGCCGTTCGCCGACCGGGAAGCTGCGTCGCCCTCCGGTTGTGACGACTTCCGTGTCCGCCGAAACCCCTTCGAGACCGCCCATCGGCGTCATGAGGACTTCGTTTCCGTCCAGTCCCACCACCTCGGCATCCAGGGACCAGTCCCGATCGCGGTTCTGCAAACGGCACAGATCGCCCACGGACACATTGGGCAGAATGGCACGGATGATGGTTCCGGTGGCGCTCACGACGCGTCCCTGCATCGGATGTGTGTCGATCCCCGCCGCCCGTGAGCGCAGCATGGGCAGAAGGGTTTTCATCCGCGCGATGACATGATCGGCTGTCTGCGACGGATCGCGGCTCACCTGCATCCGGGGCAGAGGCTCAGCCTGCCGGTCCTGCGTCACGGGCGCGCCGGAAAGACGGGACATGTCTTTCGGGGCCGGGTTTTCAGAAACCGTATCGCGTTTGATGAGAGACGCTCCGGACTGATCGGTCCGGGCGTCTTGTGTGTCGGGACCGGGACGGGAAAGGGCCTGTTCCGCGTCTTCGGGGGGCAGGTCCTGCTCGGGTTGCGTGTTGTCCGTCCGCTGAAACATATGCAGGCGGACGAAATCCGCTTCCAGCGCACTGGCGAGAGACACAGCCGGACGCGCGACATCCATGAGACCGTCCGCGGAAACCGTGTCGTCCGGAGCCTGGGAGGACGGCATGAGCGGGATGTCAGTCATGCTGCATCCACTGTGCGCTGAGATGCTCCCGTAGCACGGCAAGCTGGGCGTCCACGCCCAGTTCCGCCACGCCCAGTTCGCTCTCCAGCACACACCGTCCGGGCGATAGCATCGGGTCGATCTCAAGACGCAGGCCGGGATTATGGACCGTCAGGTCTTCCACGACCGGGCGCAGGATGTCGGCGCAGTCGGACGCCACCCGCAGCGTGGCGAGCGTGCCATGCCGGATTTTCCCCAGCGTATGCCTGATGGCGGCTGGAAGAGCGCTCCCGATATCAAGCCGCCCGAACAGATCCGTCACGACATCCGTCACAATGGCCGGGAGGCTCGTTTCCAGATCCCGGAGCACTTTTGCGACTGCCTCATCGGTCACGAGAAGACGACGCGCCATTTCTGCGGAGGCTTTGTCATGCCCGGTCTGATAGCCACGCCGACATTCCGCATCATAGGCGTTCCGCGTGGCGCAGAGCAGCATCGTGGCGTTTCGGATGGCGGTGTCATAGGCCAGGGACGCGTCGCACCAGGCGCTCATTTCCTCAGGGCGCAAGACCGTCGTGGAGGGTCGCATCCGCGAAAACATCCGCTCAGACATGCGTGGCAATCCCTTCCGCGACCTTCAGGATGATCGCGTCGTACGTGCCGGATGCCGCGGGCAGAAGGGTCCTTGCGGGCAGTTTCAGCGTGGCGAAGCGCCCGTAATCGCCGGCCAGACTGTCGCACCAGCGGATCAGGCAGGACCAGCCGCAGTCGGTGACGGCTCTTGCGAGGCCGGGAAGGTCCGTGTCGGGGTCGGTCGGTGTTCCTGCGGACGGGATTGACAGACCGGCCTGCGCCCAGTGAGCCCCGTTACGGATACCAAACAGCCTGACGTCTTCGCCCAACGTGGCATCAAGGACCGTAATCGCCTGCCGGTCCACCTGTTTGGACAGACTGCGCCAGTGAACGACAGCCCCCATACGTCGTCCCGCCTTCTGCAGGACGGCATCAGGTTGAAGCGCCAGGGCTTCCAGCGCGTCCTGGGGCGGATGAGCCGGCGGCAGGTCCTGACAGTCCAGCATCTCAATCAGGCGGTTCGAAAGCCTTGAACAGGTCTGGAGTTTCCGGACCGTATCACGTTGCAGCATCGGCAGGCGCAGTTGCAGATGGGACGGATGAATACTCGCCAGCATCTGACTGCAGTCTGGCCCAGAAGACGCGCCCGTGCCGTGTGGTGTACTCACGCAGCCTCACGCGGCACGATGGCCAGTTCCGTCGTGGTCGGAACCGCTTTCCTGCGAAAGCGTCGCCACAGGAGGCTGGCGCCATATCCGGCAGGGAAGGCGAAAGCGAAAAACCATCCGGTCCAGCCGAGCGGACTCATCCATTCCGTCTGAACCGGCGCAAGATGGGGAACCGCGACCGGCAGAAGAATGACGGACACCCGGTCATAGGCCAGATCCTGAACGGCATTGGCGACCATCAGCTTGATCTTGGGCAGCAGCCCCGATACAGCCGTTCCGGAATCGTACCGGATGACAACCGATGCCGTCGCCGGTTTGTCCACACCCGTCACCGGATCGCTCGCGGCAGGCGCAATATGAACACGCGCATCAATCACGCCATCAATGTCATTGAGCGTGTGCCCAAGCTCCTGACTGATGCCGTAATACAGCTTGGCGCGCTCGGCCGTTGGGGTGCTGATCATGCCCTGCTGCTGGAAGATCTTGTCCATGCTGTCATATCCGTTGCGGGGATAATGACTGCTGCGCAGGATGGAGACGGCATCCGCCACATGCCGTTCCGACACTTCCACAGTGGAACTGCCGTCCTTGGCGATCAGACGGGTGGCGGAAATCCCGTGCTGCAGAAGGATGGCGATCATCTCCATCGCATCACGTTCCGAAAGCTCGGTGTAGAGCACGGTCTGACACGCAGTGAGGGAGAGGAGAAGGAGCAGGGCGGGAAGGGTGAGAAACAGACGCCGGATACGGAACATGATCTCAGCCTCCCTGTGTGAGGAGGCTCTTCAGCGTGGAGGTCATGTTCTGTGACGACACGGTGATGATATGGGTTTCGAATTCGGAGTTGGTGAATGCCATCTGTCGCGTCAGGGCCTCGTTGTACATCGCAATCCCCTCCTGCTCGACTTTCTCGAACAGACTGTTCAAAGGGGCAGTTTTTCCATCCGTCTTGCCTGCGGAAGCGACACTGGAAGCGCCTGAAAGTCCCGCTGTTCCGACGCTGCCCTGCGGGAGAGCCAGGTGTTCCGTTCCCGTCGTGGGAATAACAGTCGGCGCCAGCGTATTGAGCGTGGAAAAAGCGCTGCTGATCCGCCCCAGCCCGGACAGGATCTGATCCCCCAGTGTGTCTGTCGTGGAGAGGGACTGCGTCTCGTATGTCTGGCGGACAGGTGTACTTTGCAGGAAGGCAACCTGATCGTCGCCGGGCGCAGGCGCTCCTGCGGCCATGCCGCCTGTCTGGTCGGTGAGGGAGCGCTGGGCCAGCGCTGTCGCATCTAATCCCGTAATGCCTGTCATACCTGCGACCCCGAACAATTTCCTGCAACAGGCCCGGACCTATCGGGATCAAGCCTAGGGGCGAAAGCTGATCTGAACCTGACCTTCAAACGGGCTGTCCGAAAGTGTCTTCAGGCGTCCGGCAAGAATTGTCGGGCCTCTGCGCGCGGTCTATAGAAGAAAAGATGAAGCAGAACTCCAATTGCAGTTCGGAAAAGACGGCGATGCCGCACCGGCGATTTCTTTCCGGCGTTCTGCTGGCCTCTGCGGTGCTGGGCTCTGTGGTGCTGGCACTGCCGCACAGCGTCCGGGCAGAGCCGCTCCCGCTGCCCGATCAGGGACGCTATACTGTCATCCATCAGACTTTGCCCGATGTCCTGACCCAGTTCTGTGAAGACGTGAACCTGCGCGTCGTCGTGGACCCGTCCATTCAGGGAAATGTGCGCTCCGGCTTTACCGCCGAGACGCCGCTGGCATTCCTGAATGCGTTGTCCGCCGAATACAGGCTGGACTGGTACTATGACGGCAACACCCTGCACGTCACGCCATCATCCGCGACGACGACACAGTCTTTTCCGCTGGGTGGTGTGTCTTATGCGGCATTGATGCGGGTTGTGGACGCGAAGAAAATGCTCGAGCCCCATTATTCGGTCCACACCGATGATCGCGGGCGTTCCGTCAGCGTCTTCGGGCCACCCGATCTGCGCGATCGCATCAGCCAGACGATCCAATCCCTCAGCGGACCGGGCGCAGGCCATCGGACAATCAGGATTTTCCGGGGGAGTGCCGTTCAGGAAGTCTCGAAATAGATCGGGACATTTTTGACGAACGGATATGAAATCTCTTCCCGGTCAGAAATTGTGACCGGGAAGAGAAGTGCGGGCAGGTTTCAGGACGTCTGCTGCGAGGGAATGGGGGCCAGATCCGGCAGTTGTCCGGTCGTACCGGAGGCATCGGTTCCCGAAGCGTCGCCGCTCGTTCCCGTGTCCTTCGCGCTGGTTGCGCTGGAGCTGCTGGAAGAGTCCTTGTTCCTGGCTTCCTGAGCCTGACCGAAAGAAATCAGGCTGGCAATCTGTGCGGTAGACCCCAGCGTGACAGTGAGAGGCTTCAGGATCTTGTCGAATTTATCGCCAAAATCCTTCGCCGTGTCGCTTTTGGATTTGGCAGGCTTTGCTTTTGGTTCTGCGGTAACGGTGTCGGCTTCAGTATGAGGGGTGTGCGCAGCAGGCGCATGCTCGGACGCGACCGATGTGGGATGTATTTCCGAATTCTGCGAATAAACGGAGCTGGTGGGTCGGGGCGCCGTGTTGTGAAGGGTCTCGTTGAAACCCGTAATTTCGCTCTGCGGGGTGGAGGTGCTGCCGCCCGCGTGGGTTACAGGCGTATGCGGCTCAATTTCGCTGGATCCGATTCTACCGGGCATCTCTGGCTCTCTCCATAACTCAATGTTGCGCTCATCACCGAAATGCTGAAAGACCGGGACAGAGGGGCAAATCGGCGTGCTTTCATTCTGTAAGAGAGCAGTCTGTCTTTATCCTGATCTGGTTTTGACATTTGCAAAGCGCGGTTCCGCTTTCACGTAACCATAACAGTCTGACGAAAATCCCGCTTCCTGCCACCTGTCAAAAAAAATCCATATTTCAGGATGTGTCCTGAAATCGTCAGCGTCTGATAGATTTGGTAAATTGCGCCCTCCAAACCTGGTCTGCGCTTCGTTACGAAAGTTTTTTCATGCGGGTTTCTTTTCCGTCACGTGCTGTGGTCCTTGCTTTCACGCTGACGGTTCCTCTTGCCGGCTGTGTTTCAAGCGCTTCGCATAACGCACAGGATGTCGTGCGGGAGCGGCAGGCGGCGCGAAACCCCGAGACCATGATGAAAGTCGGCGACAGCGCACGCTCACGCGGAGACTGGACCACCGCCGCAGCCTTTTACGGCCGGGCCGTTGCACTGCGCCCCGGACAGCCGGATTATGTCGGGCCTTATGCCGAAGCGCTCATGCATCAGGGGCGGACGAACGAGGCAATCGAAGCCATTCATGGTGCAGAGGCCAACGCGACGTCTGCCGAGCGTGTGCGCCTTGCGCTGCTGCTCGCCCAGTTGCTCAATACCGCACAGCGCTCACAGGAAGCGATCGGGGTTCTCCTCCCCGTGATCCAGCAGAACCCCAATTCCGCTCCTTTGCGTGTGGCGCTGGGAATTTCCTATGAAATTTCCGGAGATGCACAGGGCGCGCGCCAGAGTTATCGCGATGCGCTGCGGATCGACCCCGCCAATATCGCCGCCGCCAATGATCTCGCCCTTTCGGAAGCCCTCGGAGGGCAGCCGCAGCAGGCGCGCACCGAGCTTCTGACCCTCCGGACACAGGCCGTCGAGCGCGGGGCGTCAGCCGCCTCGCTCTCCACGATCGACGGAAATCTGGCGATTGTTTACGCCCTTGAAGGCAAATTGTCGGACGCGCGGCAATCCGCACGTTCTGCCGCCCTCAGCAGCGAACAGATCCAGCAGAACATGCGGTTCTATACGCTCCTGCACGCCGCTCAGGGCGTGGACGCCGCCTCGTCCGCAACGGGGGACTGAGACGTATCGCTCTGTGTCGTGGCGTCTGAGGGGACTGCCGGGCTGTCGCTTCCGGTCGTCGGTGTGGAACTGCTGCCCCCGGTGCTCCCCCCCGTGCTGCCACCGCTCATGGCCGATGGGAAGGTCGACGTCGCAGGCGTTCTGTTCTGCGAATTGCGATCCATCCCCGCCTCCCACAATTCCACAACACGGCCAAACCGCGCACCATTGGCCGGTTGCAGATGTGCAGGCTCCAGCAGATCTCCCGGATTGGCGATTTCCGCGGCGAGCGCTGCCGCCTGAAGGCACTGTCCAAGGGGATAAAGGCTGTCGGACGTGTCTCCGGTCCAGGACGGTCGGAGGGCCTGACGACAATCGGGTTGGGCTACGACATACGCCCTGAGGACGAGCGTGTCCGACACATCATGAACGACGCGGATCCGTGCCGGTTCCACCCCGGCACGGACAAGCGCATGCGTCACCAGAGCCGTAATCTGCGGGTCCGCACCGTTGATCGTGGCGTGGACGGCGCGGGGATCGCCCAGCCTGCTGAGCGCAGTATCGAGCGCACTGTCTGCGTTGGCGGCATCAAGAGGAATGCGATGCTGGTTGACGCCCAGCAGAAGCGGAGGCGGCGAGCCGGACGAACGGGTGCCGCTGAATGTGCAGCCGGTCAGCGACAGTGCAAGAAGGGCGGAAAGCGCGTGTCTCATTCGTAAAGAAACCCGGCCGCACCCTGAAGATGGGGCATGCGTGTGGGGTCGGGCCCATCCGTTGCCGCGGCCGCCGAGCGTCGGAGCAGCAGCGCCTCGATGGCGGATGTCGGACGGATATAGTCGGTCGGCAGCGCCGGGACACGGTCGGACGGGTGAACGATATAGGCCGTGACGACGATCAGCAGTTCGCTCTCGTTGCGCTGGAACGACGTGGAGCGAAACAGCGATCCGAGCACCGGAATATCCGCCAGCCCCGGCACCTTGGAGATGGTATTACTGGCGTCGTTTGAAATCAGGCCGCCAATGGCAAAACTCTGACCCGATGCAAGCTGGATGGTCGTATCGGCCCGGTTGGTGCGGATGGCGGGAACAACGCTGCTGCCGGAAATGGAATACGCGCCTTCCGACGCTTCGGTAGAAACGGAGCTGACTTCCGGTGCGACATGCATGCTGATGGTCCCGTCAGACAGGACCGTTGGCGTGAAATCGACGCTGACACCATAATTTTTGTAGGTGATCCCGACAGTACCCAGACCCTGCGGGATCGGAACCGGGAACTGCCCGCCGGACAGGAACTTGGCTGTCTCGCCGGACATGGTGGTGAGGTTGGGCTCCGCCAGCATGGTCGCAAGCCCCTCCGTCGCCATGGCGTCCAGTGTGCCCGTCACGGAAGACCCTCCACTCGTATAGCTCCCCGAAAGCGCATTGGTTGCGCTCGACAGGGCCTTGATGGCGCTGGGGACGCCACTCAGTCCGCCCGTTGCGGCACCGATGGCGAAAGAGCCCACACCGTTGAAAACCGTTGTCCAGTTAAAGCCCAGATCCTGCGAGAGCTGCCGTTGCACTTCTGCGACCCGCACCACAAGATTGACCTGAACCGGCTCGCCGATTGTCAGACGGTTGATCAGTTTCGCGCCGTTTCCGCCGTATTGCCTGGCAAGCGCTTCAAGATGCGCGGCGGCTTTGGCATCCGGAACGGAGCCGGACAGGACAACGCCTTCAGGCGACATCTGGACCTGAACATTCCGGCCGCCTTCCTTTGCAATCATGGTGCGCATCGCGTCCATGTTGAATGTTACCGTCACATCGCCGGAAATCATTTTCTGGCCGCTCTGGTCCAGCACAATGAGCGTCGTATGGCCGGGCTTTTTGCCGAAGATGAACAGGCCGTCATTATCGGTGTACTGCACGTCCATAATCGTCGGATCGGCGATCATGACATTGCCTGCCGCACGGGGAAGCTGGATCAGCTGCGCTCCTCCGACAGCCAGCGTCATGGTCCCGCTGTGCCGGGCGGCCTGTACCTGCGCGGCTGCGTCTTGCGTGGCCAGCCCGATGCCGGCCGTGCCCATGAGCAGAAAAGATCCCTGCAATGCGGCGCCTGTGCGGGTAATTCGCCAGAACCATGCGCGATGTGTTGAACGGCCTGAAATCATACTGAAAAACTGTCCCCGTTCGTCATGCCGTGAGTTCCTGCGACTGTGCCATCCCCATGTCCTTGTCGAGCCTTGCCGCAAGGCGGTAGCCCACCCCGCGGACGGATTCGATCGTCACGAGAGAACGCGCCTTTGCAAGCTGCCGCCGGATCCGGCTGACACGCACCTCAAGGGAGTTCGGACAGTACTCGGCCTGCGCGCCATAGACGTCGTGCTCAAGCCCGGCCCGGGGCACAACATGACCGCGGCGGCGCATCAGTGATTCCAGGATAAGCGTCTCCCGGCGCTGGAGCGTGAGCTCAAGATTGCCGACCCGCACTTCGCGTGTGGCGGTACAGAGGGTGAGGTCGCTGAACTGGTGCTGCTCTGCCGAACGGATGCGCGGGCGACGCATGATGGTGCGAACACGCGCAACCAGTTCGCGCGGGCTCACATCACGCGTTACGCTGTCATCCGCGCCCGCTTCGAGGGCTGCGATCCGCTCGTCCTGACAATTGGCGATGAGCACGAGGAATTCGTCGCCGTCATGTCGCCGGCAGCGACAGCGCGCCTGCCACCAGACGCTGTAGACGCCATCGCCACTTGTGGAATCAAGCAGGACAAGACTGTAATTCGAAGCCGTCAGGGCCTCGTTTGCATCGTCGAGTGTCGTAAAAACATCCGCGCCGAAACCGGCGCTCTGAAGGTTTTTGGCAAGGCCGTCGGCATACCCGCTATCGGGGGACATGATCATCAGTCTCATGTGCGTTTCTCCTGCAAAATCCGTTGATCCGTCATTGCTGTCTGGCAATGACTGCATCGGCCCCGAACACGTCCGTTCCAATGGACGCGATGGGATGGACGGGGAATTCGTCGGCAAGGTCCTGATACGAGAGAACGGGGTTGTCGAAGCCGTTCCGGATCAGGAATCCCCTGACGAACCGTCGCGTGTCGACCGAACACACGATGATGGGTTTGGTGGTTTCCGCTTCCGCGCCGGATTTTCCGGGCGCGTTGGCCAGACGCTCGCGGACGGCCTCCAGAAGTTTTTGGGATGCATCCACTTCCAGCGCCAGAAACGAGCCGGCAGGCGTCTCGCGGACGGACTGCCGCAGAAGCTGGTCCGTTGCCTGCGACAGAA
Organism: Gluconobacter sp. DsW_056; assembly: GCF_002153595.1. Lineage (NCBI taxonomy): Bacteria > Pseudomonadati > Pseudomonadota > Alphaproteobacteria > Acetobacterales > Acetobacteraceae > Gluconobacter > Gluconobacter sp. DsW_056. Next base: position 25,219 of record NZ_JOPF01000002.1, read on the forward strand.
CGATCGCGGGGATCGCCCTGTGGTTCGTCGCATAACGGTGGCAGATCTGACGGGACAGGGCATTGCGGACATGTTCAGCCAGCATCGGCACCTTGTTTTCGGTCTCACCCCACTCCACGAGCGTTTCCAGAATGAGGCGCATGTTGCGCAGCGACACGTCCTCTTCCACGAGACGCCTGAGAACTTCGGCGAGACGCTGGACGGGCACCAGTTTCGTGGCCTCGCGCGTCAGATCGGCATATTGTGCCTCCACGCGCTGGACGATCTGCCGCGTTTCCTGAAGCCCGAGGAAACGCCCGGCATGGCGACGCAACGCAGCACGGAAGCGAAAAGCAATGATCCCGGCATGATCGTAAAACCCGATCCCCGCTGCCCGGAGCCGCCCTTCACTGACGGAGGGAACCCAGAGGGATGGATCATTGGTCAGCAGAGCAACGCCTTCCTCGCCCTCTATCCCGGCAAGGTCCAGATGAACCGGATCGTCGTGCAGCAGAAGGAAATTCCCGCGCAGTTCATGCTCCTCAATGGGAACGTCTTCCAGATCAATTGAAAACCGCAGCTCCCCGCTGCCGTCGTGCTGACGGAGGGTGGGCGGGGGAAACTGGAAGCCCAGATCGTTGCCGATTTCCATGCTGACGCGCGCCAGAAGACGGGTTAGACGTCCCTGGTCCAGAGTGGCGTTCAGCTTCTGGCTGAGAGTAATCGCCATCAGGGGGGTGAAATTTTCCTGAAGGGTTGTGCTGGCCTGTCCCGCCGGTGAGGCGGCGGAGAAGACATCGTCCTGCGCGCCGGGATGCGGTTCGGCGGAGCGTCGGAAAACGCGGTTCGTCAGGCCCTTCCAGTCCGGGCGGCTGCCGCAGAAGAAAATTGCCGCCAGAATGAGGAAGACGGGTTTGGGAAAGCCGGGAATAAGCCCCATCGCCAGAAGAACGACCGACGCCACGCGCAGGGCGCTGCTGTTCGCCGTCAGCTGGGTCGCCATATCGCGGCCCAGATCCATGCCATGACCGCCCACGCGCGTGACCACGACGGCCGCCGTGATGGACAGCAGAAGGGCCGGAATCTGCGAGATCAGAGCATCGCCAACCGTCAGCAGCGTGTAGGTCTGCATGGCCTGGCCAATCGCCATACCGTGCTGCGCCACACCGATGCCGATCCCCCCGACCAGATTGACCACGATGATGATCAGCCCGGCGATCGCATCGCCCTTCACGAATTTCAGGGCGCCATCCATTGCGCCGTGCAGGGCACTTTCGCTGGCCAGTTCCGTGCGACGGCGCCGGGCCTCGATCGCGTCGATATCGCCCGACCGCAGATCGCTGTCGATGCTCATCTGCTTGCCGGGCATGGCATCAAGCGTAAAGCGTGCGCCCACTTCGGCAACGCGTTCGGTGCCTTTTGTGACGACGATGAACTGGACCGTGGTGACGATGGCGAAAACGACGAGACCGACGACGATGTTTCCGCCGATGACGAATTCGCCGAACGTTTCAACAATCGCCCCGGCATCCGCCGTCGTGAGAATCAGCCGCGTGACCGTGACTTCAAGCGCCAGCCGGAACACGGTCGAGACTAGGATCATGCCGGGAAGCGCTGTCAGATCCAGCGGCGACCGCAGATAGACGGCCACCATCAGAAGCAGGACCGACAGGCTGAGATTGCATCCGATCAGCACATCCGCAAAGGCCGCGGGCAGCGGCATGATGAGCATGCCGATCGTCAGGACCAGCACCAGAACGAGGGCCAGATCCTGCCGCTGGCTCATGACCCGGAAAAAGGGCGTGAGATGCTTCATGCCGCAGCGTGCCGCGTATAGTGCGCAAAACAGGTGCGCGCTTCGTCAAGCCGACCAAGCTGATGCAGCGCCCGCGCTCTCAGAAGGGCATTGCCCGCATCAGGAGTGGTCTCAAGCCTGTCGAGACAGTCGAGCACAACAAGGGCGAGTTCACTGCGGCGGATGACGGTATAGACATGCGCCAGCATCCGCAGACATTCATGGTCTCCCGTGCGCTGGGCGAGCACCAGCAGCAACATGGGCAGAGCCCGCCAGGGCCGTCCGCAGCAGATGTAGAGATAGGCCAGGGACAGCAAAAGATCGCGTTGATCGCTTTCCACGATTTCAGCCGCCGATCAGACTGTTGGACGCCTTGAGCAACTGCTCCAGAGCCGCGAGTTCATGTCTGAGGGTTTCCAGTCCCCCGGGGACGACAGGAGCCGAGCTTGAGCGCGAGGAGGCCTGTTCTTCCAGCCGTCGCAGCAGGTCCTGCCTGCGCGACGGCAGAAGAACCGCGGGGTTACGGAGATGCGGCATGATATGGGCATAGACCGCGCCAATAACGGTGGGTGGGTCGATGGTTTCAGACAGCGCGTTCTCAGGCGCCAGTGTCTGGCGAAGGGCGGCAACTTCGGCGTTCAGCAGACTGTCATCATGCTGGAGCGACAGGTCCTGCAGAGCGCGGTCGAGACGGACAGTCCCTTCGGACCAGACTCTCTGAACCATCTGTCCTATCTCCGCCTCATCTGCGGGGGGCCGCAGATCAGTAATTAAAGTTAATAGGCCGTAAACCCTTGCGCATTATTACGGTATGTTTCCGTATCTCGAAAAGCGACAATCCTGTGACAATTTCAGTGCCCACCCGGTAGCGCTGAGAATGTACGACGATATTGGGATTTTTCCCCGTCCAGACGGCCTGAATGGGCACATCAACCGGCGGTGTGGCCGGGGCGGGCGAGACGTTCGAAACCCATACGGCCTGTGTTCCGAAGGAGGCATCGAACCATTTTTCAACCTCGTGGAACGTCTTCATTTCCTGAGCCGAGAGGCTTCCGTCAATGATGATGACGCCGGAAGAGGCACTGACCCTCAGTTCGGGAAGATTGTTTTTTGTCAGCTCTTGCACGACGAGACGGCCCAGTTCCGCATCGCTGACCAACTGTGGGACGGGCTGGGCTGCTGACGGATCCGGCGTATGGGACACGGAGGCCATGTCTGCCCTGCGTGCGGGTGTCGCCGAATGCGACAGCGCCTGTATCACAACAAGCATCAGGGCTGTTGCCATTCCCCCCACAACCATGAGGGTGGGATTGATTCTCCGTTTTGTGGCGGGAATATCTTCGGCAGCGTGCGTAAACGTTTCTGGCGAAGACGCGAGGGTGCCATCAGAACCCAGATGAAGGGAAACAGGCCCAAGCCGCACCGTCGCAGGGGCTGTGACGATCGTGCTCTCGCCAGACGGGAGAGGCACCATATTCACAACAACATCCGGTGCGAGGGCCTGAAGCAGATACGCGCTTTCAGGCTGCGGCTTTATCGAAACATGCTGCGCTGCGATGCCCTCATCGAGCAGCGCCATGGTCGCCTGCGGGCCGGAACCGATGATGACAGGCTCCGTGCCAAGCGTCATGACGGCATCGCTGTGCAATCCGTTCTGAACAACCAGCATGATGCATCCCGGCTTGGGAGGACAGATCCTCCTGGTGGCAAAAACGGAAAATGGCCTGCACGACGGGGTCTGCCCCCGGCATGCAGGCCATGTCCGACGATGCGGAAATCAGTCCTTCGTGAAGGCGGACTTCGCGTTGCTTTCCATCGTCTGGGCAAAGTCGTTTGCAAATGTCTGGGCGTTGGAGATTTCAGACATCTGTTCCTGCTTCTGCAGGTTCTGGTCTTCCATGGCTTCGGACTCCTGCATGATCTGCTGCATGGTTGAGTCGCTGCTGGCAGAGATGGAACCGCTCATTTTATTCTCCATGACGTTGTTGGTGACTGAAAACAGCGCCGTTTTCTCCTGGCGCCATCCGGAAGCCCACATGAACTCCCGAAAACCGTGACGTTCGTAACGAACGCCTGTACACGCTCTGCATTCTCCCGCCGCCCCGAAGGCGCGCCGGGCAGAATGCCGGGCGTCAACCCAGTGCGGACTTCAGTTCGGATGCAGCAGAGCTGCTGTTGAACGTGCCGGACTGAATTTCGCTGGCGAGCATCTTCGCGACATCGGCAAGGTTGCTGTTGCCGGCGTTCGAGGCTTCGCGGGCCAGGGCATTGAGATTGTTGAACTCATCCGATCCGGACTTGCCGGACTGCAGGGCGTCCGCAATCGTGTTGACGTTGTTGCTCAGCGCATCGACGCTGTTGCCCTGAAGAGCCTGCTTGATGGCATTGCTGCTGCCACCCTGGTCGTAGGTGCCATCTGACAGGCTACGGCCGATATTGCCCGCAACGGAAGAGTCGAGGCCGTTACCCTGCTGGCTGGCTTCCGACGAAACAGCCTGAGCGTACTGCTGCAGGGTGTTGCCGTTCGTGCCGTTCATGTCGACGAGCGTCTTCAGCGTTTTCATGTCGTCGCTGAGATTGCCGGTCAGGGACAGGCCCGTGTTTCCAACAGGTGTGGGCGTCGAAGACCCTGTGTCGGACGAACCCGTACCCGAGGCGTTGCCGCTGGCTTCCATTTCCTGCAGGAGCTGGATCAGGGCCTGCTCCATTTCCTGTGCCGTTTCCATGCTCAGGTTCTGGCCGGTCGCTGAAGTGTTGAGGTCGCCCGTGCTCGTCGGGCTAAATGTTGTGTTGTAACTGTCAACCGTGGACATGCTGCTCTCCACATCAGAAAATCTGCGATCAGAGAGCAAGGTGTTACTTACCCTCTTGTCCGAACTTTCCACCCTCTGCGGTTGCAGTTCTCATGGTCGTTTCGGCCTGAAGAAAGAGATATTTGAGCAGTCTGACCGGAACCTGACGTAAAATCCGCCAACACTCATTTCCGGTTAAAACACGTCAATATTCACTGAATTGCAATCAAAGAGACAGGAACGGCGCGTTCCGGTTCCCGCGCCTGAATGTTCAGGCAGAGATCATTCCTGAGGGCTGTTTCCAGCCGCAAACAGGCGCCTGGCCTGCTGGAGAACCCGTTTCTGATAAGCGGAATTCAGCTGGGGTGTGTGGGAATGATAATCCCCTACGGCCTCAAGAAGGTTTCCGTGCGTTTGGTTGAGGTAACTTCGCAGGATAAGAGCCGACGCGGCGATATTGAAGCATCCGTCCGACACAAGACGCGCAGCCGTCTGGGTGGCCGGCATGCGGGTGATCTGGGAGAGAAGCCCGACCCACTGCGTGTTGATCTGCATCAGCCCCAGATCGTCGGAGCCGTTCGTGTTGTGATGCACGAGGCCAATGGCGCCGCGTTCGACTTCCCATATGGCAGGCAGAACCCGCGGAGGAAGATCGTACCGGATGGCGGCCGCGAGCATGCAGGCCAGAAGGGGAGCGGGCATGGCAGACCTGTCGGGACACTCTGTCCGGAATGAAGAAATTATGAAGACAGCACCGTGACCCCCATCATGCGCTGGGCAGAGAAGGTCCGAGGCTTTAGTACCGTTTGACGAACGGTTAAAAAAGGTACGTCATCAAAATGTCATGTCCCAGACAGGTCTCCCGTGCCGAGCGTCGCGATGATGCCGGTTTTACCCTTCTGGAAATTCTTGTGGTTCTGGCCATTCTGGGCCTGCTGGTCGGGCTTGTGGCGCCGGCTGCACTGCGCCAGCTGGGGGGTGCCCGCCAGTCCGTCGTCAAGCAGTCGATCGCTCGGATCGGTACGGTTCTGGACATGTATAAGCTCGATACGGGCGATTATCCCTCCACGGAGGAAGGTCTGGACGCGCTGGTCCATCGCCCGTCATCGGTGGAGAACTGGAATGGTCCTTATCTGAAGGGCGGCGCTGTTCCGTCCGATCCCTGGAACCATGCCTATGTCTACCATGCCCCTTCGGAGCGGGAAGGGCATGACTATGACCTCTGTTCCCACGGACCGAACGGCCGGGGCGAGGCGGGATCAGGAATGATCTGCAATCCCTGAGGGAGTGCTGTCTGGCGTCATGGTTTCCAGACGAACCAGACGCCAGGGAATGGGGCGTTCATCAGGAAGCATGATGGCCTCGGCATGACGCCACATCCTGAAAGCGCCGTGGAAGACGATGGCGTCCACGGAAACAAGGACGCCGCCGTTTCCTTCGCTGTTCGGATCAGTCTGATCCGCGCCGCTTGAAATCCCGGATTTCAGCAGAGCCTGCCGGACGGACGGATCGCCGGTGTGGAGATCGGGCAGTTCCTGCTGGGCAAAGGACAGATGCGGCTCCAGCCCCTCAAGCAGCAGGGGCGTCATGCCAGGAACGGCCGAAAGATCATCCAGATCATGAAACGGCAGTCCCTGTGACACACAGGCCGAGGCTCTGTCCGCCCCATGAAACCCTTCACTGCGCCACCCGAGAAGTGTGGCTGCCAGAGAGGCGGCCTGATCGGATGGAAAACCCTGCGTCATCAGGAGTGCCGCCATCAGCGGCTGACTGGCAATGTTGGGATTGATCCTGTCGCGGCGGATCTGACTGCGCGTTCTGACCCGAAACTCCGTAGTCTCAGGGCTGGAAGACCATTGGCCCGTCGGGCGCGTGCGCCCCGTGGCGACGGCGTAGAGTTCCGTCGTGATGGCGGCGTCTGCCGTTGTCTGGAGCCGCGCTTTCCAGAGTGCCGTGCTTTCGAGGTTCAGGGACGCCCGGCCCAGCATCAGGGCCTGCGTGCCGATCAGGGCCAGAAAAGCAAGCGTCCAGAGCACCAGTAGCAGCGCAAACCCCGCCTCCCGTCCGCGCAGCGGGCCGCGTGGAGGCAAGGGGAGCGATGGGGTGCCGGCCGGCATGTCAGTCGTGCAGTCCGACCGCTTTGAGAATGCGGTGCTGCGGATCTGCCGAGCCGGTCGGGGGCATGCCGTTCATTTCAGCCGGCAGGAGTGCTGCGTGAAGAAGCTGTTCGCGCAGATCTTCCGTCAGGGCGTAGGCTTCGCTCTGGCTGTGAATGATATGGGGCGTAATGAGGATCAGGAGTTCCGTACGGTTTCGCGTGTTGGTCTGGTTTCCGCCCAGCATTCCAAGGAGCGGAATATCCTTCAGCCAGGGCATTCCGCTGTTGTTGCGGTTGGACGTGTCGGAGATCAGCCCGGCCAGTCCGACCGTCTGACCGTCCGCGATGACCACGCGTGACGTGACCTGACGCTGGGAGAAGGTCGGGCTGTTGATGGACCCGCTGCCGGTTGTCGTTGTGCTGGAAGCCACGGAACTGACCTGCTGGGAAATGTCGAGCGTGACCGTCCCGCCATTGCTGACATGGGGGGTGACCTGAAGGATCACGCCCGTGGGCTGATAGTTGATCGAATTCGTAATGGTGGAATTCGACGTCAGAACCCCGGTGGTCGAGCCGGTCAGATACGGCACCATGTCGCCTACCATCAGGGAGGCCGCCTGGTTGTCCACGACCATCAGTTCAGGCGAGGACAGGACGCGCACTTTCGTGACGGCCTGGAGCGCATTTATGACGAAGGGCGCGCCCCCCTGTCCCGACCCGCCGAGAACGAAACCGGGGAACGAACTGGAGAGCTGCGACGACACCAGATTGGCACTTCCAAGGGACTGGGACGCATTGCTGAGAATACCGTTTATTCCGCCCGACTTGAAAAAGAACTGCGTGCCGTAATTGAGCGAGTCATTCAGCGTCACTTCGGCGACCGTGGCATCCACGCGAACCTGAAGGGGCATGATGTCCACCTTGCGGAGCATGGAGGCCACGGTTTCCATCTCGTTGGCCGTCCCATAGACCAGAACGGCATTGTTCTGAGTGTCGGGAATGATGCGGATTTCCGACGTTTCGGAACTGTTGCCCGAACTCCCCAGACCTAGCCCCCCGAGCAGGGGATTATTTGAAATTCCGTCCTGTGCGGTCTGCGTCTGGCCGGACTGGCCGTCCGAAGACGGGCTGTTCTGACCGGAACCGGAGAGCTGGTTGCCCTGCTGTGACGTTCCGCTGCCTGAAGACCCGAAGCCCATCCCGCTGCCGAAACTTCCCGAACTCCCGGAACCGGACGAGGAACTCTGGAAGCCTGAAGAGGAGGGCTGGGCTTTTGCCGTGGGGACGGCCGTGACATGGCCGGGGGTGAAGGCCTGTTGCAGGACATAGGCCACGTCGTTCGCCCGGCTGTTCTGGATGTAGAACACATTCCATTTCCGCACGGTTCTGCGACGCTGCGCCTCGATGACGGAAAAGGCACGACGGGCCTGATCCAGAAGGGCGGGGGTTGCGGCAATGACCATCACCGCTTCGATATGCGGCATGGGCACGACCTGCATCCGGCCTGCCAGCGCCTGTTCCTTTTTGCTGCCCAGAGCAGCCTGAAGGGCCTGCGAGACTTCGCTGGCATTGCCGCTGGTTGCGGGGAACAGGGCATAGGACTGTCCGGCCAGCACATCGGAATCGAATGTCCGGACCAGTTCTTCCAGAGAGGCCCGCGTGGCGGGATCGCCCGAAATCACGACGGCATTTCCCGCCGGGGCCGCAACGATGTGGTCCCCGCCCTTGAGGATGGGCTGAAGCGCCTTCACCAGACTTTCAGCCGAAGTGTAGCGCAGAGGAACGATCGTGTTGCCTGCCGTTCCACCGCCGGTTCCCGCCGTACCCGCAAGAGTGGTCACGCGGTAAATGCCGTTTTCCTCGACAAGCGCCGCGCCTGCGCCCGCGAGTGCGGTCCGGAAAACCGGCAGAAGCTGGTCCTGACGCAGCGGATGCGGCGTACGCAGGGTGATGGTGCCGTGGACGTTTGAATCAACGAGATAGTTGGCCTGAAGCAGTCGCCCGAGAATTTCGTCCGTAACCGACTGGATATCGGCATCCACGAAATTGAGGGTCAGGGTTCCATTTTCAGAGGCGCCACCGCCCGTCTGGCGCGTGCCGGAGGCCCGGCCATAACTCAGCATGCCGCCCCGGGCGGATTCCATACTCCCGACCGGACCGTCAACGCGGGGCGTGGCAGTCTGGCCGTACAGATGTTTCGAGACTGGCAGGGGTGTCAGGTGTGGTGGCGTGGACGAACAGCCCGCCAATAGAGCCAGCGGCGGGAGCGCTGCCATGAGGAGGAAACGGCGGGACATCCCGGAGATGGCAGGGGACAGGGAAGCAGGCACGTTGTCTCTCAGTCTGTTCTGTCGGCGGAAAGGGATCATGGCCGGGGGGCGGTGGACGCCGCGATGGAACGGGGGTCGCGCAGCGCGAGGATGGTGAAGGACGCATCCAGGGCGCGCCCTTCAGCCGTTTCGTCGATCGCCTGCGGGTTGCCGGACACGTCGATCCGGAGATCATCGACCAGCAGGCGCGGAGCGGTGCTGTGGTCCAGGGCGTCCAGAAGACGGACCAGTACGGCATAGGATGTGGTGAGGGAAACCCTCACGCCGAGCCGCTCGAACGCTCCGGTGCGCGAGACGGGGAGCGGTTCCATGCTCGTCGGCAGGGCCTGCCCCTCGAGGGCGGCGTCGTGCACGATCTGCTGGAGGCGGGCAAGGGCCGTTTCCTGCGAGGTTTCACTGATCAGGAGCGTGCTGCCACGCGCCTGAAGCGATGCCGTCCGGGCCCGTTTTTCAAGATCGGGCAGGGTGTCCACAAGGATCTGCGTATGGGTGAGGATGTCCTGCTGTTCGGCCAGATCGGCCTGTCCTTCGGCATACTGGTTCAGCAGAAGCGATGCGCCGGATGCGACCAGCACGAGCACGACGAACGTCATGCCGAGGGCGAGGAGACGTCCTTTTCGTCCGTCGGGCAGGCCGGACATGGGGGGTAAGGCGGAAGCGGACATCAGGATCAGCCCGGAGCGTCAGCATGAAGGGTGAAGAGATCCTGCCGACGGTCTTCGGAGCGTGTGATCGGCCCCGAGAAAGCTGCGTTCGAAAACGCGGCGCGATGCTCCAGAATACCGATCAGTTGCGTAGCCTGTGCGGACTGTCCTTCCAGTGAGACATGACGCTCATGGAGATGCAGTTCCGTCAGGAACGTATCTTCCGGCAAGGCCTGCGTGAGCGTCTGCAACACGAGGAGGGACGATCCCAGCCTGTGTTCTTCCCGGCGGATGGCGGCCGGCCCCTGTGTGAAACCGGCGATGTCCCGTCGCAGCGCCTCGGCCTGCTGCTTTTCTGTGGACAGCGCGGAAAGGGCGTGATCGAGCCGCAGACGCGAGATTTCCTGACGGATGAAGGGAGCTGCGATCAGGGCAAGACCCATCAGGACGAGCAGGGAAGGCCGGATTTTCCTGACTTTCGAGGGCGTGCCAAGTGGAAGGACGCCTTCCATCCCTTCGCACCGCAGATGTGTCGGGATAACGGCATGCTCTGCCAGTTCCTGCATCGCCGCTTCAAAGGTACGGCGTGGTGCCACGAGAAGGCGGAAGCCCACCTGACCGTTACGCAGGGGGAAGGCTTTCCCCGTTGGCGTGACAGTCCAGACGACGTCTTCGGGGCGGAACGGGGTCAGCCTGTCCAGATCGTAGCCGATGGTCTGCACCGCATGGGGAGCGGCTGCGCGGGGTAAAGTGAGTTCACGCGAAAGGATGGCACCGGCAGGCAGGACAAGGCAGACTGGCGCGGGACGGGCTGAAAGAAGGCTCTTCTTGTGGGAGGCCGGGCGCGGAAGGCGGGACAGGCTGCCGGGCTCGAGGGTTCCGTCCCGCTGGACCGGGAGGCGCAGATCCTGCCGCTGGTCCCGCCTCAGGGCGGCAGGTAGAAGCTCCGCCATACGGCTCACCCACCAGCGGAAAACAGCCTCAGGCCCCGGTATCGACAGGATCATGCGTTAAGACAGAACATGGGAAAAGCGGGGAGGGGCCACCTGATGAAACGGTCCACATGAAAGGCAATGAAAAGCTTCGCGAGGCAATATCATTTCACCCCTGCACGATGACAGGGCTGGAATATTATAAATTCATGACAGTTCGAAAACCTCTCTGCCCCTGCATCAGGGCATCGGGTAAGTCATCGAGGATCATATCAGGATCACGAACGGCATAGCATGAGACGCGCCAGCCAGATCGCCGCGGCAAGGCACGGGCCAAAGGGAACAAGGATCGTCATGTTGAAGCGCCCCGAGCGCATGGCCGTTGCCAGAGCCAGCACGATACCCAAGGCCGAACCCGCACCGATGACGACAGGCAGCGCGCCCAGCCCGACCCAGGCTCCGCCCATGGCCAGAAGCTTGACGTCCCCACCCCCGAGACCCTGCCTGTGACGGATCATCCGGTATCCGGCGGCAATGAGCGCGAAGATCAGCCACCCCGCCGCACTCCCGAGCGCACGGTCGAGCAAGCCTTCCGTTCCGGCTGTGGCATATCCTTCCACAAGCCCCATCAAAAGCAGCGGCAGCGTCAGCATGTCGGGAAGCCGCAGGCAGGTGAGGTCGATCACGGAGAGGGCCAGCAACCCCCAGCCGAGGATGCAGTCTCCCACAAAGGACAACGCGTCCCAGTCGGCCAGCCGGAAGGGGAGATCCTGAAAATGACCGGCTATCACGCGGGCCAGAAGGGCCATGGCGGGCACGGTGAGCGCTGCAAGTTCGATCCAGAGATGGTCCGGGGTAATCCGGCTCTTGCAGTGACGGCATCGCCCCTTCTGCGCCGCATAGGACAGGATCGGGATCAGGTCGCGGGCAGACAGCGGAACGTGGCAGCTTTCACAATAGGAGCGGCCGGAGGCCACGGTTTCCCCCCTCGGGATCCGGCGTATGAGCACGCCCAGGAAACTCCCCGCAACCGGGGCCAGAAGGAAAACGGCAACAAGCAGGGAAACGGTCATGGCGATGGGACACTGGCGGATTTGCAATCGCACGACAAGCGCGTGAGAAGCGGGCGTCTGCCCGGCCCGGCAACCGGAGTTCGCCATGCTCCCGGCTGACACGCGCCTTGAGGCCGCGCTGAGCGAGCGTGGCGTCTGCGAAGGTCGCGCGCTGGAGCGGGCCCGCAATGTCGCGACCGAGACCGGACAGTCTCTGGCGCTTGTTCTGCTCCAGCTCGGTCTGGTCAGCGAGGGCGATCTGGCCGCAACCTATGCGGCCATGCTGGACGTAACGGTTCTGACGCCGGAGGATCTGGCCGCCGTTCAGGAACCGGTCCTGCCCGACGATCTGGGGGCGCGGTTCCTGCATCAGGCACGGGCCGTTCCGCTGGGCTGCGCACACGGCACGCTGCGTCTGGCCATGGCGGATCCGCTGGATGATTATACGTCGGCTGCTGTTCAACTCGCCACGGGCTGTGAGGTCCGGCGTGAGGTGGGGCGGCCGTCGGATATTTCGGCGATTTTGAACCGGCTTTATCCTGAGGACGGCGCGGACGGCTCCGGAGGGCAGGGTGATTTCGATGCGGAAGGGTCTGCCGCGGAGGACGATACGGACCGGCTGAAGGATCTTGCCAGCGAGGCGCCGATTATCCGGCTGGTGAACCAGCTGATTTTCCAGGCGGTGGAAACGCGGGCGTCGGATATTCATATCGAACCCTTCGAGGACCGGCTTGTGGTCCGGTATCGTTATGACGGCGTTCTGCATGAGGTGGACAGCCAGAGCCCGCGTCTGGCCGCGGCGATCGTGTCGCGCATCAAGATCATGGCAAAGCTCGATATTGCGGAGCGCAGGTTGCCGCAGGACGGGCGCATCAAGCTGGCCGTGCGCGGGCATGAGGTGGATTTCCGGGTCTCGACTGTTCCGTCGCTGCATGGGGAGACGGTTGTCCTGCGCGTTCTGGACCGGACGACCGTCAGTTTCGACTACAGCCGTCTGGGCCTTGCGCCCTCCGTCATCGCGGCGTTCCGCTCTGCGCTGGAGATGCCCAACGGGATTGTTCTGGTGACGGGGCCGACGGGTTCGGGCAAGACCACCACCCTTTATACGGGGCTGGCCGGGCTCAATGCGACCGAACGCAATGTCATGACGGTCGAGGACCCGGTGGAGTATCAGCTTTCGGGGATCAACCAGCTTCAGATCAGGCCGGCCATTGGACTGACATTTGCCAGTCTGCTCCGCGCCATGCTGCGTCAGGACCCTGATGTCATCATGGTCGGTGAAATCCGGGATATCGAGACCGTCCAGATTGCCGTTCAGGCGGCTTTGACCGGGCATCTCGTGCTGTCCACGCTGCATACGAATTCGGCTGCCGCGGCGGTGACGCGACTGCGGGACATGGGGCTGGAAGACTATCTCATGACGGCCGTTCTGCGCGGTATCCTGGCGCAGAGACTTGTGCGGCGGCTGTGTGGACACTGTCGCCGTCCCGAAGCTGTCGATCCGGCACTGGCGCATCGTCTGGGTCTTGATCCGGGGGCGTCGCACACGCTGTGGCATCCGGTCGGCTGTGCGGAGTGTCGTCAGACCGGCTATAGCGGCCGCAGTGCCGTGGCGGAATTTCTTCCGACATCGCGGGAGATCTCCCGCCTCATCATGGCTGGGGCGGACCATTCCGAGATCGAACAGGCAGCCGTTGCGGCAGGAATGGAAACGCTGTTTCAGGCGGGCCTGAGGCTGGCGCTTGAAGGCGAGACGTCGCTTGAAGAGGTTTCGCGCATCATCGGGCATGGCGGATGAGTGCGGCATCGGGTCCTTCCGAGACGTGGCACTACAGCGCGATTGGTCCGGACGGGCGGCTGGTGCATGGCGACATGCTTGCCAGCACGGAACAGCAGGTGATGCAGCGGCTGCAACGGCAGAAACTGATGGTCGTGCAGGTTGCGCCCGCAACGCGGCGGGGCGCAGTGCAGGGCGGTGTGCGGGTGCTGCTGGGGCGGCGCCATACGCTTCGGCTGCGGCCTGCGGAGGTTGCGGATTTTACCCGCAAACTGGCAACCATGCTGACCGCCGGGCTCGATCTGGACCGTACCCTCAGGTTTCTGGGGGAAACGGCCGTAGGGCCGCGCAATGGTCGGGTCATCGGAGCGTTGCGGGACCGGGTGCGGGATGGTGAGGCCTTTGCCGAGGCCCTTGAGACCATGCCCTCCGTCTTTCCAAAACTCTATGTGGGCATGGTCCGGGCCGGGGAAGCGGGGGGCGCGCTGGGAGAGGCTCTGCTGCATCTTTCGGAGCTGCTCGAACGGGAGAGAAAGCTGCGGGCGACCATTCAGTCCGCGATGATCTATCCGGCGGTTCTGGTCGTGGCGTCCGTGTTCTCGATCGTGCTTCTGCTGACGCAGGTGCTGCCGCAGTTCGTGCCTCTGTTTGAGGAAAATGGCGCCACCCTGCCGCTGGCAACGCGGATCGTGATTGCGACGGGCAGTTTCCTGACGCATTGGGGGCTGGTGCTGCTGGTCGCTTTCGGAATTGCGGGCGTCAGTATTCACGCAGCGCTTCGGAAGCCTGAGCGGCGGCTTGTCTTTGACCGTTTTCTGCTGCGGGTTCCGATCCTCGGATCGTTGTTGCTGGAGATCATGGCCGCCCAGTTTACCCGTACGCTCGGCACGCTGATGCAGAACGGTGTGCCTATTGTGGGGGCTCTGAGAATCACGGAAGGGGTGATTGGCAATACGGCGGGCGCGGCGTGTGTGAGCGAGGCCACGCGGGACATGCGCGAGGGGCGGGGCCTGGCCTATTCTCTGGAGCGGACGAAGGTTTTTCCCGAAGCCATGATCCATTTTCTGCGCGTGGGTGAAGAAACGGCACAGCTTTCGGCCATTGCCCTGCGGTCTGCGGATATTCACGAGGATGCAAGCCGCGTCATCATCCAGCGTCTTCTGGCCATTCTCGTCCCGGCGATTACCATCATCATGGGCGTTCTGGTGGCTGGAATTGTTTCCGCGCTGCTTCTGGCGATGCTGAGCCTCAATGATCTTGCACATTGACGCACAGAGCCGGAGGGATTCCGGTTTTACCCTTCTGGAAATCATAGTGGTGCTGGCCATTGCCGGAATCCTGCTGGGTGTTGCGCTGGAACGGGGACCGCTGCGGAGTGAGGCCCTGTCCTTTTCCGTGGCGCGGCGACAGGTCGTGGATCTTCTGCATCAGGCGCAGGATCTGTCTGAAACCCGCGGTGAAACCGTGACGGTTCTGCTGGACAGCGCGGAGGGGACGTTCCTGACGGTTGAGGGGCACACACTCCGGACGACGCGCATTCACAAACCTGCGCGGGTATTTGTTCCGACGCTCTCTGGCGGGATGATGGCGCGGGCGTCTTACCGGTTCATGGCGGATGGGCGCGTGACGGGGGCGCCGCTGATGGTTGTTCTGGGGCATCATGTCGCCCTTGTCAGCTTCAGCGACGTGACGGGACGGATCCAGATTGATGAGCGCTGAACGATCGGTCCGCACTTTGCGCCAGGATCAGGGCTTCACGCTGCTGGAAGTCATCGTGGCCCTGATGATCGCGGGTTTTGCCCTGGCTGCCATGCTAGGCTCGATCGAAGCGGGGCTGGCGGGTGGGGGACGGGCGGATCATGGTCTGCGTCTGCTTTCTGTGGCCAGGTCGCAGCTGGATGGTGCGCTGGCCATGCCGTCTTTCCGGCCGGGTTCGCAGACCTATGACATCCCGCCGCATTATCATTCCAGTGTGGATATCCGCCAGATTGCGGCGTCTCCGGCGCGGGGGGAGCGGGCGTCACTGGGGCTGTTTTCGGTGGAGGTGCGGGTGTGGGAAGACGGCGCGGCGCGGTCTGTGTCTCTGTCGGGGAGGGCAGTCGGGGCTGCGGTGCAGGAATGAAGCCGGGTCTGGGGTCTGATTCGGGAGAAGACGGTTTTACGCTGCTGGAAATTCTGGTCGTGACGGTCGTGTTCGGGCTGCTGTCCGTCGCCCTCTGGCAGGGGGTGGGCGTGGGAACGCGGGGCTGGTCGCAGGCGGAGCGACGTTATGGAGACGAAGCGACGTTTCAGGGTACGGAAGAGGCCCTGCGTCGTCTGATCGAGCGTGCGGAGACGCCCGATGGCCGGGGCGCCTCTCTTTTTTCCGGTGATTCGGAGCGGCTTGGTTTCGTGTCGTGGCTGCCGGAGCAGGGCGGTTATGGCAGGCAGGTTCAGGTGGGGTTGGGCGTGGATGCGGGCAAACGGCTGGTTCTGCGCTGGCGGCGGTTCCGCCGGGCGGACTGCGCCCTGCAACCTGAAATTCCGCATGAAGAAACGCTGGCCCGGGACGTGGGGCGCGTTGAATTTTCCTATTACGGCGTCGTTGAGGGACATTATGTCTGGCAGAAAACATGGGAAAGCCGGGGGCTTCCCCTGCTGGTCCGCATCCGGATGGAGCGCATCGACGGAGGGGCGCTCTGGCCCGCCATTCTGGTGCGCCCGCTGCTCGCCGCTCCGGCGGGAGAGTGAGGAGATGAGGGCGGAAAATGCGGCCGGTTCAGGGAAGAGGCGTTCCAGAATGATGTTGGTACGATGGTCTCACGGTGGTCTGTTCGGATGTCTTCTGCTGATGGGTGTGATGGGGCAGGCCTGTGCCCAGCCGTCAAAGGAACCGCAGAAGGTTGATGTCGATTCCATTCTGGGGCGTCCCCTGTTTGAGCCTGACCGGCAGCCCCGGGGCAGGGGCGCTGTGCAGGCGGGGGAGCCGCAGGTTGTGGGGATTTCCGGTCGTCCGGGAGGATGGCGGGCGATCATCCGGACCGGCGCCGCTGGCAGTCGCGGCAGGGTTGTGGGTGTGGGAGAGCGTGTGGGCGACTGGAATGTTGCGGAGATCAGCGCGACCGGGGTGATTCTCCGGCGCGGGCAAAGCGTGCGGCGTCTTGCTCCGGTTTTTGTAAAACATCCTGTTCAGACTGTCCCCCAGCTGCAGTCCCAGCCGCAGGGGGCAACGGCGCCGGTGATGCCGGTGCCTGCCCCGCCGGCGGCCCCTGTTTCGGGCCAGTCAAAGCCGACGTTTCATTTCGATCCGGCGTCGGGAGAGGCTCCGTGACACTGATGTGTCAAAGGATATCGTTTTTCACGAAACCATAACACTTCTTTCAAAGGCTTTCATTTAGTTAACGCACTGTCTCATCCACTGTGTTGGCGTGAGCCGGTCAAGGCGGTGTTTACCTGAACCTCTGGCACCCTGCTCCGGTCATGCCGTGCATCATGAAAGATTCCGCGACGTGTCTGCGAAGCGCACCAAAATTGCACTGTCCGTTCTTCTCTCCCTGTCCGTTGCCGCTCCTGCCCTCAGCCAGGCCCGTGGCTGGAATCCCTGGAATGATCAGGGACAGAACCAGAATCAGGGTTCATTCCAGCATGGGTCCGAGACGCGGACGCCCATTCGTCATCTGGTGGTGATCTATCAGGAGAACGTCTCCTTCGATCATTACTTCGCCACCTATCCGAAGGCTGCGAACCCTACGGGAGAGCCGGGCTTCAGGGCGCGCCCCGGTACGCCGACGGTCAACAACCTGCTTTCGCAGGGACTGCTGGAGCAGAACCCCAACACCAATACGGCCAACGGATCTGACGCAGCGCTTCCGTTCCGTCTGGATCGTACGCAGGCCAGCACAGCTGACCAGAATCATGCCTATACGGCCGAACAGATGGCCTATGACAACGGTAAGGCGGACCTTTTCCCGCTTTATACCGGTCGTGGAACATCCGGCGGCGTTGGCGCTTTCGGCACCAAGGGGCAGGTTCTCGGCTATTACGATGGCAACACGGTCACGGCGTACTGGCGTTATGCACAGCGCTTTGCGATGAGCGACAATGCCTACACCGACACCTATGGTCCTTCGACGCCGGGTGCGCTTGAAGTCGTTTCCGGCCAGACGAACGGTCTGAAGCTGCTGGCGACCACGCAGAAGCCGTCCACCGTTGCCAAGTCGTCCGCCTATGTGGCTGACGGACAGGGTGGCTGGACGATGGTTAATGACATCGATCCCGGCTACGACGCCTGCTCCTCCACGACCAATCAGGGCATGATGACAGGTCGTAATATCGGCGATCTTCTGAACGAGCGTGGCATCACCTGGGGCGGCTTCATGGGAGGCTTTGACCTCACCGCCTCCAATACGGATGGGTCAACGGGTTGCTCGCGCACGACATATTCCAGCATCGTGTCCGAAAACGTTGCGGACTACATCCCGCATCACAACTGGTTCCAGTATTACCTCAGCACGTCCAACCCGACCCATGCCCGCCCGGCCTCGGTCAGTTCCATCGGATACAGCTATGTTCCGGGGACGGCGAAAAAGGAACCGGCAAATCATGAATATGATCTGAAGGATTTCTACGCCGCCGTGAAAGCCGGCAACCTGCCTGCCGTGTCTTTCGTGAAGCTCCCCGCCTATCAGGACGGTCACGCCGGCTATTCCGACCCGCTGGACGAGCAGGTTGGCGTGGTTGATGTGGTCAATGCCGTTCAGAAGCTGCCGGAATGGCAGGATACGGCGATCCTGATCGCTTATGATGACTCCGACGGCTGGTATGACCATGCCTATGTCGCGCCGACACACGGCTCTTTCGATGCTGCTGCGGACCAGCTGGGTGGCGCGGGAATCTGCGGTACCGGTACGGCTCCGACAGGCGTTGGCGGAAAGCCGGTCAATGGTCGTTGCGGACCCGGCACGCGTATCCCGCTGATCGTGATTTCGCCCTGGGCCAAGCAGAACTTCGTCAGCCATACCCTGACGACCCAAGCCTCCATCGCGCGCTTCATCGAAGACAACTGGCTGGGCGGCAAGCGTCTGGGGCAGGGGTCCTTTGACGCCACGGCTGGCAAGATCGACGATCTGTTCGATTTTCGTCATGACCCCAACACGGAAACGCTTGAACTCGACGATAACACGGGTGATATCGTTGCAACCCGTCACCCCCATCATGGCGGCGGCCATCAGTCTTCCGGGCATGATGACTCACCGTTTGGCCATCACTCAGGGGACACGGCTTCCAACAACACCGCGCAGGGTTATTTCTCCTCCCTGCTGTCCTCGATCTTCTCCATGTTTTCACGCTACCTCTGATCTTTATGCCTGATTTTCACCATCGGATGCGGCCCGTTCTGGGTCGCATCACTCTTCTGGCGCTTCTCTGGACGGGAAGCGCCCTGGCGCAGCAGACCGGCTCCTGCCTTCCCGCAGAGGATGGCAGCAATCCCTGTCCTGTGCCGTTGCGGCGACCGGATGTTCATCCGCTCTCGCAGATGGCGGAAATCGGGAAACAGATCTTTCACGATCCTCTGATTTCCGGGTCTGGCCGACTGTCCTGCGCGTCGTGTCATGAACCCGGAAATCATTATGCATCCTCGGCTGCAACACCTGTTTTTCTGGGTGGTGCGCATCTGGATCTTCAGGGACAGCGCTCCATTCCGACCCTGACCTATGCCGAGCGGAACCCCAATTTCAGCATCGGTCCCGATAATCCGACCAGCGAAGCCGCGCCAGCCATCGTGGCCAATGCGGCGGCTACACAGCGTGGCGGCAAAAATGCTGCCAATCCGGGTGCTGCATCAGCAAATATGGTGCCGCAGGGAGGGCTGTTCTGGGATGGCCGTGCCGACACTCTGCAGGAGCAGGCGCTCGGCCCGCTTTATGATCCCGCAGAAATGGCCTCGACGCCTGAAAAGGTGACGGAGCGCGTCATTCATGCGCCCTATTCGGACACACTAAAACAGCTTGCGGGTGCTGGCGCCAATGCGTCTTCTTCACTTCTGCTGGCTGAAGCGATTTTTGCCATGGCCCGGTATCAGATCGAAGACCCGGCTTTTCATCGCTACAACAGTAAATTCGATGGCTGGCTCGAAGGGCATGAAAAATTCTCCCCTCTGGAACGGGAGGGGTATCTGGCCTTTAACGATCCCGCAAAAGGCAATTGTGCGGCGTGCCATGTCGATACGGTCGCCAGCACGCGCCTGCCGCCGCTTTTTACGGATCACCAGTATGAAGCCCTGGGAGCGCCGCGTAACATGGCGCTCAAGGCCAATCATGACCCGAATTCGTATGATCTGGGGGTCTGTGACCGTCAGGCGGATGGGCGAACCGCTCTGAGCCTTTATTGCGGGATGTTCACCACGCCGACGCTGCGGAATGTGGCCACACGCAAGGTCTTTTTCCATAACGGGGTTTTTCGTTCACTGGAGGACGTGCTTGATTTCTACGCCCTCCGCGACCTCGAACCCAAGCGCTTCTATCCGGTTTTAAAGACGGGACATGTCGAGGCGTATAACGATATCCCGACCCGGTATCGCGCCAATCTGGACACGACTGACGCTCCGTTTGACCGCAAGCCCGGCGAGCAGCCCGCCATGACCCCGCATGATCGCGAGGCCATTATTGCGTTTCTCAAAACCCTGACGGACCGCTGAGCGAACTCTGTGGATCCTCCCTTGCTGGAGGATCTCAGAAATTCGCCGTCAACTGCCCGCCGATAACTGCGGCGTCCTTGAACGTCGTCGTTGCACCCGGGCGCTGAAGGTACTGGAAATCAGCCTGCAGGGTTGTGCCCCGCATGATGTGGGTACTGTAGAACGCCTCATAGACATTTTCCCAGTGCTGCACCCCGTAAACAGGCCCCCACTGATTGGCCAGATAGGGCAGTCCGAGCGCGAGTGAGGATTCCTGCTGAAGGGTCACGGTATGGCTCATGTCCATGTGCTGGAACATGATACCGGCCTGATCGCCGCTCCGGTGCCAGGCGGTTCCGCTATCGACGAGGCCGATCCATTCGTGGTCCCGCATGGCAACGAGATTGCCCTGCGCATATCCGACGCCACCAATCACGATCAGCCCGTCCGTCACGCCCGGTCCGTTGCGGACCAGCATCTGGTCGAACATGAACCAGGCTGAGGTCATCCCGGCTTCATAGCGCCGGTCCAGTCCCGTAGCCTGAAAGGAGTTGCCGTGGATGTCTTCATAAAGGTTCGGATAGCGCGAATTATCGTACCAGGCGCCGATCTTGTAATTGCCGCGCAGTTTGTCTTTGCCGAAAGAGGGCATCCAGCCGATTTCGATCTGCGACGAGACTTTCCCGAGCCCGCTCTGGGCCATGGCCCAGCCTGAAATGCCACCATTGTAGCTGTGAGGAGAGACCGCGAAGACGCCAGCCATGATGTAGGTCTGCTCTGTGGGGCGCAGACGCAGTACGCCCCCCAGGTTGCCTGATGGCCAGTCGCGCCCACCGGGAACATATTTTCCGGGAGCGAAGTTACTGCACACCGAAACGTTCATGAAGGAGCAGGCGACGTAATCAAAGGCGAAGAAACTGCCTGTCGGAATATCGCCAAGGGACAGGATGATGCGGTCGTTCAGGAAGGATTTATCCGCATACATCGCGACAAGATGTGCGACGACGTTACCACGCCCGCCATAAATCTGTTCCGGATTCGTAACTGAATCACCCAGTGTATGGCTGAAGCTGCGCCCGTGTCCGTTAATCACGAGGAGATGCGTCCACAGCCCCTTGACACCTGCAAGTTGCTGCCAGTCCACATCCAGTTCGGCCGCCACCTGACCGGCTAGCACGTTGTCTTTTGTGCGGCCGCCGGTGACGTTGGCCATGTATTCTTCGTTGAGCGCGACATTGAGATACATGCCGTGCTTTGTCAGCCATGTCTGGGCGCCCCCCCAGTCCCCGAACAGGTGAGGGTTGCCGTACAGCGATGGGACGAGCGGGCCAACTGCGAAGGTGCCCACGCCTTCCATCGCAAAGGCGCGGGCTTTGTAGGAGTCAGGTGTCGCAAGGTTCTGGGAGGTCTCGCTCTGTGCGAGTGCCTGACGGCCGGGGCCAATGATCCCCAGAACCGCGCACAGGAAAAACCCGGCGAGTTTTTTCCTGTGCAGGAGACGTCGGGTTTTCATTCAGTGCTCTTTGCCTTTGAAGCCTGCAGGAAGGTGGTGACTGTGGACTGGGCGAGATGGGCGTCGGTATCGCCCTCACCGCCGCTCAGACCAAGGGCGCCCACGAGTTGGTTGTTCACCATGATCGGATATCCGCCGCCTGCGGGAAGAGCGTTGGGCAGCGTGCTGATCATGTAGTTCCCGCTATTGAGGGCATGTTCCATGTCCGCGGTCGGGCGGGCGAAAGACAGGGCTGTCTTGGCCTTGCGGATGGCCAGTTCGATGCTGCCGAGCTGTGTGCCGTCCATTTTCTGGAAGGACACCAGATTCCCGCCTGCATCGACAATGGCAATGGCGACGCGGTTATGACTGGCGGCTGCCAGTTTTTTGGCCTGTTCGATCAGGGTATTGGAAGTTGTCAGATTCACTGTCAGATCCTTCGCTGAGGCAAACCCCGTAAGGCCTGTTGCGGCGATGAGAAGACTGAGGACGGCGCCCGTGCTCCGGCGTTTAGACATTGTTTTCAAAAGACCTATCCCTGTTTCAGATCATTGAGAATGGCGTCTGCGGCGCGCAGTGAGAGCGCGGCCATTGTCAAAGTCGAATTCACCGTTCCCGAGGCGGCCATTGTGGCACCTGTTGCAAGAAACAGATTGGCGTGATCGTGGGTTCTGAGCCACTTGTCCACGACGGAATCGCGTGGGTCATGGCCCATGATGGTGCCCCCGGTAATGTGATTGTTGGGAGTGAAGTACGGGCTCATCTCGATTTCCGTTCCTCCAAGGGCCTTGGCAATGTCCATGAGACGCTGCCGGGAAATGACGGCCGATTTACGCACATATTCGCCCACATCATAAGTCACTTCGGGGTGTGGAATGCCTAGGGCGTCCTTGTGGTCCTTTGAAAGAACGAGGCGATTGTTCGGATCGGGAAGGACTTCATGATTGGCATAGATGTCCACGCCATGCGCCGTGCGGCGGCGGATTTCCTCATCCAGCTTCTTGCCCACCAGCCCCATGGACAGGGCCTTCATGCCGGCACGGGAATTCTGGGCCGTATTGTTGTAACCAATCTGTGTGGCGGCGTATTCCGAACGGAAATCGCCGTCCCGGAAGTTGGTGATGGAGCTCATCTGGACCGATCCGCCACCAGCCCAGATGGGTTCTGCAGACTGGAAGCTCATGCCGATGCCCGGATGGTCCATCATGTTCCGGCCGACGAGGTCGGACGAGTTTGCAATGCCGCTGGGATTACGGTCGTTTGCGGCGAGAAGCAGCAGTTTCGGGGTTTCGATTCCGTTGGCTGCGACGACGAATGTTTTTGCAACGACACGATGGGACTGTTTTTCGGGATCGTAGAAGCGGATGGCGGTGATCTTGTTTTTCGCGTCCGTTTCCATCGCATAGACGACGGCGTTCGGAATGATTTTTGCGCCGAGCTTTTCGGCCTTCAGTGCGGCATAGACGCCATTATACATCGCGCCAATCGGGCAGATTGGCATGCAGTTGTTGTTGCCGCAGCACTGGGGGCGGCCGTCATAGGGCCGGCTGTTGCGGGCCTGCGGAACGGGCGTGTTCGAAAAGCCGAGCTTGCTGACCACTTCGGTAAAGGTGCGGTCTCCATAGCCATAAGGCATGGAGGTCATGGGCCAGGGGTTTTTGCGCGGCGCGGAAGGCGTGATTTCTTCGCCGTTCGGCCCCATGACGCCCATTTCGCACTCCGCCTCGTAGTAATAGGGCTCGAGTTCGTCATAGCTCACGGCGTAGTCGCGTCCGACGCCGTAGGTGGAATGCAGTTTGAAATCGTTGGGCAGATAGCGCCAGCTTGACGCGGCCCAGTGCCATGTCGTGCCGCCAACGCCCTTGATGATGCCCTGTTTGTAGGCTGTCTGGTCCGGGCCTTTGACGATCAGGTAATTGTTGTCAGGAAAATAGTTGGTATGCGGTGCCCATGGAACGCTGGGATAAGGCGTTGCGTAGTCGTACTGGGATTTGTTGTCGGGCGGCATGTTCCGCCAGTTCTCAACGATCTGGGACCGGTCGCGGCGCGGACCGGCATCCAGCAGCAGAACGGAAAGCCCGTTGCGGACGAGTTTATGGGCAAGCAGGGAGCCACAGATTCCTGCTCCAATGATGACGACATCAGCCGAAAGCGTTTCACCAGACATGATATGATCCTTGAATTCTATTGAGCGACACGCTGTTTCCGACGGCTGACCAGCCACCAGATGCCACCCACCACGATGATGGCGCCAAGGACACCACCAGCCCCGAGCAGGAGCATCACGCGGGGATTTGCGAGCTGGGCGAGCGGAACCTGCTTGCCGCCCATGCGGACCTGTTTGACTGCATCTGCGGAAACCGTGGCCTGTGCGTTACCAAAATGACTCAGAACGTAATCCGCGACTGTCGCGATCTGTTCATCCGTCAGGGGCTGAACCAGAGAGCCGGGACCGAAGGCTGGCATCAGGATTTCGTGGTGATCCGTGGTACGGTCCACGCCATACAGGATGCTGGCGATCAGGTCGTTCGGATTGCGTTGCCCCGTCGTCGTGTTTCCTACGAGAGAGGGATAATATCCATCGGGCGATCCTTTGCCGTTGGATTGATGGCAACTCGCGCAAACCGTTTCATAGAGGGCTGCGCCGTCCGTGGTTTTGGCCAGGGTGCTGTTGTTTCGGCGCGCATTGGCCTCCGCCACGCTGTAGCTGGACGGACGGCCGGAATGTGCGAAATTGGCGACGGTTTCTCCTGCCTCGGCCTTGGGCGGAACGGAACGGAGATAGGTCACGATTGCCGAAATATCCGCATCCGGCAGATATTGCAGGCTGTGCTCGACCGCCTCGGCCATTGGTCCTGCAGCACGGGCATGCGCTGTCTGGCCGGTTTTCAGATACTGATAGAGGTCCTGATCGGACCAGCCGCCAATGCCGCTTTGGGGATCATTGGTAATATTTGGTGCGCGCCAAGAGCCTATGTCCGCACCGGCGAGATAGGCGGACTGGTCCGGCGCGAGGAGGAAATTGCGAGGTGTGTGGCATTCGCCGCAATGGGCCAGTTCATCGACCAGATAACGGCCGCGGTTCCAGTCGTCGTTGTGGGTGTGGTCGAAGACATAAGGCTTGCCTTCGATCCGTGCGGCAATTTTCCAGATCCCCAGAGATGCGCGGATGGAAAACGGGAAGGGAAGCTGCGTTTTGGGCGACGGGGCGTCTACGGGCTTCACTTCATTCATGATGTAGGCGTAGAGCGATTTGACGTCTTCATCCGTCAGGCGGTTATAGGCGTCATACGGCATGGCTGGATAAAGCTGGGCTCCATCGGCGCGGATGCCGTGTCTCAGGGCCTGCGAGAACTGCTCGAGAGTATAGTTTCCGATACCGTATATTTTCGATGGCGTAATGTTTGTAGAGTAAATATTTCCCATAGGAGAGGAAATGGCATAACCGCCAGCCAGAAACTGACCGTCGCGTCCATTTGTATGACAGGCCGCGCAGTCCGCGGCGATCGCGAGATAGTGACCGCGACTGATGGAAGGACGATGGGCTGAGGCGGGTGTCGGCTCTGTCGGTTGTGCCAGGGCGGACGTTCCAGCGAGAAGGAAGACAGTCGTCAGGGCCGTGCCGGACAGGGGACGAAAATATCGCATGATCACTGAGATAATTCCCTTAGAATTCCGGCATGACAGTGACGGAAGCGGGCTCTGCAACCCAGTAATTCGGCCCGTTATGGGCATAGGTCGGGATGACGACGACATCG
The DNA here is from genome assembly GCF_002153595.1 of Gluconobacter sp. DsW_056. Classification (NCBI taxonomy): domain Bacteria; kingdom Pseudomonadati; phylum Pseudomonadota; class Alphaproteobacteria; order Acetobacterales; family Acetobacteraceae; genus Gluconobacter; species Gluconobacter sp. DsW_056. The sequence goes on from NZ_JOPF01000002.1 coordinate 50,523, forward strand.
CGGGATGTCTGGTACATCAGCGCTTTTTCGAAGGCGTAAACCTTGGCATTCGTTCCGCTTTCAATGACGCCCGAGTACCAGCCGCGGATAATCTGGAGGAGCGTGGCGTGCAGAGGGTCACCGGTGAGGGCTGCCTCCAGCGCTTCGACATCCGGATATCCATTTTTGGCGATACGCTCGCGAAGAGCGGCGACCTGATCGGGGAAATCATGTTTCTGCGCCTCGAAAGCCAGGAAAAGGGCAGATCCAATGCCGAGATCCAGGTTTTTATGACCGGTTGCAAAGGCGGAAAGCTGCATGAAATCGGAAATGCCATCACGGTTTGAAGACACTATTTCTTGAGCAGAACCTTTTTTTGCCGTCCCTATGGCGACGGCTGTCAGGCAGGCTCCGGAAAGGGCCAGGAGTCGCCTGCGCGAAAGCATGGCCGAAACCGGATTGGGATCAGATAATGTGTCCAATGGCGCTCTCCTTGAGGAATAGCGTGATGTGTGATGCGCTTTCTTCCGGATTTTTCGCCAATAATGGAAATGACTATTTCTTGTTCGCTCTGACAAAATGGTGATGTGGAGCGTTTTTTAACCGTAACAACTGCGAGTCAGGCAGGCGTCTGGAACAGCCCTGAATTGGTACTGAGAATGTCCCGCCACAGATCGAATGCCGCCGGCATCAGGCGCCGACCGGCGCGAACTGCGGCGTAACGTTCGAAGGATTTCGCAATAGGATGATCCAGAGGAACGGCGCAGACACGATTGAGATCGACATAATCCTGTGCCGCGCCTTTGGTCATGAAGGCGACGCCCAGATTGTGCGCGACGAGGGAGAGTGCCGTTCCGAACAGGTCGCACCGGTAGGCCGGGAAACAGTTGAGCTGCCGGTCTTCCAGAATGGCATCGACATAGGTTTGGGCGGCAAAGTGGGACTGAAAGAAGATGAGCGGGCTGCTCGCGATGTCTTCCATGGTCACGGTGTCTCTCGTAGCCAGCGGGTGTGTGGCCGGCAAAATTGCGCATAACGGCTCGGTCTGGAACGGACGCGCGTTCAGGATGGGGTCGCGCGCTGTGCCAGCGTAAATACAGACATCGACTTCGTCATCACGCACCATCTGGATAAGCTGGGGCAGGGGGGCGGTGCGGATTTCGATGGTGATGCCGGGATGACTGGCGACGAACCGGTGCAGAACGGCCTTGATCAGAACGCTGACAATTCCTTCGCCGCTCCCGATCGTGACATGTCCGCGTTCCAGCGTGCGGTATTCCTGGAGACTGTTCTGGAAGCGCCGGGTCAGGCGGGCCCGTTCGCGTCCATAATTACAGACGACTTCTCCCATTTCCGTCAGGGCCGTGACGCGCCCGCGTTTCATCAGAAGGCTGAGGGCCAGCTGGTCTTCAAGGGCTGCAATCTGGCGGCTGATTGTGGACGCATTGACGCCGATGGCCGTTGCGGCGGAGCGAATGCTGCCAAAGCGCGCGACTGCGTCCAGATATTGCAGGGTTCGTTCGCTTAATTCATGCCCCCCAAACATTTCGTTACTCCGTTGCATTGAACGCAACATTCTTGTCGATGTTACGGCATGGATTCAATCGTTTTTTTAATATTTCATTTAAGAAACGAGTAGGGCTTTCCGGCTGTCATCCGGGGCGTCCTGCAATCCGCCCTTGCGTATAGACAGGCCTCTATAAGGAAGCTTTTCATGGTGCTGCGCGTTCTTTCCCGGAGCTGTAAACTGACAACGGCACTGGCATTCGGTACGGTGGGCGCAACGCTTGGTTCTGCCGAAGCCGCGCCCACGCATTCGGCGCATTCTGTCAAACATGCGGCGCCCTTGGGGGGCGCTTCGGTGCGTCACAGGAATGCGGGCCATGCAACATCCCGGACAGCTACGGATGCGGAGACCATCAAGGTTTCGGTGCGCAAACTTCCGACGCGGTTCAACACAGAGCAGCATGTGGGCTCGTCGACCACAATGATTAGCTCGGAAACGCTGCAGCAACGCGCGGTTATCACCGCGACGGATATTCAGAAGCTGGCGCCGAACCTTCAGATTGAAAGCCAGTACGGTTCGAGTGCGCTGAATTTTCATCTTCGGGGCGTTGGTTTTAACGATCTGACCATGAACAATACGCCTTCCGTCATGCCCTATATTGATGGTGTGGCGTATCCGATTTCGTCCATGACATCCGGGCCTCTGTTCGATATCGACAGTATCGGGGTCGATCCCGGACCGTCCGGCTTTACACATGGACAGACCACGACAGGCGGTGAGGTCCGTATTACGACCAAGGCGCCGGAAAAGCAGTTTCATGCCGGGATTGCCGAAGATTTCGCGTCGTACAACAGGAGCAAGACCGATGCGTTCGTCACCGGCTCCATCACGCATAATCTTCAGTATCGTCTGGCGGCGGAGCTTCTTGAAGGGGGCGGGTACTATACCAACCGTGATACCGGGCAGTCTCTCGGGGATCAGCATACCGGGGCGATCCGCGGCAAGCTGGCCTGGCAGCCGGATGAAGATACGGATGTGGATCTGACCGGATACTGGTCCCTGAACCGCTCGGAAGCTCCGGGTTTCAGGATCAACAACAACCTCTCGGCCTTTGCGGGACAGTATGGACGTGATCTTGGCTATTACCAGACGGGCTGGGACATCAAGCCGGCGTTTGCGAAGCTGGTCGGCTATCATGATACCAAACCCCAGTTCAATGATCTAAACTGGGGCTTTCATCTGGCCATGGCGCATCGCTTCCGGTTTGGAGAGCTTGATGTTTCGAGCGCCTATGACGCCGTTCAGCTTCATGAATACCAGGACCAGGACGGAATGCCGTATGCCACGGCAGACGACTATCGCACTCAGGTTGCGAATTCGTTCACACAGGAAGTCAGTTTTCACAGCCTGAAAGACAGTGCGAGCCGATTCAGCTGGGATGCCGGTCTTTATTACAACCGGATCATGCAGAAGCAGAACAACTACTATGATTTCTCGGATTATGCCCTGCGTGGGTACATGTCCGAGACGAGGTTCAGTTCGCCGCAGGAGACGTTCAACCAGTATGTTACGCTGGGGTACAAGGTTCTGAAAAACCTGCGTTTTGTAGGCAGTATTTCACATGAATCGGATTCCCGGCAGCTTGTCGATCTCACGACAATTCACTTCGGGCACAACGACCTCAACTTCGGAACGCATGGTGCGCTCGCCAACCAGTTTACCGGGAAGGTCGGGATTGAATATCAGGCGACGCCGACCAGTCTGTTTTATGCGGATATTCGCAAAGGCATGAAGCCCGGAGGGTTTACGGCCAATAATACGGTCGTGCCGCAGCAGGCACAGCCCATCAAGCCGGAAACGATCCTGGCCTATGAGATCGGGACGAAGAACGATTTCTTCTCTCACCGTCTGCGCCTGAATGCTGCGGCCTTTTATTATGATTATCGTGACCAGCAGGTGCTCGGAAACATTGTTGTCCCCAGTTATGGGTCTGTGGGGTCTTATGTCAGCGTGCCGCGCTCGACCATCTGGGGCATTGAAGGCTCCATGGAGGCGCATCCCACGCGGGATCTGACCCTCACGCAGGTCGTGGGATATCAGCGGGGCGTTTATGACCAGTTTCATTCCATCAATGCGGCACAGGTGAATGCCTATTACGCCAAGACCGGTATATGGCAGGCGTTTTACAGCAACTATCATGGTGTTGACAGCGGCATTCCCAAGATTTCAATGAACGGATCTGCTGTTTATACCATTCATGTGCTTCCGCATTATCATGTTCTCTTCGATGTTGATTATTCCTACCGTGGGGCAGAAGGTCTGATTCCCGGTAATCCGCCTTACCGGACCGTCCCGGCCTATTTCCTTCTGAACTCGTTCCTGACGTTTGAGCCCAATTCGAGAAAATGGTCTGCCACGGTTTATGCGACCAATCTGGCCGACCGGAAATATGATCTGACGCGCTCTCAGGCCACGAACGTGCAGACAGCGATTTCAGGGCCGCCCCGGTTTATCGGTGGCCGTTTGAATTACAATTTCTGATGATGCCGAACGTCGTTACAGGCCAGAAGGGACAGCATGCATGACAGGCAGGAAAACCGCCCGGACGATCGCTGCCGCGACTGTCGGCAATGCGCTGGAGTTTTTCGACTTTACGGTCTTTACGGCGTATGCGGCCTATATCGGTGATTATTTCTTCGGCAGCACGGATGATTACGTCCGCGTTTTGCAGGCGGTTTCCGTGTTCGGTCTTGGTTTCGTCGCACGGCCTCTGGGGGCTCTGCTGATCGGCTATTATGCCGATACGCGCGGGCGGAAAGCCGCCATGACACTGACGCTGCTTTCGATGTGCATCGGGTCTCTGCTGATTGCCATTCTGCCGGGCTACAGAACGATCGGGATTGCCGCGCCGGCCCTGCTTCTTGTGGCGCGGCTGCTTCAGGGGTTTTCGGTCGGAGGGGAGATGGGACCTGCCACGGCGTTTCTGGTGGAGTCCGCACCGGATACGACAACCTCGCGGCGAGCGGCGTCCTGGCAGCTTGCGAGCCAGTCCTTTGCGACCATCGCTTCCGGACTTCTGGGAGCCCTGCTCAGCCTTGTGCTGACCCATCATGAGCTTGCCCGCTGGGGGTGGCGCATTCCGTTTGCCATCGGGGCCATGATCGGGCCGATCGGGCTCTGGCTGCGGGGTGCGTTGGAGGAAACCCTTGTTCCCGAACCGGGGCAGCAGAAGCCGCCCCATATCCTGTCCGTTTTCACCGGAATGCCTGTGGAGGTTCTGTCAGGCATGCTGATTACGGCGGGTGGGACGGTGCTTCAGTATTTCTTTCTCTACTGTGCCCTGTTTGCCGGGAAAAACCTGCATTTCCATGCGCTTCCGGCCCTGTCGGTGAATATTGCGATCGGTGCCGGTACGGCATTCGGAGCGATTGCCAGTGGGTATCTGGTTTCAGCTTTCGGGCAGACGGCGATCGTCGTGACCTGCCGTGTCATTCTGGCCTGTACGATTGTTCCGGTTTTCATGCTGTTTTCTCATGGCGCAGGGTTTCCGGTTGTTTTTTCGCTTCTGGGATTTCTGGCCATTTTCCATGGCGCAGCCTCGGGAACGGGTACCGGTATTCTCACGCGGCTGTTTCCGATGCCTGTCAGAACCGTGGGTGTGGGCTGCGCCTATTCTCTGGCCGTGACTGTGTTTGGCGGTTCGGCCCAGCCCATTTTCACCGTGATTATCAACCGGACAGGCAGTTCTGTCTCATGGTGTTTTTATGTGGTGGTCATGGCCCTGCTGTCCACGGTTCCGTTCCTGTGGATGAGAAAGCGCCTGCGCGATACGCCTGCCTCTTTGGCCACCGGCCTTCATACGCCCTGATTTTCCAGTTCTCTGAAAGTTTTCTTTATGAAGATGTCATCTGAAGACCTGTCGTCGTTTCTTGCGGAACTCAAGGATTGGGTCAGTATCGAAACGCCGACCACCAGTCCCGACAAGGTGGATGAACTGGGGCGGCTGATCATGTCCAGCGCCAGGAATGTCGGGCTGGCAGCCGAGGTGCACGACGGCAACATGGACACGCGCGGGGCGGCGCTGGGGGATCATTTTGTTCTTTTCGATCCCGAACGGATGTCGAATGAGAAGGGTATCCTGCTGCTCTGCCATATTGATACGGTCCATCCCGTCGGAACGCTCGCCCATGGATTGCCGTGGAAACAGGAAGGGGACAGGCTGTACGGGCCGGGCATTGCTGACATGAAAGCGGGCGTTCTGCTGGCTTTCAGGGCGCTGGCCAGACTGTCCCGGCAGTCGCCGTTGCCAATACGAATGCTGGTTGTGTCGGATGAGGAAATCGGTAGTCCGTCATCCCGGTCGTTGATTGAAGACGAAGCTTCCAGAGCCCGGTATGTGCTCGTGACGGAACCGGGACGACCGGGGAACGGTATCGTGAGCGGCCGAAAAGGCGTTGGGCGGTACTTCCTGTCATGTCAGGGCCGTCCGGCTCATTCCGGTCGGGCGCATGCCGAAGGGCGGAGTGCAATCCGCGAACTTGCTCACCAGATTCTGGCGCTTGAAGCCATGACGGATGAAAGCCGGGGCATCACGGTCAATGTCGGTCTCATTTCCGGAGGGACGGGGGCCAATGTCGTGGCAGAGCACGCCTCGGCGGTCGTTGATCTGCGCGTTCCGGATGGTGCGACCGGGACGGAAATGAATGAGCGTATTCTGGGTCTCGAGGCTGTGGATCCGGATGTTGGTTTCTTTGTTGAAGGCGGGATCAACCGCCCTGGGTATGTGAAAAACGACGGAATTGCCGCACTGGTTGAAAAAGCGGAAGCCATTTCCATTGCGGACGGTCAGACCCTGTTCGATCTGTCTACCGGTGGCGGTTCGGACGGCAATTTCTCTGCCGCGATGGGAGTTCCGACCCTTGATGCACTCGGTATTGTGGGGGACGGAGCCCATACCCTGCAGGAATATATAGAAATTTCCAGTATTCCTGTGAGATGGAACCTGCTGACAGAGTTGATCATGCAGCTTTGAGCAGTGTTTCAGGCGCCCGTCAGAACGTTCAGAGATCCTGCGCAGTATGGGAAATCGCGTTCTGACCGGGATTTTTGAGTATTGTTTTTCCGGGCCGTGCCGGTGCCTGAAACGCCGGGGATTCGAATAATACAAAACGCGAATGTCTGAAAAATTTCTTGTTTCAATCAGGTAACTTTTGTAAATTTTTCTTTACACACATCACACAGGAACCTTTCGTATGGCACAAATAGAGTTTCCGCTGGGCCGCTTTTCCCGCTCTCTTCTGTCAACGTCGATCCTGTGTGTTTTCCCGATGACGGCTGTATGTGCGGCTGATGTGAAAGATGTTACCGCATCTTCCGTGGATGTTAAAAAAAATTCTTCGGAACGTTCCGGTACCGAACATAGATCATCCTCTGGAACCAGCGTAAAGGCTTCTGCAAAAAAGAAGGAATTGCAGAAAGTCACGTCTGTCAAAAGCAGCGCGGCGGAACAGGTGACGGTTACGGGGAGCCATATTGTCCGTAACGGCTTCAGTTCTCCAACGCCGGTGACGGTGCTGGGACATGAGGATATCGCGGCCCAGGTTCCGGCAAATATTTCTGAACTGGTGAACCAGCTTCCTGCTGTGACGCAGGGGAGTACGTCTGCGACCAGTTCGGGCTTTCTGTCTTCGGGGCTGGCCGGGATCAACTCCGTCAATCTTCGCGGTCTGGGGGCCAACCGGACGCTGATCCTGATTGATGGTCAGCGGTCGGTGCCCTCGTCCATCACGGGGCTGGTGGACGTCAACACCATTCCGCAGAACCTTGTCGAACGTGTGGAAGTTGTGACGGGGGGCGCTTCCGCACAGTATGGTTCCGATGCGGTAGGCGGTGTCGTCAATTTCATTCTGAACAAGAAATTCTCAGGCGTGAAGCTCTCGGCTAATACCGGCTTTACGACTTATGCGGACGATCCGAACTATACGCTCAATGCGACGATGGGAAAGACTTTCCTGAACGGGAAGCTCCATGTGCTGCTGGATGCGCAGTATTACCAGCAGTTCGGTGTGGATACGATTGACCGTTCCTGGAACGACAGCGGGTATTTCCAGATCAACAACCCAGCCTATACCGCAACCAATGGTCAGCCGCAGCGGCTTGTGGGGTCAGGGTTTGGTCCCTCGACCTATACGTCGGGTGGTCTGATCAGTTCGGGGCCGCTTGCGGGAACGTATTTTGGAGCACCGGGGCAGACCGGGCAGCTCAAATATGGTGTGAGAAGCTCGGCTTCGAGCCCTTACATGATTGGTGGGGATACGGAGGAGACGCTGAAAGGGCATGTGGGGACCAACTCGCTGACCCCGAGCGAGGAGCGTATCAGCGTTTTTAACCGCACGTCCTACGACATCAGTGAGCATACCGAGATCTTCGGCCAGTTTTCCTGGAACAAATATAGCGGGAGCAGCTATTACCAGCAGACTCCCAGCACCGGGGTTACGATCAACCGCGACAATGCCTATCTGAACCGCGACTATTCACAAGTCGCCAGCCAGATGGCGGCTGCGGGTCTGAACTCGTTCAATATGGGAACGAGCAATGCGGGCTTTCCGGTGCCGGGAAGTGATGTGAGCCGTCAGGTGTTTCGTTATGTCGGCGGGATGAACGGAAAGTTCAAGTTTGCGGGGAATAACTGGCACTGGGACTGGTATTACCAGTATGGCCGGACGTTGGATGATATCCGGCTGAAGAATACCTGGAATGTGTCGCGGATGGCTCTGGCTCAGGATGCCGTGATGCATAACGGCCAGATCATGTGCCGTTCAACCATCAGCAATCCCGGCAATGGCTGTGTGCCGATTGACCGTCTTGGCACGAGCGGTCCTTCCGCTGCGGCGCTGAATTACATCTATGGCGGGCAGACCGGGCAGCCGGCGCGTGAGCAGGTGCTTCAGCAGCATGTCGCCTCCTTCGATATCGGGGGAGACATGTTCCATCTGCCGGGCGGAAATGCAGCCATTGCCATAGGTGGCGACTGGCGGCGTGAGTCTGTGTCGGGTTATGTGAACTCCGCATATCAGTCAGGCTGGCAGTACGGTAACTTCCTGGCCAACAAAGGCTCCTATAACGTCAAGGAAGGCTATGTTGAGCTTGATCTGCCGGTTCTGAAGGGCGTCGATATCAATGGTGCCGGGCGTTATACGGATTATTCCACATCCGGAAGCGTCGAGACCTGGAAGACGGGTGCGACCTATGCGCCCATTCAGGACATCAAGTTCCGTGGGACGTACAGCCATGATATCCGCGCGCCCAATCTGAACGAGCTTTATGCTGCGGGAACATCGCTGAACAATACCGTGGTTCTGCCGGCCAATTCCCCTGATCCGGGTTCACAGCCGTTCACGCAGATCCGGACAGGCAATACCAGTCTTTCACCGGAAACCTCGAACACCTGGACCGTGGGAACGGTTCTCAGTCCGCGTTTCCTGCCCGGTTTCATGGCGTCGGTTGATTATTACAGCATCAATATCAGTAATGCGATCGGGACCGTCACGGGCCAGAATGCCGTTGATTTCTGCTATTCCGGCGGAACGGCCTGGTGCAACAACATCCATTATTCGAATGGCGTATTGCAGAGCATCCTGTTACAGCCGTTCAACTTTGCCAGCCAGAAGGAGCGGGGGCTGGATATCGAGGCGAGCTACAGGTTCCGCCTTGCGAAGATCTGGAAGAAGCTGCCGGGGACATTCTCGGTCCATGGCGAAATCACGCACTACATCTCCAATACGGTTGATAACAACGTCTATCCGATCAACTATGCTGGCGTGAATGGCGGCAGTCTGGCGGGCGATTACAGTGCACCGAAATGGAATTATCGGATCAGCTCTTTCTATAAGGTGGACAACTACACGTTTAATCTCGTGGCGCGTGGTTTCAGTTCGGGTGTTTATGGCAACGACTATGTCCAGTGCACCACGAACTGCCCGGTTTCGACGCCGCAGCATCGGACGATCAACAACAACCACATCAAGGGTGCTGTCTATTTCGATACGTCCATCGCCTATGATTTCACGGCCTATAATCATCCTGTCAGAGCGACGTTCGTTATGAACAACATGCTCAATTCGAAACCGGTTCTGATCGGGAGCGGGCCTGACGGAAACAACGTGCCTGCCTATGCCCAGACCAATGAGTCCCTCTACAATTATCTGGGAAGGGTTTTCCGCGTCGCCGTTACTGCGAATTTCTGAAAACAGGCCGTTTATCGCCTCCGGAAAAGGGCGGATTATGTTCGGGAATGGTCTCCTGAACTTCTTCGCTCTTTCCCGGAGAAAGCAGGAAGTCTTCATGTTGCCTTTGAAATTTTTCCGCCCGTCACGAAATTTCCGTTTTCTGCTTCTCGTGAGCACCATTGCGACTGCGGGTCTGGGGATCGGAACATCGGCGTCTGGTCAGGAGGCGAAAGAGGCGCCACTGCTGGCTGTTCGCGTCGATGCGCATAACGGAAAAACGCTGGTTTCGCTTCCCGCGCCGGACAGTGATGGGCTGTATGGACGCTATCTCTATGCCAGTGCGCTGCGGACAGGGATCGGGTCGGCCAATATCCGGCTGGATCACGGGATGCTCGGGCCGACGCATATTCTGGCTTTTCGCCGGATCGGCTCGCGGGTTGCGGTGATTTTTGAAAATCCGAAATTCATGTCCCAGGGGGATGCGGACGTTCGGGAAGGGGTCAAGCGGAGCTTTCCGTTCAGCGTGATTGCGATGCTGGATATCGTTTCGGTCGATCAGGCCGGGCATACGGTGGTCGATCTCACGCCTTTTTATACGCATGACACGATGGCCATTGCCGAAACGCTCAATGGCGGAGGGATGAAGCTGCCGGATACGGTTGAGGCCGGGGGAAAGGGATTTCATCAGCTTGCCGCCCTCAGTCAGGTGGACTCAGCCAGCGTCAAGGCTTTTCCCGACAATATCGAGGCGGAATCCGTTCTGACCTTTGCGTCCGACGCTCCGGGAAAGGAAGTCAGCCAGCTTTCCCCAGATCCGCATCAGATCAGCTTCATCGTCCATCATTCGCTCGTGCGTCTTCCGGGGGCGGGATATGTGCCGCGCAGGCTGGATATCCGCTCGGGCAGTCATGGGACGGCGGTTTATGATTTCGGGGCACCGTTGGGACAGAATGTTCTGATCGAGTATGCCAACCGTTTCCGGCTGCTCAAAACCGATCCGGCCGCAGCGCGCTCGCGGGTTGTGAAGCCGATCGTTTATTATATCGACAATGCCGCGCCCGAGCCTGTGCGGAGCGCTCTGGCCGAGGGTGTCGCCTGGTGGAACAACGCATTTGATGCTGCCGGGTATATTGACGCGTTCCAGGTGAAGATCCTGCCGCCGGGCGTCGATCCGCAGGATATCCGCTATAACATCGTCAACTGGAATGAACGTCAGACCCGCAGTTATTCTTACGGGATCAGTGTGATTGATCCGCGGACGGGCGAAGTGCTGCGCGGAAACGTGGTGCTGGAAGGGCTTCGGCTTCGGCAGGATCTCATCATCTTCGAGGCGCTGGCGGGGACTGAGGACGAGAATACCGGCCGTGCCGATGATCCTGTCCGGATTTCGCTGGACCGGCTGCGGCAGCTTGGCGTTCACGAGGTGGGTCATACGCTTGGCCTTGTGCATAATTTTTATGCCAGCACGCAGGACCGTGCCTCCGTCATGGATTATCCCGGCCCCCGGATTGGGATAACGGGCGATAAGCTCGATTTTTCCGATGCCTATGCGAAGGGTGTCGGCTCCTGGGACCGCTATGCCATCGACTGGTTGTACGGTCAGCCGAAGCCTGGCGAGGATCCGGAGAAGGCCGCGGCGCTCAAGGCCAAAGCGATCGAGGCGCAGGGCATGCGTTTCGGCACCGATATCGACGGCCGGGACAGCGATTCCGCACTCGCGGGCAACAATATGTGGACGGATGGTGGGGACACGCCGGACGATCTGCGGCAGATGCTGAAGGTGCGTGAGATCGCGCTGTCGCATTTTGGGCCTCATGTCCTGCATCCGGGAGAGCGGCTGTCCGACCTGCGTCGCAAATTCGTTCCGCTCTGGCTGGTGCATCGTTATGACGTCGAGGCTGTCGGCAAGCTGATCGGTGGGCTGGATTACCGCTATGCCGTTGTTGACGGACAGAGTCCGCTGCCGGTCTCGGTTGATGCGAAGCGGCAGCATGCGGCGATGGATGTCCTGCTGGAGACGCTGTCTCCGAAGGTGTTGAGCGTTTCGCCCGCGCTGACGCTCATGCTGTCGTCTGGCGTGAATGGCAACTCTGATCCGCAATACGATACCGAAGTCTTCCGGATGGCCGGGTCTTCCACTTTCGATCCGCTCAATGCGGCAGAGACGGCGGCCGAGATCACGCTGCATTCCCTGCTCGGGCCGGGCCGTCTGGAGCGGATGGTTCTGCAACATGCCCGCGATCCTGCGCTGCCCGGTCTTGGAGATCTGCTGAACAGGCTGACGGCTGATGTCGCGTCCCGGCACCAGACGGCTCTGGAACGGCGGGTTGCCTATCGGACCATTCTCAGCATGGCCCAGACGCGCGATGATCCGCATACCTCGCCGGATGTTGCGCTGGCTCTTTCCGGGGCTATCCGGCAGGCGGCCGGGAATTTCGCGGCGTTCAAAGGGCACGGGGATGAAGCGGTCTGGTGTCAGGAAATGAGTGTCCTGCTGCATGATCAGGCGCGTCTGGGGCGCGAGGCGTTAAAAACAACGCGGCCAGCCGCCAATATTCCGCCGGGAACGCCCATCGGCGGGGGCGAAGGAGGGTGGCTTTCGGAAGATGCCCCGATCTGAAACCGGCCATTTCCGAGCCAGACTGAACGCCAAGGACTGAAAGACGCAGATGATGAAACGAACCCTGATGACCGCGAGCCTTGGTGCCGCACTCATGCTCGCAAGCGTGCCCCTGGCGATGGCGGAGACGACTGCAATTGTGGGAGGCGTCGTTTTTGACGGCACGGGCGCTCCGGCGGCGCGGAAGACCATTGTGATCCGTGATGGCAGGATTGCGGAGGTTGGAAAGGACATCGCCGTTCCTTCCGATGCGCATGTCATTGATGTGCACGGCATGGCGGTCACACCCGGGCTTTTCGATCTTCATACGCACTGGACCGTGGCGGGGGACCCCACTGATTATCCGTCCATCGCCGCCGCCTATCTGCGTTCGGGTGTGACGACGGTCAGCGATTTCAACGAAGCGCCGGAAGCCTATGCGCCCTTGCGGGCGTGGCTGGCGAAGCTCGATGCGCCGCATGTCAATTTTGCGGCCCGGATCAGTACGCCGGGCGGCCATGGTGCGGACTGGGCGGACCAGAACACGACGCGCTGGATCAGTTCTCCGGACAGCGCGAAAGCGGCGATTGACGCAGTGGTGGCGTATCATCCGGACCTGATCAAGATTTTCTCGGATGGCTGGCGCTACAACCGCATGCCCGACAACACCAGCATGAATGAAGCGACGCTGGCGGCGGCCGTGGCGGAGGCCCATCTAAAGGGTCTCAAGGTCATGACCCACACCCTGACCGTCGAACGGGGGCTGATTGCGGCGCGGGCAAAGGTTGATTCGCTGGCGCATGGTCTTCAGGACCGGGTGCTGACCGATGGCGAAGTCGGCGTCATCCGGGAGAGCGGGATGGGTGAAATCCCGACACTTTCGGTGTTCGATCCGGACAAATGGGTTCATTCTTCCGACCACAAGGTCGTTGCGAACAGTGTCCTGTTCGACAATGCACTGCGCAATGTCCGCAAGCTCTTTCGCGCGGGCGTCATCATCGGCGTGGGAACGGATGCGGGGATGCCTGCGACGCCGCATGGTCTTTCAACGCTTCATGAACTCGAACTTCTGGTCCGTGCCGGTCTGACGCCGGCGCAGGCCCTGACGGCTGCGACGCATTCCAGTGCTGTCCTGATCGGGCAGGACAAGGACCGCGGTGTCATCGCGCCGGGTCTGCGGGCAGATATTACGGTTTTTGATGGACGGCCCTGGGAGACGATTTCCGACATTCATCATGTGGCAATGACCATGGTGGATGGAAAGCCGCTCTACGGGCTTGAAACTCCGCCTGCCGACGGGCGGCCCGGATGGCCTGCGCCGCTGCCTGCCGCGAAACTTGTGGATGATTTTGAGCGGACGGATGGGCGTTCCTCGCTGGATACGCTGCGGACCGATACGATGGATCGCGGACCGGACCGCACGGTCGAGGTCTCCGGAATCATGCCGCGCGAGGCGGGCAAGGGGCATGTGCTGTTCATGACGGCGACCATGGCGCAGCAGAAGACGCCTTATGCGGGTGTCTCCGTGCCGCTTTCGACCGGCGCGATCCTGCCCGTGGATGTCTCGGCCTATCATGGAATTTCCGTTGAAGTGCGGGGATCATCCTGCGATGCGCGCATGACGGCCAACGGGACGGTCGGGGCATCCTGGAGCGCATCCCTGCCGCTGTCTGCGCACTGGCAGACGATCCGGGTTCCGTTCACCAGTCTGGCAAGCGTGGACAATCCGCATCACAGGGCCTGGACAGGGCGGGACATCACCGATCTGGAGATCGGTCTTTCCTGTGCTCCGGGAACGACCGCGTGGCTTCAGGCCGACACGCTCAAATTCTACTAGGCGCAGGACTTCTGGAATAATATTTCCCTGTCGGCATACGAGTTTTGTGCATATGACTGACAGGGTATGGCCATTCTCGAACGCAATCATCTGATGATCATTCAGGAAGTCGCCCGGGAGGGGTCGCTGACGGCGGCTGCGGCGCGACTGAACCTGACGCAGCCTGCTCTGAGCCATGCGGTCCGCAAGATCGAAATCCAGCTTGGTGTGAAGATCTGGCGTCGGGAGGGGCGGTCGCTGGTTCTGACGCAGGCGGGGCAGTGGCTGCTTTCGCTTGCGAACCGGCTTCTGCCACAGTTTTCTCTGGCTGAAGAGCGGCTGGAGCAGTTTGCCAATGGAGAGCGCGGTACGCTGAGGATCGGGATGGAGTGCCATCCGTGTTATCAATGGCTGCTCAACGTTGTCTCGCCGTATCTGGAACGCTGGCCGAAAGTCGATGTGGATGTCAGGCAGAAATTCCAGTTCGGGGGGATTGGGGCGCTGCTGGGCAACGAGATTGATATTCTCGTAACGCCGGATCCGCTCTACAAGCCGGAGCTGAAGTTTACCCCCGTCTTTGACTATGAACTCGTGCTAGTTGTCGGCAGCGGCCACAGGCTGCGGGATGTTCAATGTGTCACACCCGAGCAGCTGGCAGATGAGACCCTCATCACTTACCCGGTGCCGACGGAACGACTGGATATTTACACGCAGTTTCTACAGCCCGCCGGGATTGCGCCGCGTCAGCAGAAGCAGATCGAAACGACGGATATCATGCTGGTCATGGTGTCGCATGGCCGGGGCGTGGCCGTTCTTCCCCGATGGCTGGTGGAGGAATACGCCACACGATTTGATCTGCATGCCATCAGGATTGGCAAACACGGCATTGCAAAGCAGATTTTTCTGGGACGGCGCGAAACGGATGAGGATGTCCAGTATCTCACCAATTTCATAAAATTTGCGGCCAGTCCCGGGGATCAGGACGTTCTGATCCCGTAAAACGGGACGACGGAGTGAAGGCCAGGTGCCAACCTCCACTCCGTCAGACCGGTCAGCCCAGAAGTTCTTTCCGGACGATTGCGGCACCTGCGCTCAGGGCGTTCAGCTTACCCGTTGCGACCTGTCGGGACAGCGGGGTCATTCCGCAGTTGGTCGACGGATACAGCTTGTCCGCATCGACGAACTGGAGGGCCTTTCGCAGCGTGCTGGCGACTTCTTCCGGTGTTTCAACGGTGCTGGTCGCCACGTCGATGGCGCCGACCATCACCTTCTTGCCGCGGATGAGTTCGATGAGATCCATCGGAACGCGCGAGTTCTGGCATTCCAGTGAGATCAGATCAATGTTCGACTGCTGCAGCTTGGGGAAAATCTCTTCGTACTGTCTCCACTCCGAGCCCAGAGTGTTCTTCCAGTCGATATTCGCCTTGATGCCGTAGCCGTAGCAGATATGGACAGCGGTTTCGCATTTCAGGCCTTCAATGGCCTTTTCCAATGTTGCGATGCCCCAGTCATTCACTTCGTCGAAGAAAACGTTGAAGGCAGGTTCATCGAACTGGATGATGTCCACGCCAGCCGCTTCAAGTTCACGGGCTTCCTGGTTCAGGATGCGGGCGAACTCCCAGGCCAGCTTTTCACGGCTCTTGTAGTGCGCGTCATGCAGCGTATCAATCATGGTCATGGGGCCGGGGAGGGCCCATTTGATCGGCTTGTCCGTGAGCTTGCGCAGGAACTTGGCGTCCTCGACGAAGACGGGCTTTTCGCGCGACACGGCGCCCACGACGGACGGCACGCTTGCGTCGTAACGGTTGCGAATCTTGACCGTCTGGCGGTTTTCGAAATCGACGCCGCTCAGATGCTCGATGAACGTCGTGACGAAATGCTGGCGCGTCTGTTCGCCGTCGCTGACGATATCAATGCCGGCACGGTTCTGGTTGTCCAGCGTCAGGCGCAGGGCGTCCTGCTTGCCTTCGACCAGTTCCTCCCCCTCCAGTTTCCAGGGGGACCAGAGGGTTTCCGGCTTTGCGAGCCATGAAGGTTTCGGCAGGCTGCCGGCGGTCGAGGTCGGGAGAAGTGTTTTCATGATGATTGCGGCCTTGGTGTTTTTGATGGATCAGGCAGGAAAGCTGGCAGACCACTGCCCCAGAATGTCCTGATACGGCTTGATGAAGCGTTCTTCCGTGAACACGCCCTGCTCAACGGCCAGTCTGCTGCGCTCCTCACGATCGTAAACGATGCGGGTCAGCGAATAGTCCTGATGCTTCAGGGTTGGCTGATAGCAGTCGGATGCAGGGGAATTCGTATTGTAGATTTCCGGCCGATAGATTTTCTGGAAGGATTCCATCGTGCTGATCGTGCTGATCAGTTCAAGATCGGAATAGTCTGACAGAAGATCGCCGATGAAATAGAACGCCAGCGGCGCGGTAGCAAAAGCAGGCATGAAATACCGGACTTTCATGCCCATTTTCCCGAAATACTGATCGGTCAGGGAAAATTCGCGCTGTTCGTATTCGGCCCCCAGAACCGGATGATGGTTTTCGGTCCGGTGATAGGTTCTGTTGCTGGAAACGCTCAGGCAGATGACGGGCGTCTTGCCAAACAGGGCCTTGTAGTCAGCCGAATGGATCGCCGCCTTGAACAGATTGCCATGCAGATCGCCGTAATGCTCGGGAACCTGGAAGTCTGACCGACCCTGATTGTGGTTCAGAAGCAGGACGCTGAAATCATAATCGCGAACATAGGAAGAAAAACTGTTTCCGGAGAGGCCTGGGATCCGCTCGTTTTTAACCTTGTCGACAATGGTCGTGTTGAGAATTTCAATGAGCGGAAAGACGTCATGCTTTGCATCGGCGTTGATGTTCATTTCGATGGAAATGATTTCGAGCTCGACAGAATAGCGATCTGCCCTGGGGTTGTCCCAGTGCGCGAGGGAATTGAAGCGGTTATCAATCATCTGCAGGACTCTCTGCAGGTTTTCCCGCCGGTGTTCACCTCTGGCTAGATTGGCGAAATTGGTTGTCAGGCGTGTGTCGTCCGAAGGCGTGTAGTCTTCGTCAAACCGGGTTTTTTTGATAGAGAACGTAAATTCGGCAGACATTCCTGTTTCACCTTGCTCGGGCAGAAATTCTCCAGACCATGACGGGGATCTGTAGAGAATTTTACGTGTGTGCAGCTTCCAATCGGCAGTTTTCAGGCCGGTTATGTTGAGACGCGTTGGACGCTGTTATGCCCGAGAGGGTCAGTGAGCAAAAATGATTTTATTTCATTGTTCTATGAATTTCATTCATGGTTAGGTTTCGTCAGGGAGCTGTCTGTGCGGCCTGTCATCCGTTTTGGCGCAGGGCGGTGGCGGGGGGCAGGGTTGCGATGCGCCGGGTCTGGGTGATGATCGTCAGGACGGCGATGAAGATGGCGGCGGCCGTAACGGCGAGGAAGGGCAAGGGCGTCAGACTGATCCGGTCATCGAATGTGGACAGCCAGATCCGCATGAGGCCCCAGGAGGCGGGCCATGCGATCAGGCTGGCGAAAGCGACCGGGCGGAGAAACTGTGTGAGGAGAAGCCACAGCACGTCCCGCGTTCCCGCACCGAGGACCTTGCGGATGCCGATTTCCTGACGCCGTCTTGAGACATTGAACGCCGAGAGACCGTAAAGTCCGAGGCAGGCAATGGCGATGGCGACCGTCGATCCGATACCGAACAGTGCGCCGTGGCTTTCATCTGCACGATAGTCCTCGGCGAAGAGGTCGGACGCTGTCCGGGCAGAGAAAGCGACGTCCGGTGCGATTTCGACCCAGGCTTTTGCAAGACGCTCCATTTCGATCTGCGCGGAGGCACCGTTATAGCGGATCAGGCCCCCGATATAGGGGAACGAGCCGGAGGCCCCTGTGAACAGCAGCGGTTTCATGGGGGCGTTTGCCGAATGGATCCGGATATCGTCGATGACGCCGATGACACGATAGGTCTGAGGCGCGCCTGATTCCTGAATATCTTTTCCGATGGCAGTCTGCGGAGACGTAAAGCCGAAGCGTTCGGCGGCGAGGCGCGTCAGGATGACGCTGGTGCCGTTGCCGGCGGTGAACGGGTTGGCGGGATAGTCCTGTCCATGATGGGGATCGAAAAACCGCCCCGCGAGAAGATGCGCGCCGATCGCGTCGAAATACCCCTCCGTTGCGCGTCCCCAGTTCATCGAGTGTTTTCCGGGATGGCCGACGAGCAGCCAGTCTTCGTTGTTGACGGCGTTATAGGGATAGATGTCCGAGCGTGTCGCGATCCGGACACCTGAAACCTGGGCCAGACGCGTCATGATGTCGCGCTGGCGGCTGAGGAGAGAGGCGTCGTCGAGCGCGGGGATAACGATCAGCCCGTCCTGCGTCATGCCACGATCCAGTGTCCGGACATGACACGCCTGAAGACCCATGACGAGGCTGCAGATCGCGAGTGTCATGGCGAAGCTGAACTGGAGCACGACCAGAAGGGAACGCAGTCCACTTTCGATCCGGCCGCCTGCGGGGGTTTTGCTGGCGGCGAGGACGGCAGCGGGACGAAAGCCGGAAATAACCAGAGCGGGATAGAAGCCCGCCAGTGTTCCGGCACCCAGAACGACCAGTGCGTCGATGGAGAGAACGAATCCCCAGTCCATCGAGAGGGTCCAGCCGCCCCACAGATTGACCCAGTGCAGGGCGAGTTCCGTTAGTGCCGTTCCGAGGATGGCGGCGAGCATGACCATCAGATAGGCTTCGGTCATGAACTGTGCGATCAGGCGCGGGCGTGTTGCGCCCAGTACCTTGCGCACTGCGACCTCGCGCGCGCGCAGGGCCGAGCGTGCCGTGGCCAGATTGACGTAGTTGATGATGGCCGTGGCCAGCGCGGCCAGTCCGATCAGGCCGAGAATGCGGATGAGGGCCCGGCTGTTTCCGCCTTCTCCGATGTCGGCCGCGTGGAAATGGAAATCTTTCAGTGGTAGCAGGTCCAGACCGCCAGTCCCGAACATGTCCTGGAGCATGTCCTTCGTCCAGTTTCCGGGGTGTGTGTCAGGATAGTGCGCAAGTCCGGCCCGGATGCGGGGAATGGCGCGCGGGTCGTCGATACGGGCCCAGATCGTGCCCCAGAGCGAACCCCAGTTCGTGAAGGCAGGTTTGGAGAGCCAGCCTGTTGGAATGATCTCGATGAAGTCGAAATCCATTGTCTGGTTCGGCGGCTGGGGGGCGAGAATACCGGTTACGATTGCGTCCGTCTGGCCGTTATCAATCCGCAGCCGCTTTCCCAGTGCTTGTTCGGTCCCGAAATATTTTCGTGCCATGTCGGCTGAAATGACGACTTTACCGGGTCCATCCAGTGCGGTGGCGCGGTCTCCGGCGAGAAGGGGCAGTGCGAAGACGGAAAAGAACTCCGGGTCCGTCATCGTCACCTTTTCCTGCGCGAGGAGTGCCCCGCCCCGCACCACGAGCGTTTCCTGCATGATCCGGATGACGGCGCTGATTTCCGGGAAGTCCTGCTTCAGGAACGGGAAAGGCACGAAGCTGATGAAATCGCTGTCGGCCGGTGCGTGTCCGGCCGGGCGGAAGGCTTCGTCCACGGCATAGAGATGCGAGACGTTGGGAACGCTGGCGTCATAGCTGTTTTCGTAGCGCACGATCAGCGCCATCGTGAGGAACACGGCGATGCCGAGCGCCAGACCCGCCAGATTGAGAAGCGTATAGCGTTTCTGGGCGGTAAGGGTGCGCCAGGTTGCTCTGAAGGTCTCTGCGAACATCGGGTTTTTCCTTACCAGCCGGCCTTGTCGATGGCGGAGATCGGAGCCTGAAGGGGTTCCCAGCCGCGCGTGCGGGCGCGCTGGAGCTTCGCTGCGGCGTCGTAATGCGGAAGGTTTGGTAACAGGTCGTCGGCCTGCAGACGGCCCATCGAGGCGAGAAGGGTGGCTTCGGCGACGATGGTGTCGTGGCGGCTGCCGGCGAGTTCCACCTGTGCCGAGCGCAGGTTCTGATCGGCGTAGAGCACGTCGGTCGTGCTGCGCAGGCCGTAGCCATATTCGATCTGATAGCCCTTGAGGGAGGTCTCGCCGGAGCGGACTTCCGCCGTTCCGGCGCGGATGGCCTGCAATCCGTTTTCGACCGCGTGCCAGTTGGTCGCCACATCCTGCAACGCGGTGCGCCGGGCGAGTTCGACGCTTTCGCGGGCCTGTTCGTCCCTGTTGCGGGCCTGACGGATCTGGGAGTTGTACAGGTCGCCATTGTAAATCGGCTGAACGAGCTGGACGAGGCCCGTGACCTGTTCGCCATACTGGTCGCCGTGGAAGGGGGAGGCCGGGCCGATCGTGCCGAACGTTCCCTGCACCTGAATCTGAGGGCCCCATTGCGAGCGCGCCGTGTCGATATCGGCGGCGGTGGCTTTTCTGGTTTCCTGCATCTGGATCAGCTGCGGATTGAGCGCCAGTGCGGTTCTCAGCGCCTGATCCAGTGTCTCGGGCAGGCCGGGCAGGCCGTCCGGCATCGTCAGTGTGTCCGGTTCCGTTCCGATGAGCGCGCGGAACTGCGCGACCGAGGCTGCGAGCGTGGCCTGAGCCTGCGTGACGGCGACTTCCGCCGAACGACGTCGGGTTTCCGCCTGTTCGACATCCGTGCGTGTGACCTGCTCGGAAGGCTGGCCGCCAAGATTGTAGCGGGATGTTGTGAGCTGTACCTGATGTGTCAGCATGTCCAGATCGGCCTGGCGCACATCGAGAATATTCCGGTCGCGCAGGACGTTCATGTAGGCCGTCACGACGCCGGTGAAGACCTGTGCTTCAACCAGCCTCAACTGGTGCTGCTCCGCACGCGAACGCGCATCCGCCGCGCGGACCTGATTGGCGACGTGACCGAAAGAATAGAGCGTCTGTTTCGCGGAAACATACCCTTCGGCGGAGTTGGACGTATAGGACCCCAGCGCGAAGGCGCTGGTGTAAGGCCCCTGCTGGTAGGAGGCGTCCATGTTGACCTGAACGGTCGGTCGCCAGCCGGACCGGGCCTGCGCGGAGTTTTCGGTGACGGCGCGCTGGTTGGCCTGTTCCCCCCGCAATGTCGGATTGCTGCGATAGGCGAGGGCTAGCGCCTCCTGAAGCGTCAGGGCCTCTGCGGGAGCGGGCAGAAGAGCGGGGACCGAGGCCAGCAGGGCGAGAAGGAGGGCTTTACGGTGGGTCATGGGCGTATCGGGTCCGGAAGAAGCGGAGTGTATGGGGGGCTTATTGGGCGTGTTACTGGGAGCTGAGAGCGATGGCGGGCGCGCTTCGGGCACCGCGGCGGATCTGGAGCAGGGTGGTGAGTGTGGCGAGCGTCAGCACGATCAGCGCGGTCAGGGCGAAATAGAGCGGGGAGAGGCTGATGCGCCGGTCGAACCCGGACAGCCAGCCCCGCATCACCCACCAGGCGACCGGCCAGGCGATGAGGTTTGCGATCAGGACGGGGCGCAGGAATTGCAGCACCAGAAGCCGTGTGACCTGTTGTGCCGTTGCGCCGAGCACCTTGCGGACGCCGATCTCGAACAGGCGGCGTCGCACGTTGAACACGGCAATGCCGTACAGACCGATGCAGGAAATCGACAGCGTCACGAAGGACGCGACGATCATTAGCGTTCCGCGCTGCTGTTCGGGCCGTGTGTCGTCGTCGATGATGTCGCCGACACTGCGCAGGTTCAGTGCGCTTTCGGGATAGACCTGCTTCCACACCGTGGCGATCGCAGTCCGGACAGCGTTTTCGGGGGCGTCGTCAAAGCGGACGGAGAGCACGCCGTAACCGATCGGGCCGGACACGGCGTAATACAGTGCGGGCGTGACACTGGCGCGGCTGTTTTTGAACCGCATGTCAGCGACCACGCCGATGATCGTTTGGACGTCCTTGTTGTGCAGCGTGATCGGCGTTCCGATGGCGCTGGCAGCGTCTGCAAAGCCGAGCGCACGGATGGCGGACTCGTTGAGGACGACGTTGTGGGCGCCGAATGTCCAGGTCTGCCCGGCCAGAAAGCTGTCGAACGGTGCGACCGGCATTGCGCGGCTGTCATAGTCGTGGCTCGTGTCGAACAGACGACCGGCGAGGAGATGTGCGCCCCAGACAGGCAGCGTGGAGGGCTGCATTGCGATTACGGCCAGTAGGGGAGGCGGGGCTGAACGTCCCGGACGGGTCGTATCGAATGTCATGCCTGCGGTGCCGCCGCCGGGTGCGTCGTCCGAAATTGTGACGCCGGTGACGCCGGGAAGGCCGCGGACGAGATCGCTCAGGCGTTGCTGGCGCAGGCGCTCGGCCTGTTCGTTCGGCAGATAGCTCATCAGGAGGCCGGACTGGTGAAAGCCGCGATCCATCGTCTGGAGCAGATGCGTCTGGCGCGAGATGACCAGTGTGCAGATCGTCAGCGTCACGGCGAAGGCGAACTGCACGACGGTCAGCCCCTCACGCAGACGGCTGCCAAGACGCCCGCTTCCCGGCATCCGGGCCGAGGCGAGCACGGCCGCCGGGCGGAAGCGTGAGAGCATCCAGGACGGATAGGCGCCCGCGCAGGCCCCACCGATGATTGCGGAAGCCAGCAGCAGGGGCAGCGCGAAACCGAAATCGAGGCCGACCGGCCAGCCGCTCAGCGTGCTGATCCAGGGGAGGGTCAGTTCGGTCAGGACGAGCGCGATGACGGCCGCGATCAGGGCCAGACCGATGGCCTCCGCCGTGAAAGACAGTCCCAGTGTCAGGACCGTGGCGCCCAGCACCTTGCGCATTGCGACTTCCCGCGCGCGGGTTGCGGCAAGGGCTGTGGAGAGTGTGACGAAATTGACCAGTCCCGCCCCGAGTGCGAGCAGCCCGACGACACCGAGAATGATCGGCAGGCGTTTGTCTGTTCCGCCCCAGCCCAGGGTCGCGTCGAAGAAATGGAGCGTCGTGAGGGGGCGTGCGCGAATTTTGAACGCCTTGGCGTCGTCGGACAACAGTCCGGCGGCATGACGCTGTACGATACCACTGAGAAGATCGGGCAGCTGGGACGCAACGGCTGGCGCAACCCGCACCCAGGTCTCGGCTGCGCTCATTTCCCACGAGGACCCGGCCTGCATTTCGGATGCGGAGGTCGGGACGAGAAGATCGAACTGTGGCGTGGTGTTCAGTGGCAGCTCCTTCAGGACGCCGGTGACATGAAGCCGTTCGGTCCGGCCCTTCTGTGTGATGTCCAGCGTCTTCCCCAGAACATCGTGATCCCGGCCGAAGAAACGCCGCGCCTGCGTTCGTGTCAGCACCACGCCTTCAGGAACAAGGGCCGTGCGCGGATCGCCCTCCGCCAGCGGGAGCGTGAATACATCGAACAGGTGAGCATCCGTCCGGGCGATGAAAACGTCCCAGGCGTTGTCATTGATGCGGACGGTCGCTCCGGAGAAGCCACGCAGGATCGCGGTTGCGTTCCAGTCCGGATGCTCCGCGCGGAGTGCGTCGATCAGCCGGATGCTGGAGACCGGGACTTCTTTGTCGGAGAAGGCATCCAGCCGGTAGATGTGCTCCGCATCGGGGATCCAGCGGTCGAAGGTGAATTCGTAACGTACGATCAGCGCAAGCGTCAGGAACGTCGCCATGCCGAGCGCCATGCCCAGCACGTTCAGCGTTGTGAACAGGCGGCGCTGGAGGATGCCGCGCCAGAATACGAGGGCGATATGGGAAAGCATGGCGTTTACTCCGCTCTGAGCGCGCGGGCCGGTTCGGCACGGGCGAGGCGCAGGGTCTGTCCGAGGACGGTGAGGGCGGCGATGAGGAGCGTCACAAGGACGACGCCTGTGAAATCGAGCCAGGACAGCGCGATGCGCTGATGGAAACCGGACAGCCAGGAGCGCGCCACGAACAGGGCCGGAAGGGCTGCCATCGCGCAGGCCAGCAGGACAGGGCGCAGGAAATCACCGAGCATGAGGGTCAGCACGTTGTTGGTCGTGGCCCCGAGCGCTTTGCGGATTCCGACCTCATGGGTCCGCCGCAGGGCCGTGAAGGACGCCAGACCGTACAGACCCAGACAGGCGATGAAGATTGCGATGCCCGAGGCGATGGAGAACATCCATCCCCGGCGCTGCTCCGTAATGTAAAACGTGGACATGCGGTCCTGCACCGTGCCGAAGCCGGTCGGATCATCAGGGAAAACCGGGTCCCAGGCCGATTTGAGATGCGTTTTCATGATGTTTTCGGGCACGCCCGAGAAGCGGACCGACGCATGGGGGTAATCGAGGGCGGCGGTTGAATTGAACGTGATCTGTGGCGAGACGTCATCGCGGGCGGAGACGAAGCGCATGTCTTCCATGACGCCGATGACCCGCAGCGTGACGGGACCGCTTTTGAGGGGCGTGCCTATGGCGCTTTCCGGTGAGGCAAAGCCCAGCCGGGAGACGGCCGTGCGGTTGAGGACGACGTTCCATGTTTTTCCGGACGACTTGTGGAACGCTTCGTCGCCGGGGCTGTCGTCTTCGCCATGGCTGTTGTCGAACCACCGGCCTGCAAGCATGCGGGGGCGATAGGTCGTGGCGTAGTCTCCGACGACCGTATCGCCGAGGACATGAATGTCTTCGTGATGGGGGCCGACAGGCGTCACGTTGAAGCGGTGGCGGTTGTCGATGTTCGGGGTCAGCTCTGACAGCGATGCGGAGACGACGCCTGGCGTATGGCGCAGGGCTTCGAGAATTGCCCGCTGCTTTCCGATGTCGCTCGTCATGATGTCGGAGCTGATGAGAATGCCGTCACGGGCAAAGCCGAGGTCCTGTGACTGCATGAAATGGGCCTGCCGGTTCACCACCAGCGTGCAGATGGCGAAAGCCACTGCGAAGGCGAACTGCACGATGACGAGACCGTTCCGCAGGCGCGTTGCCCCGCGTCCGCCAGACGGCATGCGCGTGGCCGCCAGAACATGCGCGGGCTGATGGGAGGACAGGATGAGTGCGGGGTAAATTCCGCAGGCGAGACCGGTGAGCAGCACGACCGCGAGGAGGAAGGGAAGCGTGAAGCCGTAATCCATATGCAGGGTCGTACCCGTCAGGGCGGCCGTGAAGGGCAGGGCGATCTCGCACAGCGCAAGCGCGAGTGCTCCGCCAATGGCGGTACTGGCGATCGCTTCGCCGACGAACTGGACAAACAGCGTCTTTCGCGTGGCGCCGAGCGTCTTGCGGATGGCGACTTCCCGCGCCCGAAGGCCAGAGCGGGCCGTGGCGAGATTGATGGCGTTAAGCACCGCTAGGAGCAGCGCGAGCGCGCCGATCAGTGCGAGAATATTCACCACCGAGCGATCGGTCGCGTCATCGCCCGCGACAACATGCAGGTCATTGAAATGCGTCTCGCGCAGGCTGACGAGGGACAGGGCAAAACGACGTTCGGGGTGGACGCCTTCGCTGACGTCGTCATTCGCCGTGCCAGAGGCATGGTCGATCACGAAGCGGGTCAGGTT
The DNA here is from genome assembly GCF_002153595.1 of Gluconobacter sp. DsW_056. Lineage (NCBI taxonomy): Bacteria > Pseudomonadati > Pseudomonadota > Alphaproteobacteria > Acetobacterales > Acetobacteraceae > Gluconobacter > Gluconobacter sp. DsW_056. The sequence goes on from NZ_JOPF01000002.1 coordinate 76,068, forward strand.
CCGTGCGATGGCGGTACGGTCGGCTTCGTTCCGCACGTGCAGGAAGATATTGCCCGAGCTTGAGCCCCAGCGTGTGAACTGTGGTTTCTGCATTTCATCGGACGGGAAGGGCGTGATGGCATCCGGGGCGATCGTGACCGGACCCGCGGCACGTGCCAGCACGCCTGTAACCGTCTGGCGGGTGTGATGTCCTTCATGATCGGCTGTGATCGTGCGCCCGATCACGTCCGTTGTGCCGAACAGGGCCTGTGCCGTGGCGGCGGATAGAACGATGGCGTCAGGTCTGCTCAGGGCCGAACGCGGGTCGCCGTGCTCAAGCGGGAGGGCGATGACATCGAAAAAGGACGTGTCCACCAGGGACGTCCCGGCCGCGACGCTTCGGTCGCCGTTATGGAGCTGGTAATCATCCGCCTCGTAGCGCGTCGCATCGACGATCTGCGGGAAATCGGTGTGCAGGAACGGAAAGGCGATGAAGGGGACATCGCCATATTCCTGCGGTGCGCTTCCCGGGAACATGAGATGGGAGTCCAGCCGAAGGACATGCGCCGCGTCGGGGATGGTCGCGTTGAAGCTGTATTCGTAGCGGACCTGGAGGGTCAGCACGAGGCAGACCGCCATGCCGAGTCCTAGCCCGATGACGTTGAGCGCCAGATACAGCGGCTGACGACGGGCCTGACGGAGGATGCTGCGCAGGATGGCGAGAGGCATGACGGTCACTCCGCGCGCAGGGCACGGGCAGGCTCGGCCCGGGCGACACGCAAGGTCTGGAACAGGACGGTCAGGGCGGCGACAAGCAGTGCCGCCACGAAAACCGAGGCGAAATAAAGGGGGGAGAGGGTGATGCGCGCGTCGAAGCCGGACAGCCAGTTCCGCATCGCCATCCATGCCAGGGCACAACCGACCAGCCCCGCACCCACCACCGGCCTGAGGAACTGGCCCATCAGCAGAGCCAGAACGCGGCCGGTTGTTGCGCCCAATGTCTTGCGGATTCCGACTTCGAGCATCCGGCGGGCGACGGTGAAGGAGGCAAGAGCGTACATGCCCATCACCGCGATGAAGATGGCAACGCCCGCGCCGATAGCCAGAAGCTCGCCGCGCTGTTCGTCGTCACGATAGTCATTGGACAGCAGATCGGTGGCCAGCAGGGCCCGGAATGCGAGACCGGGTGCTCTTTGCCGCCAGATCGCCTGAAGAGCGGTTTTAACATCCTGTTTCGAACGGTTTTCAAAGCGGATGCCCGCGCTTGCGAAGTGTTTGGGTTTTGAGGAGTAGAAGTAAATCGAGGGGACGTTTTCCCAGCGGGCGGAGCCGAGGCGCACGTTGTTCACCACGCCAATCACCTGCCATGAGGTCTGGCCGGTATCCTTGCGGATCGTCTGGCCCAGTGCGGCTTCCGGCGTCGCGTAGCCCAGTGCGCGTGCGGAACTGACATCAATGATGACTGAGTGCGTGCCGTCCCCTTTCTGCTGGTCATCTTCGCCATGTGCGTCGTCGAACAGACGTCCCGCGATCAGGTGAAGTCTGAACAGCCGGAAATAGTCGCGGCCGACATCCTGCCATTCGAGATGGGGGCGACGGTCAGGAGCGTTGACGGGGAAGAAATAATCCGCAGCGGAGAACCCGAAACCGCCTGGCATGGTATAAAGACTGGACACCGTCGTCACACCGGGAATGCTGCGGAAAGCGTCCATGAGTGCCAGTTGTGTGGCCGCTGGGCCGACATTGTCGATGAATGGAATGAATGCCAGCCCGCTGCTTTCGAAACCGCGATCCATGTCCCGCACAAAATTGGACTGGCGCAGGATCACCATGCTTGAGGCGCTCAATCCGATTGCAAAGCCGAACTGCATGACCACCAGCCCGAGACGGACGATGGCGCCAAGGCGGCCCATTGTTGCCATACGCGAGGCCGCGAGGACTTTTGCGGGCTGGTAGGATGAAAGCCAGAGCGCCGGATAGGCGCCCGCCATCAGGCCTACGACGACCGTCAGTCCCAGAAGTGCCGGCAGCAGAAGGCTGTAAGGAATCACGACCTCCCAGCCTCCCAGCGCGTTGACCGTCGGGATGGCGATTTCAATCAGGGCCAGGGCCGGGATTGCTGCGCACAGGACAAGCAGCATCGCTTCGCCCATGAACTGGACGATCAGATCGCTCCGGGTGGCGCCCAGCGTCTTGCGCATCGCCACTTCGCGTGCGCGGAGCAGACCACGGGCGGTGGAGAGGTTGATCGTGTTGATGAGGGCGGAAAGGAGCGCCAGAACGCCAATGAGGCCCAGCATGATGACCCCACTCCGGCTGGCGTCCGACGCGCCGAGCGTCCCGTCAAGGAAATGTACGGAAGGCAGTTCGCGGACCCGCCAGTCCCGTAATTCCCCTTTCTCCCGGACCCGTGTGGGGACATTGTCGTTGGAAAACTGCACCATCGCATTCTGCATGTGTCTGGCGTCGGAGGGGCTGCGGAGACGAAAGAAGAGATATCCGCCCTCGATCCCCCATTCCATGAAAGCCGGGGAGGCCAGCATCGCACTGTCGATCGGGATCAGCATGTCGGGTCTGAGCGTCGTATTGCCCGGCACCGGGCCGAGAACACCGGTTACGGTGAGGTCCGCCTTACGGCCGTCGTGATCGACACTCAGCCTGCGTCCGACTACGTCGACAGTATGGAAATAGGCCTGTGCGCGTTCCTCTGAAAGAACGATGCTGTTTGGTGCCGACAGCGCGGTGGCCGCATCGCCGCGGATGAGGGGGTAGGGCAGGGTCGCGAAGAAATCGGGATCGACATAGAGCGCATTGGACGAGTGGATATCGTCCGGCGTGATGATGGAAATACCCTCCGGGCGGATGCGCGTGGCATGTGTGATTTCCGGGAAGGCCGTCCGGAGCGCGTCGTAAACCCGGAACGGGGCATCCGCGATTTCCGCCGGTTTGCCGTCCGAGGCATTGACCGCATCCAGCCTGTAGATGTCGCCTGCGCCCGTAAGCCATCGGTCGAACGTGAATTCGTAACGAACGATCAGCCCGAAAGTGAGGCAGGTTGCGAGACCCAGTGCCAGCCCTGCGACGTTGATGGCCGTGTAGAGCCGATGATGACGCATCTGGCGAAAGAAGGCCGTGAAAACAGGGGAAATTTTCCGGAAGAGCATGATCGTTACTCCGCACGAAGGGCACGGGCGGGTTCGGCCCGGGCGAGGCCGAAGGTGCGGCCGAAGATTGTCAGCGCGCACAGCGCTGCGGCGAGTAGTGTGGTGAGCACGAAATACAGGGGCGTGAGCGCAATGCGGTTGTCGAAGCCCGTGAGCCAGTTGCGCATGAACACCCAGGCCAGCGGCCAGGCAATCAGGCTGGCGTAAAGGACGGGGCGCAGGAACTGGAGCAGCAGTAGGCGCATGATCTGTGCGGTCGTGGCGCCCAGTGTCTTGCGGATGCCGACTTCATGCATCCGGCGTTCGGCATTGAAAGCCGCCAGTCCGTACAGGCCGAGACAGGCGATGGCGATGGCGACGGAGGCGCCGATGCTGAACAGATGGCCGCGTGCGATATCGCCCCGGGTTGATTCCGCGATGATTTCGGTCATGGTCTGGAGCTCGAACGGAACGCCGGGCGCCAGTGTCGGCCATGCCTTGTGCAGTGTGCTCAGAACACGGGGCATCGCACCCGGTGCGGTCCGGAACGCAATGATCCCTTGCTCGATCTGTGTTGTTTCAAGTTCGTAGATCGGCGGAGGCAAGGTGTCCTGCCCGGAATTGAGAATGACGTCCTCGACGACACCGACAATCGTGCGTTTCTCGGCGATATGGCTGTCACCAAACATGAAGGTCTGTCCCAGAGCAGCCTGCGGCGAGGAAAAACCCAGCTTGCGTGTCGCTTCGCGGCTGAGGACGAAGTTCTGCGCCAGCACGGACGGATCACCGTTTTTCGTGTGTGTGACATCTGTCGCGCGCTCGGATGTTGTCAGGCGTCCTGCGAGCAGGTGCAGCCGGAACGTCCTGAAGAACGCTTCGTCATGGGCGACGGTCTGCGCCATGAAGGCTTTCTGGCCGGGTGTGCGGTGGACGCTCCCGACGTCGTAGCGCCCGAGTGTCCCTCCCGCCGAGACGGACAGGTCGGTGACTTCGGACATGGCGCGCAGGGCATTCACGATGGCGTTCTGCTGCCTGTCCAGCGCATTGAGGTTTTCCGTGGCGATAATGGCGAGGCCGGGGATGGTCATGCCCCGGTCCAGATGACGCAGATGCAGCGCCTGCGCGTTGACGACGAGGGTGCAGATCCCGAGTGTCACGGCGAATGCGAACTGGAGTCCCACCAGAAAGAGCCGGATCCGTGCGCCGAAGCGTCCCTGTGTCGGAAGGTGGGCGGAGGCGAGGACCGGTGCGGGTGAGAAGGAGGACAGCATGAAGGCGGGATAAAAGCCGGCGCCGAGCGTGAGGACGACGATGACGCCGCAGAGGAGGGGGAGTGTCCAGCCGTAATCCAGCGCCACGGCCCAGCCCGAGAGGCTGGCGACCGTCGGCACGGCGATTTCCGTCAGTACCAGTCCCAGCATGGCCGCCAGTGTCGTCAGCACCAGGGTTTCTCCAAGAAAGCGGATCATCAGACGAGTGTGGGAGGCGCCGAGAACCTTGCGGATGGCTACTTCCCGCGCCCGTCCCAGAGATTGCGCGGTGGCGAGATTGACGTAATTCACCGCCCCCGCGAGCAGGGACAGGGTGCCGATTGCGGCGAGTGCAAAGAGCACGCTGCGCGATGCTCCGTCATTCGCCACGCCATCGGAGCCGAAATGAACGAGCGGGAGAGGAACAATCTTGAGGGTCATTTTTTCACCCCCCGGATCTTTCTGCTCGATGGCACGAGACATCGGGGAGGCCATCAGGACGTCATGGGCGCTGTGAAGAAAGGACTGGCGCAATGCGGCTGTTGGCAGCACCGCGTAGGTTTGCGCGCACATCGTGTTCCAGCCGTCACACGGGCGATCCGCAGCAGTCTTCGGGATCGCGGCAATCAGATCGGTTGTAATCGTGGTGTTGGCCGGATGGTCGCGGAGCACTCCTGCGACACGATAGACGGACGTCTTCCCGTGACGCGTGACCTCCAGTGTCTGGCCGAGCGCAGACTTTTCACCAAAGAGCTGGCGCGCCATGGTCGTCGACAGGATGATGTTTTCGGGGGATGCGAGAACGGCTGGTGAACCGGCAGTGAATTTCAGATCGAAAAGGTCGAAGAAATTCGGATCGACGAAGCTGATCGTCTGGTCGTAATGCACCGTTCTGCTGGTTTCCGAAGGTACCACGAGATCTGCGGATATCTGTTCAAGGCGCGTACCTTGCAGACCGGGCATACGGCTCTCGACTGCCGGAAGCACGGGGTCATGGATCTCGGCCATATGAAATGTGCCGTTGCCGATCACGAAATCAGCCTGAAGTTCATAGATCGACGCCGACTGCCGGTAAAAGCCGTCCCAGCCCAGTTCGTAGCGCGCCACCAGCGCCAGTGTGAGAAACGTGGCCACGCCCAGCCCGAGCCCGATCACGTTCAGGGCGGTGTAGAGCCTGTAACGCACGGCCAGCCGCCAGAAATCCGACATCATCGTCCTCATGGCCCTCATTCCTCCCTTGCTGTCGCTTCAGATCGCGTTGCGGACTGACACCACGACCTGTCCGTCCAGCATGTCGATGCGGCGGCGGGCGAGGTCAGCGTGGCTTGGGGAATGTGTGACCATGATGATGGTGGCGCCCTCGTCGTTCAGGCGCTGGAGGATGTCCATCACCTGTGCGCCGTTTTCGGTGTCGAGGTTGCCCGTCGGTTCGTCGGCCAGGATCAGGCTGGGTTCGCCCACGATGGCGCGGGCGATGGCCGCACGCTGCTGCTGGCCGCCGGAGAGCTGGGACGGGTAATGTCGCGCACGATGGGCAATACCGACATGGTCCATGGCATGGGACACACGGCTTTGCCGCTCGGCTTTGGGCATGTTGCGATAGATCAGGGCGAGTTCGATGTTCTCCTCGATCGTCAGTTCGTCGATCAGGTTGAAGCTCTGGAACACATAGCCCAGATGTTCGCGGCGGAATTTCGCCAGTTCGGCTTCGTTCATCGCTGTCAGTTCATGGTCGCCGAAGCGGTATGAGCCGCCGGTTGGCCGGTCGATCGTGCCGAGGATGTTGAGCAGCGTGGATTTTCCGCAGCCTGAAGGGCCCATGATCGCGACGAACTCGCCTTTCTCGATCTGGAGGTCGATCTCGTGCAGGGCGGTCGTTTCCACCTCGTCGGAGCGATAAAGGCGCTGGATGTGGGAGAGGTCGATCAGCATGGTGTGTGGTCCTGCAATGCGTTGTGTCAGTGGATCGCGAGGTGACTGAAATTCTTGTAGGAATTGTAGGAAGAGACGATCACCCGGTCGCCGTCATGCACGCCGCCCGTGATCTCGACCTGTTCGGGATTGCGGCGACCCGACGTGATTGACACGCGGTCTGCGCCATGATCGCCCGAGGCCATGACGAAGGCGGAGGAGCCGCCGCTGGCCTCCAGCCATGCGCCGTTGGGCAGGACGAGCGCACGATGGGTTTCTCCGAGCGTGATGCGCAGATCGACGCTCTCTCCGCGCCGCAATCCGGCTGGTGGCGGTCTGTCGAAAGTCAGTTCCGCGCGGAACTGACCGTTCGTAACCTGTGGGTGAACCCGTGAGACGGTCATGGGCAGTTTCGTGTCGCCCAGATCGGCTTCGGCACGCTCGCCGACGGCGACGCGGCCCAGATAGAATTCATCAATATCCGCATCGAGCCTGTACTGGCCTTCGCTGTCGATCTGTCCGATCTTGTCTCCGGCCTTGAGAGACTGTCCCGGCTGGAGATCGAAATTGGTCAGGCGTCCAGCCAGCGGGGCACGGAGGTCGAGCGCTCCGAGACTGGCTTCCACCACGTCCAGATTGGAGCGCAGGCGCTGGGCTTCCTCGTCGATTTCGCCACCCTGCCGGTCCGCGACTTTCAGGTCCTGCGTCAGGGCGCTCTCGAGGCGTTTCAGGCGCTGGGCGTAATAGTCTGCCTCGTCGCGGTAGGACTGGACGTTGGCGTCGGATTCAAAACCCTGATCGTGCAACTGCTGGCGGATGGAGAGTTCGCGCTGGGCCTTAAGCAGATTGTAGCGGGCCTCTGCGCGCTGTGTTTCTTCGGTCGTGCGGGTCTGTTGCAGGGCGAGGCGCTGGGCGCTGACTGCTCCGAGCTGGCTTGCGATCTGGGCTTCGCGGGAGGTGACGTCGAGCTGGAGCTGGGGGTTGGTCAGATGCGCCAGAACGTCTCCCTTTTTCACGAGCGCGCCGTCCTTTGCCACGACTTCGGACACTTCGCCGCCCTGAATGGCATCAATGAAGGTCACGTTGAGCGGGGCCACGGTGGCGCGGACGGGAAGGTAGTCGAGAAATGGCGCGGACCGGACGGTCGCAACTGTTAACTGGTCCTGGGAGACCGAAAGCGTTCCCGATGCCGGGACGAGGCGCCACCCGGCCCAGATCAGGCCCGCAACCGCGACGGGAGCACCATAACGCAGAGCCCGCCGGGACAGGATCCTGCTCCGTGATGGGGCGACTGCCCGGTCCATGACGGCACCGGATGCAGGGCGGAGTGCGGCGTTCGGCGGGGCTTTGGAAACGGGTTGATCCATGCACTGTTTCTCCTGTTGGCAAACAGTGTATCATGGTGGAAATGGAATTTAACTTATTGATAAATAACGATAAAATTGATTCTGATTTTACGGGTATGTCCGGTTTCGAACAGGGTGTCCGGAACCGGACACCCCTGAGAGGTCTGTCAAGATCATAATGAACGCAATCCGAAACGAATCGGGGGAATCCGCCCCTCCGGCACCGTGTCTTCTTTTCGTTGATGACGATCGCGATGTGCAGGTTGCGGCCCGTCTGCTGTTCCGTCGCAGCGGGCTGGACATTCTTTCCGCGCATGGGGCGGATGAGGCGTTGACGCAGCTGGCGTCGTTTCCTGTCGATCTCGTGCTGCTCGATCTCAATTATACGAAAGGAATGACTGCCGGGGCCGAAGGGCTGGCCCTGCTCAGGGACATGCTGGTCCTGCGTCCGGACCTGCCGGTGATTGTCGTGACCGGCCATAGTGGCGTGACGATTGCTGTTGCGGCGATGCGCGCGGGGGCTGTCGATTTCGTTATGAAGCCCTGGAATAACGAGCGCCTTCTGGCGCTGGTCGAGGGGACGCTGAAGAAATGCCGGGCCTGTCAGGCGAGTGAGGCGGAACCCGCTCTGATTGTAGCGTCCGATGATCTGAGGAGGACCGTTGCCGAAGCGGACCGTCTGGCTGTGACCCGCGCGTCACTGATCATCACGGGTGCGCCGGGTGTCGGGAAGATGCTGCTGGCGCGGCGCATTCATGCTCTTTCTTATGAAGACGATCCTGCGGTGATGCTCCGTGCGGAGGATTGCGAGGCTTTGCCGGAAGGGCGGGGAACGTGGATCTTTCGCAATATCGAGGCGCTGTCTGTGCCCATGCAGCGCCGTCTGGCGGACAGGCTGGACGCACGCGTGGCACCCCGCGTGATTGCTCTGTCCTCGCGCGATCATGCGACTCTGGAGGGTATGCTTGATCCGCGGCTGATGCTGCATCTGGGAATGGTCGGACTGACCCTCTCTCCTTTGCAGGGGCGAGCGGACGATATCGCTGCTCTGAGCGCGCATTTCCTGCGGTATTTCGCAGCCCGGCATGGACTTGCCGAACCCGGAATGGACGAGGGCCGGCTTCGGTTACTGTGTGAGGAAGAGTGGTCTCAGAATGTGCGCGGTCTGCGTGCTGTGGTTGAGCGGGCTGTACTCACCGGGAGATGGGAAACGGCTTCCGAAGAGGCTGAAGCGGTTCCGAACACAGCGCTAACGCTGCGCGATACCGAACGATCCCTGATCGAGACAGCGTTGCGCAAGCATGGATTCAATGTGACGCAGACTGCGCGGGAACTGGGTCTGACCAGACCGGCGCTGTATCGTCGTATGGCACGGTACGGGCTTTAGATGCGCGCTGTGGCTGAGACGTTCCTGCGGCTTTGCGGTATCGTGGCGGCCTGTCTGCTGACTGTTCCGGCCTGGCAGCGGGGGTTTTATGCGACGGCCCTGCTGTCTGCCTGCGTGGGGCTGATCTGTGCGGGGTCCGTTGTCGCGGCGCAGATCCGGGTGACGCGGCGTCTGAAACGGCACGAGCCTTCCGTCGTGCGTCCAGTGGATCGGGAAAAGCTGCGGAACCGGGCACTGCTCGATCATGCGCCTGTGCCGCTTCTGGTCCAGTATGTGGATGGGACCCTGCATGCCGCCAATCGTGCGGCGCGGCGTCTGTTCATGACGGAAGGGGTCCTGCGTGAGCCACCCGAAGCTCTCATTGCGGCTTTGGAGAAGGAGGCGTCGGGACCGGAAAAACGCCTGATCCGTCTGCCATCCGCCGGGAGTGCGCCGCGGGTCTATGCGCTGTCGGTCGGAAAAGGTGCCGGGGCAGGAGGGATTGTTGCGTATCTGGCGCTCACGGACATCGAGGCCGGGTTGAACGCTGCGGAAGCTCAGGCGCTGCGTGATCTTCTTCAGGTGCTCAGCCACGAGATCATGAATTCCCTCACACCCATCGTTTCCCTGTCCGCCACGGCCGAGGAGCTGTTTTCCGAAGGGCGGGGGCCGGAAGACACCAGCCATGAGACCGCGCCATTGATTGCGGAGGCTATTGGGACGATCCGGCGTCGTGCAGAGGGGCTGGATCGTTTCGTGCGCGGCTATCGCGATCTGGCGCGTCTGCCCAGACCGGATCTGAAACCCGCAGACCTTGGCGCGCTGGTGCGTGAAATCGCCACGCTTTTTATGGCGCGCTGGGGCGCGCGCGTGGTGCTTGACGTGGTGGTGCCTGCGGGGCGGCTTATGGTCCGGCTTGATGCCGCGCAGATGGAGCAGGCGCTCATGAATCTTCTGAACAACGGGGCCGAGGCTGCTCTGGGACAGTCTGCGCCCCGAGTGCAACTGGCTGTTGAAATGGCCGATCATGCCGTTCTGATCAGAATCCGCGATAATGGTTCAGGGATTGACGCAGCGCTGTGGGAACAGGTTTTCGAGCCGTTCGTCTCGTTCAAGACGGGAGGCAACGGGATCGGACTGCCTCTGGCACGCCAGATTGTCAGGGGACATGGCGGGACGCTGGTCCTGAGCCAGGCTGGCGAGCGATCGGAATGGACGACGACCTTTGACGTGCAGATATGAATGGCCCGCTCAGGCTGGCTTCGTAGGGTCTTCTGACGCAGCAGCGGGATAGAAAATTTTTCCCCGGCTGATGTCGACGCGGACATTCTGCATCTCCTGTGGGGAGAGGTCTGTGGGGGTAATCATTTCAAATGCGGCCTCGGCGGTAACGATCTGATAGCGGACAAGCCCGTTGGAAAAATGGGGGCGTTTTTCCATGGAAGCCTGTCCAGCCCCGGGCAGGAGGAAGATGTCATGTGGGCGGATAAAAGCGGTCGCGTTTCCGTCTGGCCCCTCGAACGGGAAAGGGGCGATATCGGGGTTGTCTGGAACGAACTGACCAAACCGGACGGTACCCGGAAATTTGAGGGTTTCGCCCAGAAACTCCATGACAAAGGGCGTTTGGGGGGCCGCATTCAGGGTGGAGGCGTCGGCGGCCTGAACGATGCGGCCCTCCTGCATGACGACGAGCGTGTCTGCGACGTCCATGGCTTCTTCGTGGTCATGGGTGACGAGAATGGTCGTCAGGTTCATCCGGTCGTGCAGGTCCCGGAGCCAGCGGCGGATGTCACGGCGGACCAGAGGGTCCAGGGCGCCGAAGGGTTCATCGAGCAGGAGAAGTCTGGGGCCTGTTGCCAGTGCGCGGGCAAGGGCCACGCGCTGTCTCTGGCCGCCGGAAAGCTGGTCCGGGTAGGCTTTTGCGAGATGGGGAAGCTGGATGAGGTCCAGAAGTTCGGTGACGCGGCGCTGGATGGCGGCGCGATCGGGGCGCCGCGCGCGGGGCAGGACGTCGAGGCCAAAGGCGATGTTCCGGGCCACGGTCATGTGTCGGAACAGGGCATAGTTCTGGAAGACGAACCCGATGCCCCGGTCCTGTACGGGGCGGTCGTGGATGGGGAGGCCGTCGATCAGCAGCGTGCCTTCGGAATGGGAGGAAAGGCCTGCAATGGCTCTGAGCAGGGTGGTTTTTCCGGCTCCGGATGGCCCGACAAGCGCGACGAACGCGCGGTCTTCGACGGTTAGCGCGATGTTATCGAGCAGTTTGCGCGAAGAGCGGGGGGCGTATTGCGTGAAGGCTTCGAGAGTGATGCTCATGGATGCTGTTTTCTGAAAGAACGCTCGAGAAACATGCGGATCAGGACCGTTGTCATTGCGACAAGGACGAGAAGGGCCGCCATCGCGAAGGCTGCTACGGACTGGTAGCCGTTATAGAGGGTCTCGATATGGAGCGGCATGGTTTCGGTGACGCCGGGGATGTGGCCGGAGATGACGGCGACTGCGCCGAATTCCCCCATGGCGCGGGCTGTCGTGAGAAGAACTCCCGAAAGAAGCGCCCAGCCTGCGTCTGGGAGTGTGACGTGGATCAGGGTTTTCCAGAAGCCCGCGCCGAGCAGGAAGGCGGCTTCTTCGGCGGCCTGGCCCTGCTGTTCCATATAGGGCATGAGGGTACGCGCGACGTAGGGGAAGGTTACGAAGAGCGTTGCAAGGACGATGCCGGGGACGGCGAAGGCGATGTGCAGGCCGTGATGGCCGAGCCAGTTTCCCCACCATCCCTGCCGGCCGAAAAGTAGCAGCCAGACCAGCCCCGCAATCACGGGCGAGACGCTGATGGGGAGTTCGATCAGGCTCACCAGAAGGCGGGCACCTCGGAAGTCGTACTTCGTCAATGTCCAGGCCGCAGCGATGCCGCCTGCCGTGTTGATGACCGTTACGATGGCGGTGACGCAGGCTGTCAGGCGGATGGCGGATCGGGCTTCCGGGTCTTTGAGGGTTTCAAGAGCCGTATGCAGACCCTGACGCAGGGCTTCGTGCAGGATCAGGGCCACAGGCAGGACGATGAGAAGACCGATTATGGTGTAGCTGAGCAGGGTCAGGACAACGGGTATTATCCGGGAAGACTGACTGGTCATGCGCTGTCCTTGCGGACCAGTCCGGAAGAAACCGAACGACGCAGATGGCTGACGGCAACGAGGCAGAGCAGGATCAGCGCGATTGAGGTTGCGCCATCATAGTTGAATTCCTGAAGCCGCATGACAATCAGCAGCGGTGCGACCTCGCTGTGGAAAGGCTGGTTGCCCGCAATGAAGATGACGGAGCCGTATTCCCCGATGCCCCGTGCAAAGGCGAGCCCTGCACCGCTCAGAAGCGGGGGGGCGAGAGCGGGCAGGAGAATACGGCAGAAACGCTGCCATCCCGATGCGCCCAGAAGGAAAGCGGCTTCTTCGACATCTTTGGGAAAGCTGCGAAGCACGGGTTCGACGGAACGGACGATGAAAGGCAGTCCGATGAAGGTCAGCGCGATGACAATTCCGGCGGGAGAAAAGGCGAGTTTCAGTCCCAGTTTTCCTGCAGGGGCGCCGATCCATCCGCCGGGGCCGTAAAGGGTGGCCAGAGCGATGCCGGTCACGGCTGTGGGAATGGCGAAGGGGAGGTCGATCAGGGCGTCTACGGCGCGATGACCGGGCGGGCGGTAGCGGACGAGGGTCCAGGCCAGCAGCAGGCCGATCGGCAGGTCAATGAGGACCGCCAGGAAGGCGCAGATAAAACTGACCCGCAGGGCGGCATACATGCGTGCGTCATGCAGCGCATGGAGCATCGGGCCGAGGCCGTGCTGCCAGGGCCGGAGCAGCAGCGCCGTCAGGGGGAGCACGACGAGCAGCCCGGTCCAGAGCAGGGTCAGGCCCAGCGACAGTGAAAAGCCGGGTAATGTCTGGCGTCGGCGCGGGAAATAACGCAGGCCCGTCACGGTCAGGGGTTTCACACTCAGTGGCTGTAGATCTGGTCGAACACGCCGCCGTCCGAGAAATGGGCTTTCTGCAGGCGGGTCCAGCCGCCCAGGCTGGCGACGTCGAAGGTTGTGGTGTGTGGGAAGACTGCGGCTGTTTCGGCCTGAATCGCAGGGTCCACGGGGCGGAAATAGTGTCTGGCGCCGATCCGCTGGCCTTCTGGGGAGAACAGGAAGTCCAGATAGGCGCGAGAGAAGGCTTCGGTTCCGTGTTCCTGCACGTTGCGGTCCACGGTGGCGACGGGAGGTTCGGCGAGAATGGTGAGGGGGGGCACAACAATATCGAATTTGTCCGGCCCCAGATCGCGCGAGGCCAGCAGGGCTTCGTCTTCCCATGCGATCAGAACATCGCCCAGGCCGCGCTGGACGAAGCTGTTGGTGGCGCCACGCGCGCCCGTATCAAGAACGGGGACATGCGCAAAGAGCGCTTTAAGGTACGCTGTTGCGGACTGTTCCGTCCCGCCGGGCTGATGGAGTGCCCAGCCCCATGCGGCCAGATAGTTCCACCGTGCGCCCCCGGATGTCTTGGGATTTGGGGTAACAACCTGAATGCCGTCGCGGATCAGATCGGGCCAGTCGTGGATGTTCTTTGGATTGCCTTTACGCACGAGGAACACGATCGTGCTGGTATAGGGTGTTGAATTGTGCGGCAGGCGTTTCTGCCAGTCTGTAGCCAGAAGGCCGTTCTGGGCCAGAATATCAATATCGTATGCGAGACCCAGCGTTACGACATCCGCTGGTGCGCCCTCCAGAACCGAGCGTGCCTGCGCGCCGGAGCCGCCATGTGATGACGTTACGACAACGCTGTCTCCGCTATGGGTCCGGGACCAGAAGGCCGGGAAGGCATGGTTGATGTCGCTGTAAAGCTCGCGCGTCGGGTCATAGGACACATTCAGAAGGTGGTAATCCGCAGCATGTGCGGCGGACAGGCACGGACCTGCGATGAGGGCTGCGGCGAGAGCCAGTGTTCCTTTGAGGGTGTAACGGCGGGACGACAGGATTTTCATGGCCATGAGCCTTCGGGAGCAGGGGAATGTCGGGTCGATCTGTATAACAAAAACAAAACGTTATTAATTAAAACAACGATATCATTTTGATTATAGATCTGCCTATTGCCGTCAAGCGTGTCCCGGATCGATTCTTGAAAATCGGCTGAAAAACAAAGATTTCATAAGAAAACAGAACGATTCTGCAACGCGGGATTGAAAACGCCGAAGGGTTTGTGTTTTCAATAACGATGAAATAGAGTTTTTAAAAAATAAAACTATCAGGATCAGTTTAATGACCCTCGGCTCTGCTTCTGCTCACCCGAAAAAAGCGTGCTGCGTTCCGCAGGCGGCACGGGCGTCTTCGCGCGCGCTGTCCGTTCCGGTGTTTCAGGACCGTCAGCCCTGCCGTGTCTCGGGCTATGAGGACATGGTGCTGATCGGGGAGGGGACGCACCAGATTGGCGCTGATGATTCCGAAACCCATGTCGCGGATGGCGAGGGGCCGGTCCGGCTCGTGGAGGTCAATGCTTTCTGGATCGACAGATATGCCGTCACCAACCGGCAGTTTGCGGCCTTTGTCGCAGCTACGGGGTATGTGACGGAAGCTGAAGCGGAGGGGTGGTCGTTCGTTTTCGAAGGAGTGGCGACGGCGACAGCGAAGAAGCGCCGTCTGCGCGGTTCTGTTCCGCAGACGCCGTGGTGGCTGCCGGTCCGTGGCGCGCAGTGGCGTCATCCTGAAGGGCCGGGGTCGCATATTTCGGCCCGTCAGGATCATCCGGTCGTGCATGTTTCGTGGAATGATGCGGCCGCCTATGCGGTCTGGGCGGGCAAGCGTTTGCCGACGGAAGCGGAATGGGAAATTGCCGCGCGGGGCCGGATGCAGAATTTCCGTTACCCCTGGGGAAATGAACTGCGTCCTGATGGGGAGGCGCAGTGCAACATCTGGCAGGGACGTTTCCCTGACGAGAACACCCGCCAAGACGGGTATGTGACGACCGTGCCCGTTACCGCATTTCCGCCGAATGGATACGGCCTTTACAACATGGTGGGCAATACGTGGGAATGGTGCTCCGATTTCTGGAGCCCGGTCTGGCATCAGGCTGAAAATGCCCTGACGCGATGCAATCCTTCAGGACCACACGAGGGGACGGACAGGGTGATCCGGGGGGGATCGCATATGTGCCATCACTCCTATTGCAACCGGTATCGCAATTCGGCACGGACCCATACGACGCCTGACAGCTCTCTCGGCCATATCGGTTTCAGATGTGCGTCATCGGCTGTGGTGGATCTGTGAGTATGGATTGACCCTCCAAAGCGGTGAGACGCCGTCATCTTCTGGCGACGACGGCCGGGGCCGGTGTGGCGTTTTCGGCCGGTGCTGGTGTTGGTGCCAGGGCGAAGACCATCTCTGCCGCGTCAGAGACCCCGGCAGACCGGAAGCCGAACATTATCTGGATCGTCTGCCATGATATCCATGCGCCTCTTCTGGGATGTTACGGCAATCCTCTGGCGGTGACGCCGACGATTGACGCGCTGGCCCGCGAGGGAAACCGCTTTGACAGCGCCTATGCCACCGCCCCGGTCTGCTCTCCGTCGCGTTTCTCGCTGGTCACGGGGCTGTATCCGCAAAGCTGTGGACCGGCGGAAAACATGCGCGCTGTGGCCCGCATTGCAGGACAGTTCGAGAGCCTTCCGGAACTGATGCGTGGGGCGGGGTATTACTGCACCAATAACGTCTTTACCGACTACAACTGTGACCTTGATCCTGCGACGATCTGGGATGAGTGTTCGGTGACGGCGCACTGGCGGAACCGCCCGGCGGGAAAACCCTTTTTCGCGGTCTACAATTATCTCATCACGCATGAATCCCATCTGTTTGAGACGGGCGCGACCGTGACTGATCCTGCGCAGGTCCATATTCCGCCCTATCTGCCGGACACGCCCGATATCCGGGATTCTATTGCGCGCAACATCGACATGGTGAACCGGCAGGACAGGGCTGTGACACATATTCTGGGTGAGCTTGAACAGGACGGTCTGGCTCAGGACACGATCGTCATGTTTTTCGCCGATCATGGCGGGGTGCAGCCCAGAACGAAGCGCTACTGTTATGAAGGGGGGCTGCACGTGCCTCTGATCGTGCGGTTTCCAAAGAAATTCCAGCATTTTGCGCAACGTGCGGCCGGGCAGGTCAGTCCGGATCTTGTGAGTCTGGTGGATATGGCGCCGACGACACTGTCGCTGGCAGGGGCGGCAATTCCCCGGCATATGCAGGGACAGCCGTTTCTGGGGCAGCACGTTCCCCCGCCACGCGAACATGTGTTCAGCGGTCGCAACCGGATGGATGAACGGCTGGATCTGATACGAACGGTCCGGAGTGGGCGTTACCGCTATATCCGCAACTACATGCCGCATCGCATTTACGGACAGCATAATGCGTATGAGTGGAAAGGTCGCGGTTACCAGTCGTGGGAAGAGGAGTGGCTGGCGGGGCGTCTGGATCCCGTTCAGGCAGCCTTCTGGCAGGCCAAGCCGGGTGAGGAGCTTTATGATCTCGCGGATGACCCGCATCAGATCAGCAACCTGATCGACGATCCGGCGCATCAGGCTGCACTGCAACATTTGCGTGGTGTGCTTGATGCGCAGATGACTGCGATCAACGATAATGCGTTCCTTGCGGAAGGGCTGCGACATCAGGGGTATCAGGCAAGCCGCGAGCCTGGCGCTTATCCGTTGCCTGCGCTGATGGCGCTGGGGGCGAAGGTGATCCAGCGTAGCGCAAAACATCTTCCGGCGTTCAGGGCCTCTCTTGGAAATGACAGCGAAGCCGTGCGGTACTGGGCGGCTACGGGTATTCTTGCGGTGCAGACGCCGCTGGATGCCCGGACCACTCATGATGTGGCATTGGCATTTGGAAAAGAGCCGTCTGTGGTGATCAGGGCTGTGCTGGGTGAAATTCTGCTGAATGGCCCCGATGCTGCTCAGGCCATCGACTGGGTTGCGGGAAAGATCGCGCAAACGGGTGATCCGGAGGGGGCCCTGGCTGCGGTTCTGGCGGCGACTTATGGGCGGAACGTGCGCTCTCCCGCCGTAACGCCGGCTGTTCAGGCGGCCCTGACGACGCGTGTTTCGCCGCCTGATGTGCAGGGTGTTCTGGGGCTTTTCGCGGTACGGGCCGCCGCGCGGTATCTCAGCGAAAAACGCGCCGGAACCTATACGCCGCGTCTGAAACAGCCGTCCGATTTTGATGCAGCCTCCATGCAGAGCCCGGCAGGAAAGAAGCTGGTGGCGGCCATGGGAGGCAGGATCAGCGATCCGCAGATCTAGAGGCTGCGGGAAGAAAATCTCAATTCTCTCATGCTTTTCGCAAAGCTTTTGGCTCTGCGGGGGGCCAGAATATCCGCAGGAACATCATGGTACAGGTCAGACGTCGCACCCTTCTTGCCTCAGGCGGAGGCGCCTTCGTGGCAAAAGGATATGGGCAGTCCCTTCCGAAAGGCAGGTGGACGAATATTCTCTATCTTCATTCCCATGACAGCGGGCGGGCGCTCGAGCCCTATGACAGCGCGGTCTCTACTCCGGAAATAGCCTCTCTGGCGCGTGAGGGCGTGACGTTCCGGCAGGCGTTCAGTGCGGCACCGGTCTGCTCTCCCAGTCGTGCGGCTCTGCTGACCGGTCAGTCTCCCCATCGTTCCGGAATGATGGGGCTGGCGCATCGGGGTTTCAGGCTGAACGATCCGCGGCAGCTCCTTTTCCGGGACCTGCAGAAATTCGGATATCAGGCCGTGTTGACAGGGATGCAGCATGTTGCCGCTGATCCAGACACGCTGGGGTATGACAGGAACCTTGCCTATCGCGACGAGAGCGGGAAATGGTGTGCGGAAGCTTCTGTGGTGGCACCCATAGCCGAGCGGTTTCTGGATAGCCGGCCCAGACAGCCGTTTTTTCTGGATGTCGGATTTTTCGAGACGCATCGGGAGTATCCGGACCCGACCCCCGCGGATCTGGAGCGTGTGCAAAGCGTTCCGCGTCCATTACCCGATACGCCGGAAATCCGCCACGATTTCGCGGCGTTCGGAGCAAGCGCCCGTCAGTTGGATGCGGGTGTGGGGCGGGTTTTGCGGGCTTTGTCCAGAAATGGTTATGACCGCAACACGCTGGTTATTTTCGTCACGGATCATGGCATCGCTTTTCCGGGCATGAAGTGCAACCTGACGGATGACGGGATCGGAACGGCACTGATCATGCGGGGGCCGGGTCTGGCCGTGGGGCATCAGTCGGACGTGATGGTCTCGCAGATTGATGTTTTTCCGACAGTTTATGATTACCTGGGCATCCCGCGTCCTTCCTGGCTTGCGGGGCAGTCTTTCCTCCCGGTCTTGCAGGGCAGTCAGGTGGAAATCCGGGATGCCGTCTATGCCGAGATGACATATCACGCGTCTTATGAGCCGATGCGGGCCGTCCGGACGCAGCGATGGAAATATATTCGCAGATTTGGAAGTCGCAGGCAGCCCGTACTGCCGAACTGCGATGACAGTCCCAGCAAGTCCGTCTGGGTCGGGGCCGGATGGCCGGATCATCGTCTGCCTGAAGAGGCTCTTTATGATCTGACGTTCGATCCTGCGGAAACCGGTAACCTGTGTCACGATCCGCAGTACGGAGACGTTCTGCGGGAGATGCGAAAACGCCTGAGGCGCTGGATGCAGGAGACGCAGGACCCGCTTCTCAAAGGGCCTGTGGCGGCTCCGGTGGGGGCCGTTGTCAATCCGCCCGATGGTCAGTCCCCTTCGGAACCGACGGTGCCTGCCTGAGAAGGGAGGGCTGGCGTCATGACTGCGGCCGCCAGCCCTGCGGTTATATTATTTTTCCGGATCTGAAGCCGGGACCACGACTGTTTCGGTATGTGAGACGGTCGAGGGCACCCATCCATATGGCACGGGCTGGATACGATAGACCCAGTTGGAGCGCGTTGTTTTTCCTGGAGAGCTGCCGGGCGTTTCACCTGAATAGGGCGACACATATTCCCACACGATTTCACCCGTGGGCGTGACCTGGAAGAAGCGTCCGTTCATGCCTTCGTCAATCAGGGTATTGCCATTGGGCAGCCGGTCCACGGAGCTGATGAAGCTGCTGTAGAAGGACCATGGCGGGCCGCCCGAATTCTCGCCCGTGTACTGCCAGACGACCTGTGCCGTTACGGGATTGATTTCCAGAATTCGCGAACCGTTAGCGACCTGCAACGGACGGGCGGGATAGCCTGCTTCGCCCTGATTGTCGAAAACGATCAGGTTGCCTGCACCCGGTAGGCCTTCGGGGACAAGATGCGCGTCATGCTGTCCGACGAACTGGTCGACGGCGAAAGGAACAGCCGGTTCGCTGCGGCGCCGCTGCGGGAGGTTGGGGCCCAGACGCCATACGACCTTGCCGGAATGGCGGTCTAGGATCGCGATGAAGTTGGCCTCCCGTGAGTCGATCAGGATGTTGTCTGGCGCGAAACGCTTGTCTCCTGCACGGTACCAGTGGTTATCGCCTACAAGCTGCATGTTGTTGATATGAAGGTAATCCGGATTTTCAGCATGCGTTACCAGTTGAAGCTGGCTGTCGGTAAAGCCGAATTCCTGAAGATGGTCTCCGGCCTTCCAGGTCCAGCGGATTTTGCCGTCCGGGGCGATCTCATAAATCACGTCATCAAGTACCGGCTTGGCTCCGCCGGGGATGGAGCGGTTCTGGTTGGCCAGAAGAAGCGTGCCGCCATCGGGCAGGCGCGCCCAGTCATGATGCTGACGGGCATTGCCTTCGGGCGACTGAAGCCCCCATTCCCAAAGCGTTTTGTCGGACCAGTCCACATAGCCGAAAGTCCGGTTACGGAAACCGGCTGTGGCTCCGGGGATCTTGTGGGTGCCGTCCCCGCGGATTTCCGAAAGCTGTAGCCCGATAATGCCTTTCTGCCCCTGGACCAGAGCGGGATCAATGTATTTGGCGGGGAAACCGGCCTGTGCCCATTGCCGGACCTCGTGACCGTTCATGTCGATGAGATGGGTATGATTGTCGCTTCCGGAAAACAGGAGGAAGCTGTTGTAAGCCTTTTCGGGGCTGTAACGGGTGACGCCGGTCGGCACTACGCTGGGGACGGCTTTTGCCACGTCCGGGAAGGTCATGAGGGCAGTGCACAAGGCCATCGTACCCGTAGCGACGGTGGAAAGCCTGAGTCGGAACGAAGCCATATCACTTACCCTGTCATCTGGAATCATGGTCTCCCGGGGGGAGCTTCCGAACTGAAACCGCTTTTCGGGGTTCTTTCAACCATCAATATTGGTTTTTATGAATTTACATCCTATTTTTTGGTTGTTAATATTTTTAACCATAATTGATAGTTTAATAATCCAGACTGAAAGCCCGCAGATGACCCGATTTGTCCAGAGGCGTCGCGCCTTCCTTTCCACAGTTGCAGGGATCGGCCTTGGCGGAATTACGGGTCTGGGGGCGCGGGCGATCGCCCAGCCCCGGATTTCGGGCCGTTCCGGCGAAGGGGTAAAGGCGCCGAACATCATTTTCATTCTCGCGGATGACCTTGGATACGCGGATGTGAGCTGCTTCGGCACACCGGGTTTTACGACGCCTTCCATCGACCGTATCGCGCATGAAGGCATAAAGCTGACGCGTGCCTATGCGAACTCCGCCGTCTGTTCCGCGACGCGGACGGCCCTGATTACCGGGCGTTATCAGGACCGGATTGCCTGTGGTCTGGAAGAACCGATTGCCTCATCCAGCGGGAAAATCGGGCTTCCGCCGGGATTGCCGACCCTGCCGGAGCAGCTTCACAGGGCTGGATACAGGACGGCTCTGGTGGGGAAGTGGCACCTTGGGAGCCCTCCGGAGTTCGGGCCGCTCAAGAGCGGCTATGACCATTTTTACGGTATTTCCGGTGGCGCTGCCGACTATTTTACCCATCAGGCAAAACCCGGCGAGGACCAGTTTTATCGGGACGACCATCTGATCCACGATCATGGTTACCTGACGGGGCTTCTGGGGGACGAAGCGGTTCGGCTGGTCGACACTTTCGCACAGGACGCGTCGCCATTTTTCCTCAGTCTGCATTTCAATGCGCCGCACTGGCCCTGGGAAGGGCCGGAGGATGAGGCCGAATCGAAGCGCCTGAAAGGCAGGATCTTCGACTATGATGGTGGAACGCAGAAGACCTATGGCCGGATGGTCAAAGCCATGGATGATCAGATCGGCCGGGTTCTTGCGACACTTGACCGTCATCAACTGACGGAAAATACGATCGTCGTGTTTACCAGCGACAACGGTGGTGAGCGTTTCTCCGAGATCTGGCCTTTTACGGGCATGAAGGGGGAGCTTCTGGAGGGTGGGCTCAGGGTGCCGGCGGTTCTGAGGTGGCCCGCACGGGTGAGGGCAGGGTCCGAGAGCGACCAGACCCTCATCACGATGGACTGGCTTCCCAGTTTCCTGGCTGCTGCGGGCGTGACGTCGGACGCAACTTTCCCGTCCGACGGCACAAATCTTCTGCCGTTCCTGAGTGATCCGGAGAAACGCCAGTCGCGCTCACTGTTCTGGCGTTACAAGATCCATGACCAGCACGCTCATCTCGATGGCGATTACAAATATCTGAAAATTGGGGAGAACGAATTTCTCTTCGACGTTGTCAGCGATCCGCGCGAGAGAGCCAATCTGAAAGATCGCAAACCGGAGCTTTTTGCCCGTCTGAAAAAGGAATGGGCAGCCTGGAATGCAACGATGCTGCCTTTCCCGCAGGGCAGCTACAGTTGGGGAGCGGATGCCCAGGATTTTGCGGATCATTATGATGCGTCCCAGTCAGATTGACGTGGGCTTCACCGCAGCTGATCACAACAGGCAACAGAATATATAACTCAAGTAAATAGTATTAATAAATACATCCCGAATCCGTGACGTGTGTATGGACCGAATCAAAACGACGATATATCGTTCTTATGTAAAAACAACGATATAAAAATGTTAATGCGGTTTCGGGAATATTCTGGTCATGAAGAAAAAATACGTCCTGCTTACCGCCATCGCGGCCGTGGTTGATGTGACGGGGTGGGACAGTGCGCAGGCACAGAACGCTGCCCCCACGGAAGGAGCCGCGGCCACGCATGCCGCGCACAGGCATCATACGGCAAAATTGGTTCCGGCAGCCCGGCCCACTCTCAAAGCGGTCAAGGCGCCGGTCTCCGATCCGGAACGGATCCACGTGGTCGCATCTCCGGTGCAGGCAGCAGCGCACACGATTGACCAGGAAACGCATGCGCTTCAGAACGTTCCGCAGGCTGCGACACGGATCGGTGCACAGGAACTGAAGGCCGAACATATCACGGCCCTGCCCCAGGCCGCGCGCCTTCTGCCTACCGTTCAGCTCAATATTTCCAATCCGCGCAACACCACAATCAATATCCGTGGCCTCGGAGCCGCCGGGACAGCAGCGACCGATGGGATCGAAGGGGGCGTGGCGGTGTATGTCGATGGTGTTTATCGTTCACGTCCTGCGACAGCGCTGAGCGATCTGGTCGATCTGAACGGGATCACTGTTCTGCGTGGTCCGGCCGGAACGGAAGGGGGCATGACGGCCACGGCAGGCGCCATCGAACTCACCACGGCAGCGCCGGATCTGCATACCCGACATGTTTATGGTGAGGCGGGGGTTGGAAATTATGATTATAACCGCTGGAGCCTTGGCGTTACGACGCCGCTGATCAAGGACAAGCTTGCGGTCCGGCTGAGTGCTTTGGGATATGGCAACAGCGGCTGGGTCAAAAACCTTGCGGGTGGTGGCGATATTAACGGCCAGACCAGCCGCTCTTTCCGCGCTCAGGTTCTGTATCACCCCACGGATGAGCTGAGTGTCCGGCTGACGGGAGATTATGCCCATCTGCGTGAGAACTGCTGCTCTGGGGGGCTCTACAAGATCGTTGCAACCAAGACGGATGGCAGCGCCGTAGCGGGAACGCTGCCGCAGCGTCTGGGCTGGGCCGGATATGGCGCGACGGCTCCGTCCAATGCGCCCTATACCATCAACCGAAGCTCTCTTTCTGACGCAGAGCAGGAAGACATGGGGCTTTCGGGGCATGTGGACTGGCACCATGCCAATTTTACGCTGTCCTCCATCACGGCTTTCCGGTGGTGGGACTGGGCACCGCATAATGACGGTGATCTGGGGCCGGCCAATGCCATTCTCAACAGCAATGCCAAGGTCGATCAAAGGCAGTTCACGCAGGAACTCCGTTTTTCCAGTTCTCTGGGGCGTCTGCTCGATTATCGGGTTGGAGCGTTTTACATGTGGCAGGAAAACCGTGTTTACGGTGACACCCGCTACGGACCGGATGCCGGGGCATGGTATGGATATGGAACCGGAAGCTCACCCGTTAGCGGTATCTCTGCCGAACAGGCCTCGAATGTCCTGAACAATTATGACGTGCGCAGCTATGGACAGCCCACCACCAATTATTACGGGCTTTACGCGAACGGGACCTGGCACATCACCCGCAAACTGGATTTCGTGACGGGTGTACGATATAATTACAGCACCAAAACGGGAAGTTTTTCCCAGTGGCAGGTCACACCCGAAAGCTATAATTCAGCCGTTACATCAGTGGCTACGGCACAGAAAATCTGGGGCCTGTATGGTAGCAATACGGGATATGGCGCGCATGTCGATAATGGTTTCGTAACCGGACAGTTCGTTGCGAAATACCATGTGGCGGATAATGCCATTGTTTATGGCCGCTATGGCCGTGGCGGAAAATCCGGTGGCCTCAATCTGGTCTCTTTTTCTGCGAGCCAGCTTTCTCAGGGCGCGGTTTCGCCGAATGTCGGAAAGGAGACGGATGACTCCTTTGAGGTTGGGGCGAAGGCGCAGTTTCTTCAAAACCGTCTTCTGGTCAGTGGTGCGCTGTATCAGACGAACGACCATAACTATCAGGTCACGGCAGTTCATGAATATCAGGGCGCGCTGGTTTCCTATCTGAGCAGCGCTCCAAAAGTGCGGGTCCGTGGTGCGGAGATGGACATTCATTACAGCCCGCTTGCCAATCTCGTAACGTCTCTGTCTGCGTCTTATAATGACGCCCAGTTCCTCCAGTATTCCACAAGTGCGCCGCCGGAACTGGCATGGAAAGGCGCTTACAGTCTCGCCCATACGCAGATTCCGTTCGTGCCGAGATGGGCGCTGTCGGCTGCGGTGCAGTATTCGCACGGGATCGGAAAGGTTTTTTCCCGCCCTCTCGATGCCTATGCAGGTGGGAGCTACAATTACAACACCCGTATGAACACCTCCAGCAACAACTCCGTTTATGGCTGGGTGCCGGCTTATGGCACGCTGAACCTGAATTTCGGGTTTCGCGACCATCAGGGGCGCTGGGAGCTTGCGGGCTTTATCAATAATGCAACGGACGAGCGACGTGTGTCGCAGATTTCCCAGGGAAGCGCCGCTTCGGGGAATGGCAGCTGGTACGCCTATGTCACGCAGCCCCGCAATTTCGGCTTTATTGCCCGCGTGAATTACTGAACCGGCGAGGAATGGTCATGAAAAGACAGACGTCTCTGGGCCTTCTTCTGGGCAGTACGCTTTTATGGGGCAGCCTTGCGCAGCATGTCCATGCAGCAGAACCGTCCCAGGCGACGCAGGGTTGGCCGCAATCGCCACAGGCGCCCAGGGGGGCGCCGAATATTGTCGTTATTCTGATTGATGATGTCGGATTTGGTGCGACGAATGTTTTTGGTGGTCCGATTTCGACACCGGATTTTGCACGTCTGGCGGATGCCGGGCTGCGATATGACAATTTTCACGTCAATGCTTTGTGCTCCCCGTCGCGGGCATCATTGCTGACGGGATATAATGACCGGCAGGTGGGGTTTGGAAATATCGAAGAAGCGGCTTCCAGGCATCCGGGATATAATACCGTTCTACCTGCGAACGTGACGCCGGTTGCCGAAGTTCTCAAGGAACACGGGTATAATACGGCGGCATTCGGGAAATGGCACAATACGCCTTACTGGCAGATCAGCGCGGCGGGGCCATTTGATCTGTGGCCGACAGGGCGGTGGGGGTTCGAACATTTCTACGGCTTCCTTGCCGCAGCGGACAACCAGTATTATCCGCGTCTTTACCGTGACCAGACCCCTGTTGAGCCGTTTTCCACTCCGGAACAGGGCTATTACTTCACGACCGACATCACCAACGAAGCCGTTCGCTGGCTGCATCAGCATGACGCCGTGGCGCACGACAAACCGTTCTTCCTTTATTATGCGACGGGTGCGACGCACGAGCCACATCATGTGCCCAAGGCATGGATTGCGAAATATAAAGGGAAGTTCGATCAGGGCTGGGATGTTATCCGGCAGCAGAGCTTTGAGCGTCAGAAGGCGTTTGGCGTTATCCCGGCGAATGCGGAACTGACACCGCGCCCCTCCACGCTGCCTGCATGGGACAGTCTGTCTCCGGATGAAAAGAAGCTGCTCGCGCATCAGGCCGAGGTTTATGCCGCTTTTGCCGAAGAGACGGATCATGAAGTCGGGCGGCTTCTGGCGACGCTGCGGGAGGAAGGCATTGCGGACAACACGCTTGTCCTGGAAGTGTTCGGGGATAATGGGGGGAGTGCCGAAGGCGGGTTTCTGGGGAAGGATGCGAAGACTGCGGAGGGCGGAACGCCGGATGTCAGGACGCGTCTGGCCGACAGTGATGCGCTGGGAAGCGAGTTGTATCTCAACCATTATGCCGCCGCATGGGCATGGGCGCTGACGTCTCCGTTTCAGGGCACGAAACAGGATGCCGCCCATCTGGGCGGGACGACGGACCCGCTGGTCATCTCCTGGCCCGCACGCATCCACGATACTCATGGAATACGGGGGCAATTCGGGCATCTGAACGATATTGCGCCAACGCTTTATGAAGCCGCCGGGATTACACCGCCGTCCCACACGGCGGGCGTTGAGCAACTCCCGATTGAAGGCCGGAGCCTGCTTTATACGTTCGATCATCCCGACGCCCCGTCGCGGCACAAAGTGCAGTATTTCACCACGAGCGGAAATCTGGGCATCTATTCCGATGGATGGTGGGCCGGCCAGCTTGCTCAGGAAACGTGGGAGGTGGGTGACAACCGCGTGTATCTTACCCGTGGGATACAGCCGCAGACGCATCCGTGGGAGCTCTACAGGCTGAGCGATGACTACAGCCAGGCCCATGATCTGGCTGCGAAATATCCCGAAAAACTCAAAGAGCTTCAGGCGCTTTTCCAGCACGAGGCCAGCCGTAATCATGCAGATCCGCTCCGGCCCGGAGTTGACGCCTATCCGCTTGGTACGGCGACAGGCCAGACGGTCTTTACATACCGCTCTGGCGTGGATCGCGTAGGGCCGCGTTTTGCACCGGATCTGGGGCATGATCCGTATACGCTGAGTGCTGATGTCGATGTCCCTGCGGGCGGGGCGCAGGGGGTGATTTTCGCCGAGGGCGGGCGATATGGGGGTGTCACCCTTTATGTTTCGAAGGGGCGCCTTGTTTGTGAAGCCAATGCAAATGGTGTGCGGACAGGACAGATCGTAACGTCTGCTCCTTTGGCGGCAGGACGGCGGCATATTGTCGTGACGGTCACACCGGAGCAGGAGCGGACAGCGGGGAAAAGCGATGCGGCAGCGGAGGTGATCCGGCGCTGGGTGGGCGGGAAACCGGTTCCCGCGACGGTAGGGCTTTCCGTGGACGGAGCCCCGGCCCGGCAGGCGCGTTTCAGCAACATCGCCCTGTCATCGCGCGAGACCCTCGATATCGGTCGTGATCTGGGATCTGCCGTGAGCCCGGCCTATACGGTGCCCGCAGCATTTACGGGCCGTATCGACACGGTCACCCTCACGACTGCGCAGTCCTCCGGCCAATGAATCCCGTTCCATCACAGGAGGCGCAGGCCTTGATCCGTTCAATCCGCATGAACCGCCGGACACTCCTCGCCGGGACCGCAGCGCTCGGCACGGTTACTCTGGGTCTGTCGGAGGGGGCTGCGCATGCGGCTTCCAGGGCAGTCTCGCGGGCGCCCAACATCATTTACATCATCGCGGATGACTTGGGTGTGTATGATCTGGGCTGTTACGGCCAGACCAGAATCCGCACACCGCATATCGACCGGATGGCGGCTCAGGGCATGAAGTTCACGCAGGCCTATGGTGGCGCGCCTATCTGCTCGCCTTCCCGCTGTGCGCTCATGACGGGGCGCCATATGGGACATGCGTCCATCCGCGACAATTTTGCGCTCGCCGGAGGCGTGGTCGGATACAAGGGCAAGGAACAGATCCGCAGGGCCAATCTGTTCGATCAGGAACCGACGGTCGCGTCCGTTCTGAAAGAGCAGGGATATATTACGGGGCTGGTGGGGAAGTGGCATCTCGATGGTTACGATCCTGACGCCATCCCGACGCGGCACGGGTTTGATGAATTCCACGGATGGCTGACGCAAACGGAAAAGACGCAGGGCTATTTTCCGGAGAAATGGTACGACGGCACGACGTTGCAGGATGTCGCGGGAAATGCCGGCGGGGGGCGGGCTGTCTACGAAACCGACATCGTGACGGATCAGAGCTGCGACTTCATCAGGCGTCATCGTCAGAAGCCCTTTTTCCTGACGGTCGCCTATAACGCGCCGCATAGCCCGCATATTACGCCAGCCGAGGGGGATTATGCAGGAGAGCCCTGGGGCGCCCGGGAAAAGGCCTATGCGGCCATGATCGAATTTCTGGACGCTGGCGTCGGCAGTATTCTGCAAACGCTTGAAGCGTCCGGGCTGGACAATGATACGATCGTGTTTGTGTCGTCCGATCATGGGCCGAGATCCGAACCCACGGCGGAGCAGACGGAAGTTGTGACCTTCTTCAACTCTCATGGTCCGTTGCGAGGCTATAAACGTGAGCTTTACGAGGGTGGAATCCGTGTTCCGCTGATTGCGCGCTGGCCTTCACGGATCGCTGCGGGCATGACGAACGGGACGCCCGTTTATCATCCCGATTTGCTGCCGACGGTTCTGGGGCTGGCAGGGCGCAGTGTTCCTGTGGTGACGGATGGTCGCGATCTGACGCCCGTTCTGCTGGGGCAGGGGAATCTGCCGGAGCGACTGCTCTACTGGGAGACATATGAGCCGTCTTTCTGGCAGGCGGCGCGTCTGGGGAAATGGAAAATCGTGCGGCCCGTCGGGTCGTCCCGGCTGGAGCTTTATGACCTGACGGCAGATCCGGGCGAAAAGCACGATGTGGCCGCCAGGCATCCCGAGATTATCCGTGAACTCTCAGGACGACTTGTATCGGAACACAGGCCGTCGCGTGAGTATCCGATCGCCCTTTAACTGGCGAAAAGGGGGGGCACCGATCACCGTCCGCCCAAGCAGAAGAGACGATGACCGGTGACTTTGCTGTCAGGCCCTGAGGTCGTGCAGCAGATCGTGGCCGTGCTGGGCAGCCATGCCGCTTTTCAAGTCCCTGCCGACGCTGCGTACGCACAGGGCGAGGGACAGGGCGCCGGCATCGGGATGCCCCTTGCTGCGCTCGCCATGCATTTTCGCACGTCCCATCCGGGGCAACAGGTTGCGTGTGTCCTGCGCGGCCTGATAGGCGGCTTCCGCGCTTTCCATCCAGGCTTTGACGAGTTCATGGCCCGCGGCCAGTTCGCGCTCCAGTGTTTCCACAAACGGGACCAGCGCATCCACGAGCGTCTTGTCGCCGGGCCTGGCCCTGCCGAGCAGCATGATGCGCTCCATACTGTTGCGGACACCCTGCGAAAGCTGCCCGGCACTTGGCAGACGGCCGTCATCGAGTGCCGTGCTGAAGGCCCGCAGACCTTCGCCCCAGAGCGCGCCCGATGTGCCCCCGGCACGATCGGCCCAGGCATCGGCTGCCGTGGCCAGAACCGTAGCCGGGCCGGCACCGGCATTGGCCGCGTTACGGGCGGCGCGGGCAGACGCTGCGGCCCCGCGCGCCATGCCCTGTCCATGATCGCCATCGCCTGCAAGTGCGTCGATATGGCCGAGGCTGGATTCCTCGGCGGCCAGCATTTTCGCCAGATTTTCCATGACATCCGCGACGCACACCCCGCCCTGACGGCCCGCTGCAGTAGCGGAGCGCATATAGACGATCGTTGCCTCATCTTCGACGGCAAGGTCGGCCACGCCGTCTCCGACCAGGGTGCCGTGGCGCAGGGCCGCGGAATCCACCGGCGCGCGCCAGTACTGCTCAAGATCCTCATCGAGCCAAGTCAGGGTCAGGGAACAGCCCGCCATGTCCAGACTTGTAACATACTCGCCCACCAACGGGGCCACGAGGGTCAGTCCGGCTTTTTCGAACATTGGCACCAGCGCGTTCCACAGCACGAAAAGCTCTTCCTGTTTGGTGCTGCCCAGACCGTTCAGCAACACGGCCACACGGCGCGGCGCCTCGTGGGGAATTTCGGCCAGCAGGCGGTCGAACAGGATTTTTGCCAGTGCTTCCGGGCTGGGGACGTCCTGTTCGTCAATTCCCGGCTCACCGTGAACGCCCAGGCCTAGAGCCATGCGGTTTTTGGCGACCTCGAACAGTTTTTCAGTCTCGCCGGGCAGGGTGCAGCCGTCGAAAGCCACGCCGAAGGTGCAGGTCTGACGGTTCACGCGGTGCGCGACTTCCTCGACCTCATCGAGCGTCAGTCCGGCTTCGGCAGCGGCCCCTACGATCTTGAAAATCAGCAGGTCTCCCGCAATGCCCCGGCGGCGTTCGCGGGTGGAGGCGTCCGAGCTGGCCACGTCATCGGCGGTTGCCAGAACGCGGACGTCATAGCCCTCTTCGCGCAGACGGTCGGCGGCAATGCCGAAATTGAGCACATCGCCCGCGTAGTTGCCGTAGCCGAGGATGATCCCGCCGCCGAGATCGGCCTGTCGGGCGATGCTCTTGATCGCCTGCGTGGAGGGGGATGCGAAAATGTCGCCTGCCACGGCAGCATCGCCGAAGCCCTTGCCGACATAGCCCGCAAAGGCGGGATAATGGCCTGAGCCGCCGCCCAGCACGACGGCGACTTTGCCTTTCGGACCTGGCTTTGCCCGCAGAACGCCGCCACGGACGAGGCGCACAAGGTCATGATGGATCAGGCTGAACCCGCGAAGGGCCGACATTGCGAAATTGGATGCGTCGCCGCAGATCTTGGTCATGTGTTTTTCCTCCAGTCGTGTCCCGCAGCGGGACAGTCAGGCTGCATCACGGTTGAGGTAACGACGGGCCAGTGCGTCGAAGGAGATGGCAAGGACAACGATCCCGCCGCTGACGACCGACTGCCAGTAGGGCGAAATTCCGAACAGGACGATGATGTCTTCGATCATGCCGATAATGACCGCACCCAGAACCGCTCCGACCGGGCTGCCGATGCCGCCGGTGGTCGCGACACCGCCAATGACGGCTGCGGCGATGGGGGCGAGAACCCATGTGTCACCGATGGAAGGCTGGGCCGTTCCCAGACGGGCCACCATCAGGATTCCGGCAAGGGCGGACAGGAACCCGGCGAGGGCAAAAGCGCCCATGCGGATGGCGTTGACGCGGATGCCCAGCATCCGGGCGGCATCCGGGTTGCTGCCGATGGCGTAGATGTAGCGGCCGACGGGCGTGCGGAACATGACGAACGCCACAACCGCCAGACACACCAGAAGCACGACGAACGGCACGGGAACGCCCATGACGAGCCCACGCCCGAGAAAGGAGATGTCACGGGGAATACCCGTAATGGCTACGCCTTTGGTCGCAACGAGGTTGGCGCCGCCATAAACGCCGGCCATACCGATCGTCAGCACCAGCGAGTGCAGGCGGAGCTGCGTAATGAGCGCTCCGTTCAGCAATCCGCACCCGGCTCCCATCAGCAGGCACAGCCCGAGCGAAAGCCAGGGGTTCAGCCCAAGTTGCACCATTAAAATGCCGCCGACCACGCCCGCCAGGCCGCCAATGGCGCCAACGGACAGGTCAAGCTCGCCCAGGATCATGAGAACGGACTGTCCGATCGTGACCAGCCCGACAAAGGCCAGCGCACGCGCGATGATCATCATGTTGAAGGACGTCAGGAAGTGCGGCGACAGCGCACAGGACGCCCCGAAAATGATGACGAGCGCGGCGATGACGCCGCCCAGTGGATTGCCCACCAGACGCGACACCAGAGCCTTCATGGGCGGCAGTTTCGGCGGCTTCGACGGCGTGGCGGGGAGGGTGGTTTCAAGCGACATGACGGGTCTCCGGGGCGCCGATGATCGCGCCGACAAGCGTGTTGACGTCGGTGGTGGCCTGATCGAACGAACCCGTGATCCGGCCGGAATACATGGTGATGATCCGCGAGGCGCAGCGCTGAAGCTCGGTCATTTCGGACGAGACGAGGATGATCCCCACGCCTTCTTCGGCAAGCTGCTGCATGATCCGGTAAATCTGGAATTTGGTTCCGATATCGATCCCTTTGGTGGGTTCGTCGAAAATCAGGACGCGCGGCCTGCGGGCCATCGCCCGTCCGATGATCGCCTTCTGCTGGTTGCCGCCTGACAGATGAACGATTTTTTTGGCCGCGGAGGACGTCCGGACGTCGAACTGCCGGATCGTTTCCTCCACGACGTCATTTTCGCGCCGGGAGGAAATGACGCCGCCGCGCTTCATGCGGTCCAGAACCGAGAGGCTGATATTTTCCCGCACGCTGAGCAGCGGGAAAATGCCATGATGTTTGCGCTCTTCGGAGAGGTAAACCATCCCCATCGCTACGGCACGGTCCGTGCGGCCACGGGGGATTTCCTCTCCGTCGAGGAAGCACTGGCCGGATGTCGCCCGATGATAGCCGAAAATCGTCTGCATCAGTTCGGAGCGGCCCGCGCCGACAAGCCCCGCAAATCCAAGGATCTCGCCCCGGCGCAGGGTGAAGGATGCGTCCGAGAACCCCGGCCCCGAAATTTGTTTAGCGCTCAAGATCGTGTCGTTTTCGCTGATGGCGAAACGCGGCTGGAACTTCTCTTCCAGTGAGACAGAGCTGCCGGACATGAGCTGGATCAGGTGTCCTTCCGTCATGCCCTGCATGGGGTAGGTGCCGACGCTGCGACCATTGCGCAGAACCGTTACCGTGTCGCCCAGCTCAAAGATCTCTTCCATCTTGTGGGAGACAAACACGATCGCGCAGCCGTCATCGCGCAACCTGCGGATGATCCGGAACAGATGCTCGGTTTCGTTTGCCGTCAGCGAGGAGGTCGGTTCATCAAGGATCAGAACCCTGAATTCCTCACGGCAGGCTGCGCGCGCGATCTGCAGAAGCTGCTGGTCCGGCACGCTGATTCGGTTCACCAGATAGCCTGGTTTTGCATGAATTCCGAAGCGCTGGATGAGGTCTGCCGCAGCCTTCTCCATGGCACGCCGCGAGACCGTCAGATGGCCAAACCCGGAGCGGTCGAATGGCATGAACATGTTTTCGGCCACCGTCATGGAACCGAAAAGGCTCAGCTCCTGCGGTACATAGGCGACCTTCGCAAACAGGGTGCGGTCCGCCAGCGCGTCTCCGTCTTCGATCAGGACGCGGCCCTCATCGGGGGCGACGAGGCCGGTCAGGACCTTGATCAGGGTGGATTTTCCGGCACCGTTTTCGCCCGCGAGAATATGGATTTTCCCCGGCTCCAGCGTCAGGTCCACATGATCGAGCGCGACCACGCCGGGATAGGTCTTCCGTACGGCTTCGATCTGAAGAATTGTCATGGTCGTGTTTCCCTTGTCCTGATCGGCAAGATGTCAGAGGGTCTTGCTGGTCAGGAGATCAATTCCGGTGTCGATATATTTGGGTGTCTTCTGTCCCATGGCTTTCTGCCAGGCAGAGATGACAGCCCAGTAACCCTGCATTTCAGGGCGGCTGGAGGCGGAAGATTCCGCTACGCCGTCCTTGATGAGCTGGATCATGTCATTGAGGTTGTCGAGGCCGACTTCCTTGACTTTACCGGTCTTGCCCCCCTCGCGGATGGCCTGTCCGATGCCCACCGGTCCGGATGCATCGCAGGCGACCCAGCCCACCAGGTCCGGATGGGCCTGCATGATGGCGGAGGCCTGTTTCTGGGCGGTTTCGATACTGTCATTGTCGATCCCCGTCGCGACGACTTTCATGTCGGGGTATTTCGCAAAGACCTTCTTTTCACACTCGGCCCGAAGCGTATGGTTTGGCGCTGTGGGCACACCCATCATGATGGCAACCTCGCCCTTCTTGCCAACGAGGTTCGCCAGCCTCTCGGCGGCCATGGTGCCCTGTTCGCAGAAATCCGCGCCGACTGCCGTGATGTCCATGCCTTCGGGGGGCAGGGAGTCGAACACCGTCATCGGGATTTTCTGGTCCGCTGCTTCGTCCATGGCGGCGCGGTTGCCCTTCTCATCCAGCAGATCAAGGATCAGGCCATCGGGATGGGTCGCGACAGCGCGTTCGATAATGTCGTTCTGCGAAGACACATCGGCTGTCTGCGGCGCGCGATATTCGATTTCGACCGGGCGGCCCGTCGCTTTGGTGATCATGTCGCCAGCGGCCTTCGCCCCTGTCATGGCCTTGTCAAACCACGGATGGACCGTTTTGGGGATCAGAACGAAATGCAGGGGCGCGCCACTCTCCGCCGCACAGGCGACGCCGGAGGACAGAACTGGCGCAGCCGCCAGCATTGCGGCAAAAGCGAATGCCGTTTTCATAACTCTGTTCTTTCGAAAATCAGCCTGAACCTGTCCGGGCTGAAAGTTTTTATTTCAGCAGCTCATATCCGCGGAGACGGGCTGCCGGTATTTCCTGCCGAGTGCATCAATTCCGGCAATATTGCGCGCCGATGCACTTGTGGGATCGAAGGTGCAGGCCAGCCAGGCTTCCACGATCGACTTCGCCACTTCCGGTCCGATCACACGCGCGCCCATGGTGATGATATGCGCGTTGTTCGACAGGGCCGCGCGTTCGGCGGAATAGGTGTCATGGGTCAGGGCCGCCCGGATGCCTGGAATTTTGTTGGCGGAAATGCAAACGCCAATTCCGGTTCCACAACACAGGATGCCCCGGTCGAATTCACCGCTCAGAACCGCCAGCGATACGCGCTCGCTCAGTTCGGAATACAGTTCGCCCCGTTCATCTTCGGGATGGGACATGTCGACGACGACATGTCGACCAAGCGTCGAGAGATGCTGGGTCAGAAGTCTCGCCAGGCCTTCGCCTGCGCTGTCTCCACCAATGGCAAGACGCATGGTCATTTTCCTTCTTCCTGCGTTCAGGCGACCGTTCAGGCCGCTATTTTGTCCGAAGCCAGATCACGCACACTGTCGATAAGGGCCATGAAGTCCGTCGCCTTCCAGGCCGCCCGCCCAATGAACACACCATCCACATCCGCAAGTCCGACATAACCGCGGATGTTCTCACGCGAGACGCTTCCGCCATAAAGCAGCGGGATACGCGCGCCCTCCGCCCCTGCGAGGTCCTGCACGACGCGCCGGAGCCGGGTGTGAACATCCGAGACGAAGTCTGCGTCCGCCGGGCGGCCGGAAGCTCCGATGGCCCAGACCGGCTCATAGGCAATCAGGACGTTCGCCAGATCTTTTCGCGCCACACCATGCAGTGCGATTTTGGTCTGCCGGGCGAGCGTTTCGTGCGAGACGCCAAACTCGTACTCGTTCAGCGTATCGCCGATGCAGATGAGCGGGCGTAACCCGTGACGGAGGGCTGCATGAACCTTCAGGTTCACGGTCCAGTCCGTCTCGCCGAAATGCTGGCGACGTTCGGAGTGGCCGATTTCCACCATCGAGGCGCCGCAGCCCCGGATCATTTCCGGTGAAACTTCGCCCGTCCAAGACCCGCTGTCTTCCCAGTGCATGTTCTGCGCGCCCACCATCAGGGCGCTGTCTTCCAGCACGGTGCAGACATCCTTCAGGGACGTGAAAGGCGGGATGACGAAAGGCTGGATCCCCTGCGGGGGAACAAATCCTTCAAGGGCCTGTGCCGAAGCGATGGCTTCGGCCGGTCCCTTGTTCATCTTCCAGCTCGTTCCGATCCAGACCTGAGCCATTTCCGACCTTCCGAAAGGCTGAATGTTCATCCCGATTCTCCGTATTGCAGAACGGCATATGTTATCTTGAGCGTTAAAGCATAACATAAAAGAGTTACCAATACCAAAAATAACGATACAAAATTCAGGAAGTTCAGAGGAAAAATTCTCTTTGAGGGTGATTTTTCTTCTGAATTCTCTGGAAATCAGCTCTGTTTTATAATCACATAAAAATGTTACGCTGCACGCTCCAGCAGGACCGCTTCGGTCACGACGCTATCCAGATCCGCCTCTCTGAGGGGTGGTACGCCCTGAGCGCCCAGTTTTTCATGATAGAGATGTGTTGCTTCTTTCGCCGACAGGGCTCCGTCGGTCACGCTGCGCATGGCCTCGATCAGTAAAAGCGGGTCATCTGCATCCACGATCTTGCGGCCGAAAAGCGCTGCGCGCGCGCCACAGCATTGTGCCTGATGGATCAGTTCCAGACAGTCGCGCGTTGTTCCGCTGCTGCCCCCCATGATGCCCACGATCACGGAAGGGTCGAATGCACAGAGTTCGCTCAGGGCGTCCGCGCCATTGAAGGGCACCTTGAGAAAAACGGGGCGTTCTTCACGCCGCAGGCCTGCCAGACAGCGAACGATCATGTCGTTCAGATAAAAGCCGCGGTCGGCCTGTGCGATCCGGCCTTCATTGGGATTGAAGACCTCAAGGAAATACGAAAAGCGGCTTTCTTCGGCTTCTTCCCGAAAGCGGGTGAATTCTTCCAGCGCAAAGCTGTCCTGCTCGGCGTCGCCGTTGAAGGTCATGGAATACAGGCCAAGGCTGGTCTGCGCTTTTTTCAGCGATGCCGAGCGGAAAGGAACGGATTTCTGGGACTGGTAGGAGCCACCCCGCCCGCGCCACAGATCCGTCGTGTCATTGGCCCGGATCGCGGACTGGATCCGGGTTCCGGCAAAACCGTCTTCCGCGATCAGGGTCTCCAGAATGGAGGCCGAAGTCAGCATGATGTCCACGATGTCCTGCTGGAGGATGCCGTGGATCACGTCGACATATTCGCGGCGCGTCCGGAAACGGGAATGACCCTGTCTGGGGTCGCGACGCAGGCCTGTGGCGCTGACGCCCGCGGCCATGTCGGAATCCTTGGCATCTGCGAGAATGAAATCCGTACGGTCATCCTGACCGGCCAGCATGCGCGCGATTTTTTCTTCGTAACGGTTCATGGTTCAGGCTCTCAGGGCTGTCTGTGAGGGGGATGTGTCGGGGAGGTCGCCCTTCAGGTGGTGGCGCTCCTGCGCTTCTTTCCAGGCGGCGCGGCACTGCCGGTCCGTTTCCTGCGCGCTCCATCCCAGAGCTGCGCCCACGACCCCGCCCACTTCGAGAACGACGTCAGGTGTGAGGAGGCCGCTCAGGGCAATCGGCGTCCGCCGAAAGAGAACATCGGAGAGGGTGCGGACCAGTTCTTCCGAAGCGATGAAGGCCAGTTCGCGCCGTGTGTAGGTCGGGAGCGTCCGCAGTGGCGCGTCGGCTTCCTTCTGGCAGAACACCGCAAAAGCGCGGGCCCGCGATCCGTACCGCTCCAGCAGAATTCCGGCCCTCTGGCGCGGCATGCCATAGGTTACGAAAAACTCGTCCAGATACGCGGAATAGCGCTCCGGCGCCGGATAATCGCGACCGCCGCCAATCGGGAAAGTCTTAGTAGAGAGGTGGCGTGGTGCGCCCAGAGTTTCGAGCAACCGGTCCGCGACCTCTTCGGCCAGTCCGCGGAATGTCGTCCATTTCCCGCCAACCAAGGACAGGAGAGGCGTGTCTCCAAGCCGGTTTTCATGCACGATATGATCGCGGCTGATGGCTCCGGGATCGGACGCATCGGTTGCGGGGAGGGGACGGACGCCACTGTAGCGGTAAACCACGTCATCGGCGCTGAAGCTGAAGCCGGGGAACAGGTCCGCGACCATCCGCAGCATGTAATCCTGTTCGTCGTCGGTGCACGTGGCGGTATCGGGATCTTCGATCCGGATATCCGTCGAGCCGACCAGAACGTGACCGTAAAACGGATAGGCCAGACAGATCCGTCCGTCCGGTGTTCCGAAATACATCATGCGTCCTTTGAGTTCGCGCAGAAGCCCGTCATGCCGTAACAGCAGATGCGAGCCTTTCGTGCCGCCGATATAACGCGTCGTCTCGCCGAGGACGGCATTGATGCGGTCGATCCACGCGCCTCCAGCATTCACAAGCGCCCGCGCCCGGACGTTGCGTGTCTCTCCGGTCATGCTGTCCCTGAGGCGCAGAATGCCATCGGCAAATGAAACCGGAACGGTATAGGTCGCAACCCCGCAGCCGGTCCCGACATTCAGGCCGTCCTGCACACATTCATAACCAAGCCGTTCGGGCTGGGTGATGGCCGCGTCATAATATTGTGCGGTGGCGAGAACGTCCGTCGCCATATGCGGCCATTCTTCCCGCGTTCTGCGATTGAGGAAGAGGCTGTGTCGCGGCATGGCACGCGCGCGCCGTCCCAGAAAATCATAGATCTGAAGCCCGGCTTCCAGCACCAGAGCCCCCCGATCGGTCATTTTGCCGCCCAGACGCAGGAATTTCCGCAAGGATGGGACGATGCCTCCGAACCAGGAGCGGATTGGCAGAACCGTTGGCAGGGGTTTGACCACGTGCGGCGCATTCCGCAGCAGAAGATTGCGCTCCAGAGTGGACTGCGCGACCAAGCGGAATTCACCCGTTTCGAGATATTTGATTCCGCCATGGATCAGCCGCGAGGGCGCGCAGGAGGCGCCGGAACAGATGTCGCTCCGATCAACGAGCAGGACGCGCAGATCCTGTAGGGCCAGCTCGCGAAACAGCCCGGCTCCGTTGATGCCGGCGCCTATGATGACGACATCGAACTCCGCATTCTCGCGGATATCTTTCAGTCCGCTCATGGCCGAACTCCCTGTGTCATGGTGCCGGCCATCGCGTAGTTCAGAACCGGTCCGGCCTCCACGAGATCGTTTTCGCGAGAACGCTCTGTCGTGGCAGGCTTCAGGGAGGATGTTCCGCCATCATAAAGATCTGACCAGAACGGCCTCATGGCCTGCGTCAGTGCGACATAGCGGCGATAGATTCCCTCATAGACGCGTTCGCGGTCCGGCTGCGGTCTGTAGGTGTGCATCGGCACGTCCTGCGCGGCCACGGCGTCTTCAAGGCTGGCGCACAATCCTACGGAAACGCTCGCCGTCAGGGCCGCGCCCAAAGCTCCGGCTTCGCGGACTTCGGGGATGCGGACAGGCATTCCCAGAATATCCGCGAACATCTGGGCGATGGCAGGCTGTCCGCTTCCGCCTCCCGAAATTCCGATCCTGCGAACGGGCCCGGTCTGTTTGAGGGCATCGACATGTTCACGATGATTGAAGACCGTTCCTTCCACCATTGCCTGAAACAGGTCCGCCCGGTCATGCCAGGACTGCACGCCGAACAGGGATGCGCTGGCGGGGGCGTCATAGGGCGAGCCGAACAGGAACGGGTGATACAGCGGAACCGCAGGACGGGCTCCCGGCTGGGACAGGCGCGCTTCTATTTCCGCAGAAAGGCTCCGGGCCGCGTCCTGATCGCCTGGCATGAGGATTTTCGCCAGCCATTCGAGATTGCTGGAGGATGCCGGAGAAATTGCCATGCAGTTCCACAGTCCGCGACGATATCCTGCCCGACAGGCCCAGCCTTCCCCGACGACAGGGCGATCGCGGAAAACCTCGTTGATCGAAAAGGTTCCAGCCGTGATCGACAGATCGCCCGCTCTGGTATGGCCCAGACCGACGGCTGCGGCCGCCACATCATGCAATCCGACCGAAACGGGCGTGCCGGCAACAAGCCCCGTCAGGGCTGCGGCTTCCGCCGTCACGACGCCACCCTGCTCACAGGAGAGGCGCATTTCCGGCAGCGCAGCCCGGATGTCCACAAGGCCCAGAACATCGAGCAGGTCGTCGCTGTAATTCTGCGTGTACAGACCGGTGAAAGACGTGCTGGCCTCGGTCAGATCCGTCGCGATTTCGCCTGTCAGGCAGTAACGGATCCAGTCCTTGGCAAAAATCACGGACCCGATCGCCTGATACCGTTCCGGCTCGTTGTCCCGGATCCAGGCAAGAAGTGTGTTGGCCGAATAGACGTACGGACGCTGCCCCGCGATCGGGAGAGTCAGATCGGAAATACCGTCACGCTTCCAGCGTTCGTGAATGGCCGTCGCCCGGCTGTCGAGCGACATGATGCCCCGGCCCAGCGGATTTCTTGAGCGGTCAAGTAGAAAAACGCCATCTCCGTGCGCCGTGACACCGACAGAGGCAATGGCATTTCCGTCCAGCTCCGCATCCCTCAGCGCGTCGCGGATGGATCCGATAACGGCCTGCCACGCTTCGTGCATATCGCGCTCGACATGATGCGGGAGCTCCATGTGCTGTGCGACACGGCGTCGCCCTGTTCCGACGATGGCCCCTGTGGACGAAAACACAACGGCTTTGGTCGTGGTGGAACCGCTATCGATTCCGATGATGAAATCCCGGCGCATTTCTGGCCCTCCAGACGGCTTCAGTGTCAGGGACACGCAAATTCGAAGGACAGCCATATCACCGATTACGAGATATAGAACACATATATCTGTGATATTTTAAGATTTAGTGTGACTTATCACGCGGATGCTCCGATGTCGGGCCAGAAATCTAATCTGCTGCGGATAACCTGCATGGTTGTCATCACATCAGTGGTCAGCCATAAAAACAGGAAATGCTTCTTATTGAGTGGATGCAAAAAGAAGCGCGCGTCATACTGCCCGCAATCAGGCACTGATATGTCCATCCATAGCCTGTTTTTCTAACTGTTTGGGACTGATTACATATGAAAATAGCTGACTGGATGGTGGAATCAGGCGTTGCGTTTGGAACGAGCGGCGCGCGTGGGCTTGTGACGTCCATGACGGATGCTGTCTGTTTTGCGTATACCGTCGGCTATCTCAAACATTTACAGACGCTGGGCGAGTTTGCTCCCGGAACATCCGTCGCCATCGCCGGAGACCTTCGGCCGAGTACGCCGCGCATTTTGCGCGCCTGTGCGGCTGCCATTCTCTGGATGGAAGGCCAGCCGGTAAACTGCGGCTTTGTGCCGACGCCTGCTCTGAGCCTCTATGCGTTTGGCAGGGGTATTCCGTCCCTCATGGTGACGGGAAGCCATATTCCGGACGACCGGAACGGCATCAAGTTCAATCGCGCCCGGGGCGAGTTTCTCAAGAGCGACGAAGCTGCCATGCGGCATGAGGACGTCACACTTCCGGAAGGCTGGTTTGATGAGCAGGGCGCCCTGAAAATTGACGTCGCAGTCCCGCCACTGACTGATGTCCTGAGGGAATATGTAGCCAGATATGTCGATTTCTTCGGCCCGACAGCGCTTTCGGGCCTGAAGCTTGGAATTTATCAGCATTCTGCAGTGGGGCGTGACGTTCTGGTGTCCGTCGTCGAAGCCCTTGGGGGTGAAGCCCATCCTCTGGGACGCTCCGACGTGTTCGTTTCGGTCGATACGGAGGCCGTGCGCCCCGAAGATGTCGTCCTTGCGCGGGACTGGGCGCAGACGGGGCAGTTTGATGCGATCCTGACGACAGATGGTGATTCCGATCGCCCTCTTCTGGCGGATCAGAATGGCCGCTGGCTGCGGGGTGATGTGCTGGGTATTCTCGCGGCCCGCAAGCTTGGCGCCGTCTCCGTCACAACGCCCGTCAGCAGCAATACGGCGCTGGAAGCATCCGGCGTTGCGCCCTTCGTTCAAAGAACGCGTATTGGCTCGCCATTCGTCGTGTCAGGCATGACGGATGCTGTGGAAAAGGGAAATGTTCCGTCTGTTGGCTACGAAGCCAATGGGGGCTTTCTGCTTGCCAGCGATATCGAGCATGACGGCCGACGTCTCGTGGCATTACCGACGCGCGATGCCGTCCTGCCCATGCTCTGTGCGCTGGTTTCGGCCAGAAGCGGGCAGAACGGGCTTGCGGAACTTCTTGAAACACTTCCGCCGCGCTTCACCGTGAGCGATCGTCTGAAAGACGTTCCGACAGAGCAGAGCAAGGCCCGGCTGGCCATCCTGCGTGACGACGTTCCGGCTGTGAGCGGGACCCTGGGGTTTGTGGACGCCTGCGGACCTGTTGCAACCGTCGATGAGACGGACGGTATCCGCATGACGTTCGAACGTGGCGATATCATCCACCTGCGGCCATCCGGCAATGCCCCGGAACTGCGGGTGTATGTTGAATCGGCGACGCCCGAACGGGCCGAGGAACTTCTGACACTGGGGCTCGAGGCTGTCCGTCGCTGGATGGCATAGACGACCAGTCTGCGATCAGGCTTGGCTCCTCGGTGAGCTTTGCCTGATCAGTGGGGGTTGAAGGCCGGAAGGGCAGGGCCGTAAACGGCAGCGGGGCCGTTCATGATACCGATTTTTCCGCGGACGCCATAAGTCTGGGCCGGGAACTGGATGGCGCTATAGGAACTGTCGCTCTGCACCCAGTAGTCGCTGCTGGCCTGGCCGCCGGACTGGCTGACGAGAATGATCGAGCCGGTTGTGATGTAAAGAGAGCCCGCCGGTTTGCCGACCAGCGCATGCAGCTGGATTGGAGGAGTGTGCGGAGGGGCAATTTCTATATGCCCGTCAAACGTCCACGGACCCGAAATGAATGCGGTTGTTGCATTGTAATCCAGATGCGACGAGAACCAGTCCAGTTCCATGCCGCCTTGATCGTCCACGCCAAGCGTGTTGTTGAAAACGCCGACGTCGATCAGGGCAATGCGCTCTCCAGCATCCACCGGATTGGGAATGGTATAAATCCCTGTCCCATTGTTATGGATCTGGACATGGGAGAGGCCAAAGCCATAGGAATGGTTTCCGAACGTCAGCCCACGCCGGAAATTTGAAATGGAGATGTTCTCCAGAGTAATTGCGGCCGCACGGATATTGTCGTCGTCTTCATTGTCGAAAACGATCCCGTCCGCCTTGGGCTGGCCGGTCAGGATAAGATGATCAATGCTGTTGGCGGCCGTATCGTAACTTTCAGGCTGCCCTTTACCGTCTGACGAGATGATGATCGCAGGCTTTCCATCGGGGAGACCGGAAGCGTCCAGTGTGCCATTGGTGAGTGTCGTCGTGAGCGGATTGAGGTGCAGGGTTTCCCGAATTTTGTAGACCTTCCCTTTCAGATCGACCCGGCACAGGGTCGGCCATGACGGGCAGGCTGCCAGCATTGCAGCGGGATCGTTCGCATGCGCGGCTGTGGGAAGCGCCAGCGCACTCATGCCGGCAATCGCGAGAACTTTCAGGAGATGACCAGTCATGGAGTGCGTTTTCCCATCTGTGAAAAGCTGTCTGTCAGGACAGAGCTTTTCCCGTGTTGTGTCGGGCGACCTCAGCGGCTTCGCGGCAGAAATAGCCCGAAAGCCGCCCTTGCAGCATCTTGGAATAATAGGCCGCCTTGTTGGATTGCCTGCGCAGAAGGCT
Source organism: Gluconobacter sp. DsW_056 (assembly GCF_002153595.1). Classification (NCBI taxonomy): domain Bacteria; kingdom Pseudomonadati; phylum Pseudomonadota; class Alphaproteobacteria; order Acetobacterales; family Acetobacteraceae; genus Gluconobacter; species Gluconobacter sp. DsW_056. The sequence continues at coordinate 118,611 of NZ_JOPF01000002.1, forward strand.
CAGACAGACGCCGCCGAAGGGGCGGATAAAGAATGTCAGGACTGTCTTGAGGGTAGCGTGGTTCTTGCGCAGGACATATCCCAGTCCCTTGCCGTAGTCGAAGGCGCGGGCCGTGTTGAGACTGGCTGGCTTGTCCATGTGACGCACCAGCAGCGCACGATCATGATATCCTTGAGCCCCTGCTGCCATCAGACGCAGGGCAAGGTCAGGGCCTTCGGCTGAACCATAGGGGGCTCCGATCCCCAGATCCTCATCGAACCCATGTATTTTTTCAAACATCTTGCGCGGCATGAAAAAGTTGAATTCGATCAGGCCCGTCCAGACGCTGTGCGAGTTCAGGACCTGGCTGCTGGTCAACCAGCGCCCCATGGCTGTCGGTGCACCGTTCAGATTGAGCACGGCACCGGTAATGAAGCCGGTATCGCCCGTTTTGCGGAAATAGTCGTTCACCCGTTGCAGCGTGTCGGGCTCATAGATGCAGTCATCATCCGGAAACGATATGATATCGCCTACCGCGACACTCGCCCCAAAGTTGCGGGCGTAACGCAGTCCGTTGACCTCCGGGCGCAGATGCTTGAAGGGCCATTTGGCGCTGTATCGCGCGACGAGATCGTCATAGATGTCTGATCCGCTCTGGTCGACAAGAATGACCTCGAAATCCTTGAATGTCTGCTTTTCCAGACCCTGCATGAAGGCCTCGACTTCTGCCAGACGGGCTACAGTCGGAACGACGAGTGAAAAGCGCATCTCAGGAAGCCTTTTTCTTGGAATGGAGTGTGGCAGCCCGTTCGGGCGTAATACGGTTTTTCAACAGGTCGCCAAGTCCGATCAGATTTCCGAACAGACGTCCTTTGCGATCTATATAAGGCTCGGGTCTCAGTGATTTCAAAGCGTTGATGACGAGGTGTCGCCCTGCGCTTTTCACAGCGTGAGACCAGGGATAGGTTCCCTTCCGGGCCAGATAGATACAATTGATAATCTGCGAATAACCCAGTCGAAGGCCGGATCCTTTGCCCGTCTTGTTCCCCAGATGCACGCCCTGTGCGCCGTGAGCCTTGACGATTCTGCCGTGAGGCAGAAGAGAGCGGGAAAAATCTATGTCTTCATACCAGGCGTAAAGAGGCAGCCTTTCGTCAAAGCGTGCACCGAGGCGTTTTACGGCGGCACAGCGGAACGCCATGTTGCAGCCATAGGTGTTGGGGGCATCCTCGACTTTCGAAACCGATGACGTGCCAGCATTCGTGTTCAGACGGTCCGCCTCTTCAATTGACAGACCAGGTCCTTTGGCGCCATCGGCCAGAACGTTGCCTGTAACGCCCAGAATATTGGGGTTGTCGTGAAAGGCTTCGATAATCCGGGCGATATAGGTGGGGTGAGGGAAGAAATCATCATCGAAGAACAGGACGATATCTTCGTCATCGAGACGGTCGAGAATGACATTCCGCTGGGCAGGAAGGCCCATATGGCCGGTGACGAATTCGACCGAAGCCATTTCCCGGAGCGTCTGGGGAATAGCTGCAATATCCTCCGGTTTGGCGTAGCTGATGATGATCCTGGTCGGTCTGACCGTTTGATGGGTCAGTTGACGCACGAGTTCGGCGAGAATGGCAGGACGGCCACTGGTAGCAATGCCTACGACAACCTGCATGTCTTTTGTTAAAGGCACAGACTCTCCAGTTTTCGTTAATGTCGGCGGCAGATTTCTGTTTTGCTCAGATGAATTTTCTGGATGGGAGACACCTGCCGAGGGCATCCGGGCTGTATCGGGGGTCATGAATTAGTTCGATCCGACGGTTACAATATGGCTGCCACGCTGTTGTGCGAGGGAAATGAGTGCATCGCGGGTTTTTGTGGCATGTGCCATGTCGGGGTAAATGGCACATGCATGATCGTTGTTGCGGATTGTCAGATTATAGCGGCTGTTGACGATCGTTATGAAACGGCTGTTGGCGTTCCATAGCGCCATGTGACTGAGGTCAGATGTGGGAACCGGGTCGGAAGCAAAAAGACGCTTCGAGCCACCATCAGAGACGGTGCACCACAAAACCAGCTTTCTGGAAGGAAGACCTGTAGTCGCGTCCTGTGCACAGGCAGGCATGACGATGGCTGCGGCAACCATCATCGCTACAAGGCGGGAGGGTGTCAGCATTTGACAAATTCCTCCCGCATGATGTCCAGCAACTGCTTTGCAGCGATGGTCCAGCGGTATTTCTGAACCTGTTCATAGCCTACGCGACGGAGATCAGCGGCACGATCCGGATGATCAAGCAGTTCGATGACGCACGCGGTAAGATCGGAAGGGTCTCGGCCGAAGAGAGCAGCCTGACCGCAGATTTCACGCAGTACGGGAATGTCGCGGGCAACGACCGGACAGCCGGCTTCCATCGCTTCTACAGGCGGGAGGCCGAAACCTTCATAGATGGACGGAAAAACAAAACAGGCGGCTTCACTGTAGAGCGCGTGCAGTTCCGCATCCGTAACCCTGCCGACATAGGTCGCATGCTGCAGGTCAGGGGCGCCTGCGCTGAAAACCCGTCCGTTCATTCCACCACTGATCACGAGCCTGATCCCGCGTTGAGCGAGTGTTGCTGCCAGATGATCGAGCGCTGCAAAATCCTTGTGGGGTGCCTTGTTGCCGACAGCCAGAACGTATTTCCTGCTCTCCAGACCATGGGTCTTTAAAATCGTCCTATCTGCCGCAATGCGCGTGGCATGATCCGCGCCTTCAGTGATAACGCTGATGCGTGCAGGGTCGATCTTCAAGTGACGGGCAATGTCGTTTCTGGAGAAGTCCGAGACCGTCACGATGCGTGTTTTGCCCAAGGCCAGCAGGCGATGCAAAACCTTGTAATACGCACGAAACTGGCGTGAGTACGACTGTGGCGTGGAGAAGACGCCAGCATCATGAATGACAACCAGCTGCCGGCTATGCCGTGATGACAGGTGAAGAGGAGCGGTATTGCCCAGATTGACGAGCAACCCTGACGCTGCCGCTTTGGGGAGATCAATCTGTTCCCAGATCTGTCCCTGAAAGCGGCCACAGGACCGCGCAGTAAAACCCAGGTCGATAGAAACTGCCGGGTCTATCCGGGGTGTCAGGAGTTCGAGGCGTGGCAGATCCGCGGGCCAGATTTCCGAAAGTGCACGCGTAATTTCCGTTGCAAAACGCTGCACGCCACTGAGCGACTGGACGGAAAAGCGTCCGTTAAGGAAAATTTTGCTCATTGGAGAAACAGCCATTACGAGGAAGAGACGAGTTTGCGGTAGTGGGAGTAATCACCCATACGAAGGCTTTCTTCCGGGCGCAGATTTTCGATATCAACGAATGTCAGGACCGCCCCCAGACAGTTTGCGTGGTGTGTCCGCAAAATTCTCTGTGTCTCGATAACAGCACTTGCAGAGGTATGGTGCCATTTTACGGCGATGATGACGCCTTCAGCAAAAGACGCAAGAACGCCTGCTTCGGGAAAGCTCAGAATGGGAGGCGTGTCGATAATGATCTGATCGTATTCGTCACGGTGCTTCGCCAGAAACTCTCCGAGAGCTCCAAAATTCAGGACGCCGGGTTCTCCTGTCTGGCTGGCGACGAAAATATCTAGTCCTGGAAGCGCGTCGTGAACGAAGCCGTCTTCATGCGCCTTGAGGTCCAGAGCCAGCAAAACGCTGGGTCGGTGAGCATCGCAGTCGATCAGGAGCGCGCGTTTGCCGAGCGCTCCGATGCTGGCCGCCAGTGAAATGGCGAGCGTGGTTTTGCCCTCGTTGTTTTCCGCGGAGGTGATGACCGTGATTTTTGTACGGATCGAGGGGTTGCCGAAGGTCAGGATGGCCCGCATGGAATTGAGCATCCGACCATACAGAGAGTCGCCGGATGTCAGCTGTTCCCGCAGAGAGCCCCGGAAACGCGGGAGTGCGCCAAGCCCGAACAGCCGTGTCTGCTGCTCCAGCTCGGCCAGAGTCCGCAGACTGCTGCGGGACCGGTCGCGCAGCAGGGCCGCGCCTGCGCCCAGACCCAGCGAAATCAGAAAGAGAAGCACGCCGTACTGTTTCTTGGGCGGCCCGGCCGGACCCAGAGGCTGGTTCGCCGGTGTGATGAGGCGGGCTTCGGCCTGCTGTATGGTGGTTTCGGCTGAGACCTGTCCAAGACGCGAAAGGTAGTCCCGGTACAGGGTCTGTGCTGCAGTTGCTTCCCCAACGAGCTGCCGTAGCCGGATGTCGGCGTGTTCTTCTTCCGTGACATTCATCTGCAGGGCGTTGGTACGCTCCTTCAGGGCATTGACGCGCTGCTGGGCGGCATCCGCTTCGTAACGCAGATTCTGCAGCAGCTTCTGGCTTTCCGTTGCAATCTGGGCATCAATGCGCGCAGCTTGCGCGCGGGCTGCGACCAGCTCCGGATTTTGCTCGAGCGCCGTGGAAGCAAGCGTCGAAATGCGGGCGTTGATCTGGGTCTGCTGAAGTCTGAGGCTCTGGATGAGCGGAGAGGCTGTGATTGCGGTAATGGTTCCAACGTTGCCGCTGGACGCAGCCTCATTGTAAATGGCCTGCTTGCTTGCCAGATCGGCTTCTGCTTCGCCGAGCTCATGATTCATCTGCGTCAGATGAAGGTCATTGGGCGTTGCGGGCAACGCAATACGGGCTGTCCGCCCGGAATCGCCGCCCGAATCATCGCCCAGCAGATAGAGATTATGCTCCTGCCTGTAACGCGAGAGTTCCTGTTCGGCCTGGATTGACCTCTGCCGCAAAGGAGCAATCTGCTCTTCCAGAAGAACGCTTGCATTTCGTGCGGCCTGAATCTTGGCCTGCTGCTCAAAATCCAGATAGGCTTTGACGTAACCATTGGCGATGGCAGGTGCCAGATCAGGACCTGCGGAACGTGCAGTAATTCCAATGATTGCGGAGCGCCCATCATTGCTGATGTGGACTTTTCCCATAAGCAGATTGGAAACGAGCTCGTTACGCTGTTGCTGCGTGAGGGGAGGACCGTCCTTTTGAAGACCGAACTTCTTTTTAAGTTGTGACACAAAGGATGGGCTCAGAGCCTTTATGTATTCAGGACTGTCCGCGAGGTGCAGTCGCTGCGTCACCATCAGGGCAATGATAGGGCTTTTGAGAATATCAATCTGGGTATTGAGCGCGACCAGATCCAGAGCGCGGTCAGCGTAAGGGCTGAGTTCCGAGGGAGAAATCATACCCCGTGCACCGATCGCAATTTCGGCGTTGGATTCGTAGTAGGGTTTGAGCGTCGTAATGGCGGCCGCTCCAAGAAGGAACGTGCCGCCTGTAACAGCACACATCAGAAGCCGGTGCTGGCGCAGAATGGAGAAAATCCGACCGAAACCGGCAAATTCCTGCTCTGGGGCAGGACCAATGTCCATTGGAGAGAACTGCTGTGGGGGCATTGCACCGGAAATCTGGCTCATGAGTGATGTGTCCTGCTCACCGTGCGCCGCGTCTCAGGAAAACGGCGGGAAGGGTTTTCGCAAGAATTGCGATATCGTGCCACAAAGTCCAGTTGCGCACGTACCACCGATCAAGCTGGACACGTTCCGCATAGCCGGTGTCACTTCTGCCGCTGACCTGCCATAGTCCGGTAATTCCGGGGCGGATGGCCTGATAGTAATCGAAATTTTCACCGTAATGCCGGACTTCCGCCTGGACGATCGGACGGGGCCCGACCAGGCTCATGTCGCCCCGCAGAACGTTGATGAGCTGCGGCAGTTCATCAAGGCTCGTTTTGCGGATGAAGTGGCCGACACGGGTAATTCTGGGGTCGTTGCGGAGTTTCTGGGTCTCCTGCCATTCGGCCGCTGCCAGGGAATCGGTTTCCAGAAGACGTTTTAGCAGTTCATCGGAGTTTTTCGCCATGGAACGGAATTTCAGGCACTTGAACTCACGTCCGTTCTGACCAATGCGCCGATGACCATAGATCGGCTGACCACCGTCAAGGGCAATCATAATATACAGGATGACATAGACTGGCAGGACAAGAAGGAGCAGGAGCAGGGCTGCCAGGAAATCAAAGGTGAATTTAAGCCTGCGCTGGAGTGGATTTTCCAGATTGCTTTTATAGGACAGAATGATGGTGTCGTGGCTGAAATAGGAGGACTGCGTCAGACCGTGCGTGGGCATTCCTGAGATTTGCGGGATCAGCGCGAAAGGAACACGACGACGCGTCAGCCATTCGATGATGTCGCGTGAGCATGTATCGGTCGGGTCGAGGCAAAGCAGGAACTGGAATCTCGAAGATGCGGTCGCGTTTTCAGTGACCAGAAGAGATCCGATTGCTGCCTCGGGGCTGATGGAGCCTATGATTTCGTAGCTGGAGAGTGTTTCACTGGCCAGGACGTGACGCACCTGAGCAGTTTCCGCCGAGCTTCCGATCAGGATTGTAGGAATTTGCCACAGCCGGAGCGCATGGAGGATGTGTCGCCCACACTGCCTCATGAATTCGCCAAGGAAAGGAAAGATGATCCAGGGCAGAAGCAGCGCGGAGCGCGGACCGGAAATCTGAAAGGCAAAGGCCCAGAAACCCGTGGCCAGCAAGGCGCAGAAAGCGGCTGTGATCAGGCGGCCGAATTCACTCCAGAACGGAAACCGGATGCGGTATTCGCCGCTGGCGAACATATAAAGAAGAACGCCGAGGCAGATGGGCATGAGAGAACCCATCGTGTGCGTTGCGTTGGTGCCGGCATCCAGAAACAGGGGGAAACCAGAGGACATGTTGTGCAGAACCGAGGCGACCCAGCTGCCAAGCAGCACGGAGACACACAGAGCAATCACGTCACTCACAAAAAAGACGGAAAAAATTCTTGACGAGCGATCCGACGTCAGCCGGGAACGAACGCCATTGGGCGCAGTTAGCGCTCCGCCGTTCGGGAGGGCTTCGAGAGCGTCTTGCGGAAAAGAAGAAGGAAATAGGCTCATCGGCTCTCTGCATTCCAAAAACGCTACCGGATGCGATAGCAGCGGTGTTCCCAATTGGTCTCCGGACGAACGGGGTACGAAAATAACGATCTTGCGGTAATTAAGGCTTTTTATAGACACAAAACCGCATGTGCGTCTACAATATTAACGGTTAATAAATCGTCATAGCGTATAGAGCCTTCCTCGGTCGCTATTGGTGCAATGGAAGCGTTTCTGGATGGATCTTTTTCTGCTAGAAGAGGTCTTATGTTCGTGTGTCGTGAAAAAACTCGTCTGCGCCTTCTTTTCGCGCTTGAAATAGGGATTGCGTCGCCGCTTTCCCTGTTTCTGGGTGGGGTAGCGCATGCGCAGGTCGTGACACAGAATCTTTCTGCCCTGGGAAGCGCCGAAGATGGGCTCTCTGTTGATGCGTTCCAGTCCGATACGGACCATCGTTATGGCGCACAGGGTCTCAGATATGGACCTTGGGCGATTAATGGGGGAGCGTCCGAAGGGTGGGGTTATACCAACAACGCCGACCAGATGATGGGCGGAGTTCCAAGTGCGGCCAGTATTACCAATGCCAACCTTGAAGGATTACTGACCCAAAATCGGAGGCTCCTGAATATAGGGGCTACGGTTAGCCAGCAGTATTATCCTGAACGGGAACTGCAAAACCAGACAAACTGGACCGCATTTCTGCGTGGGTATGAGAAGATTGGCCGTCATCGCGTCTCATATCGTTTCAGCCATGAGAAAATGACGCAGATGCCCTCCGACCTGGGGGCGTTTGCCGTCAATCGGCCCATTCCATACTTTATGGAAGATCTGAGTCTGGATGACACGATCGAGACCCATGGCAGGCTTTCGGTCATTCCGAGTTTTGATCTGAAGCGTTTCCTTTTCACGGATCTTGGGGGCGATAATATCTATCTGCAGCAGTCCTATCGCAACCGGTTGCTGTTCTCCGAAGGTCTTGGGCTGCGTTACAGTCTCGCAGAGGGGAGCGACCTGCTGATGATCACGCAGGGTGTTGAGATCCGGTATTCCAATAACCGGTTTCATCTTCCTTCGCGGGATTCCAACGGCTTTTCGGCCCTGGTGGGCTATGATTATGAAATGCCGGGCCCTTTCAGTATCCGTGTACTGGGGGGGTATCAGAATCGCTCCTATAATGTTGCCGCTTACAAAACCATTGATACGTTTTATGCAGAGCTTCGCGGCACATGGACCCCCACGCGCATGACACGGGTTTCCCTGACCGTATCGCGCGGAATTGCGGACAGTGCGTTTGAGAGCGTCATTGGTTTTATTTATACAACTGCCGCCCTTGATATCCGTCATGTCTACTCCCGGAATATCGTGTTGCATGCCGGATTTCAGATTCAGCAGGGTGGGGCAGGGCAAACCCCTGCAATTTTCCAGAATACTCCGCTGGATCAGACAATGACATCACAGTTGAACGCCAATTTCAGCGTTGGGGTGAACTGGGCATTGAACCAGCATTTGTCTCTTGAGGCGTCTAATGTCTATCGAAATGCCAATGCTTCGGGAAGCAGCCGATACAGCATCGATATGGCTATGATAAGCGTGAAATATCAATTATGATAAAGTTCTCATCATGACAGAAATCTCCCGGATGCCGCTGTTGCAGAACCTGCGGAAATATATCCTTTTCCCCATATCGGGTCTTGCTCTGGCAGCCTGTAGTCCAGGTGGCGGACTTTCGCCGGTTCCTGTCTACGATCCAGTGCAGTACCGTCTCGGGACCGATGACGAGGTGCGCCTGATAACCTATGGGCAGGATCAGCTGACCTCTGATTTCCGAATCGACAGTGCAGGCAACATTGACATCCCATTACTTGGGAGTGTCCATGCGTCCGGCCTGACGACCGAGCAGCTTGGTCAGCAGGTTACGGAAGATCTGCGGAAAAAAGCCATTCTCCGGGATGCGAAGATCGCGGTTCAGGTTACGGCTTACCGTTTGATTTCGATAATTGGTGAAGTCGAACATCCGGGACAGTATGCCTATCAGCCGGGTATGACGATGCTTTCAGCCGTTGCTGCGGCCGGTGGGTTCACATACAGGTCTTGGGAGAGATACGCGTATACCATCCGCCAGGAGGGTGGATATACGGTCGCTGGGCTGCTTTATCCCCAGAATTTCGTCAAGCCGGGGGATGTCATCAAGGTGTATGAACGGCATTTCTGATGCCGCAGGCCTGATTCTTTTACTGGGCTGTTAGTCTTCAGTGGCAACAGCTCAGGAAAAGAGCCAGTAACCGCCAGCGATCCAGATGAATGTTCCCAGAAACGCCGCAAGTCCAATTCCGCTGCCAGCGATGGGCGATGTATCTTCCACCGACGCGGGTTTCGTTGAATGAGTGCAGGCACCTGTCATTGACTGGCGTTCGATGGCAGCAGAATGAGAAAAAAGAGACATGGAATCCACCCGAGTTGCGATCGTACATGAATGGCTTGAAAACTGGGCCGGCTCCGAGCTTGTCATCGAGCAATTAATTAAGTGTTACCCGGATGCAAAAATCTTCGCCGTGGTGGATTTTTTGTCTCCAAAAGACCGTGCGCGGCTCGGTGGCCGTGAAATCCAGACGTCATTCATTCAGAAACTGCCCTTCGCACGCAGACTTTTCAGGCATTATCTTGGTTTGATGCCGCTTGCCGTGGAGCAGTGGGATCTCAGTGGATTCGATATCGTCATCTCCAGTCATCATGCGGTGGCAAAGGGCGTCATTACGGGCCCCGATCAGTTGCACGTGTCCTATGTACATTCCCCGATGCGCTATGCGTGGGATTTCCAGAACACCTATCTGCGCCAGAGCGGGCTGCATCGCGGCTTGCGTGGGCTCTACATTCGCTGGCTTTTCCATCGTCTGAGGAACTGGGACGTCCGGGCTGCGGCTGGAGTGGACGCGTTCATCGCCAATTCCAACTACATTGCCCGCCGGATCCGCAAAACATGGCGGCGGGAGGCAGCGGTTATTGCACCCCCCGTCAATCTGGAGCGCTTTTCCGTGACGCAGGCGAAGAAGGACCATTACGTCGTGGTTTCGCGACTGGTGCCCTATAAACGGATTGATCTGGTGGTCGAAGCATTTCGGAAAATGCCTGACAGAAAGCTGATTGTCATTGGAGGTGGAACGGATCTGGAGCTTGTTCGGGAAAAAGCCGGAGGGGCTCCGAATATTGCGATCAAGGGGCATGTCTCTGATGCCGAACTCCAGTCCACGCTCGGTACGGCCAGAGCTTTTGTCTATGCGGGTGAGGAGGATTTCGGCATCTCGCTGGTTGAGGCCCAAGCCGCGGGAACGCCGCTCATCGCTTATGGGCGCGGCGGGGCGTGTGATATTGTCCAGCCAGGGGTGACGGGTCTTCTTTTTGACACTCAGAGCGCGGAAAGCATTATTGCGGCTGTGCAGGAATTCGAGGAGCATGAAAAGGATATGACGCCCGAGCTGTGCCATCAGAATGCGCTGCGCTTTTCGGAAGACCTGTTCCGTTCGCGCTTTACGTCTTTTGTCGCGCAGCAATGGCGGGAGTTCATGCCATCCCGGTCGAACGACAGGGTCTGACATGCCTCTGACCGCGATGGGGCTGATTTTCTGGCCCCTCAGCTTCCTTTTCTTTTTCAGGAAGGATCCGCAGCGCCTGCTGGAGCTGACCCTCATAGGGGGCGTTCTTCAGGCGGCGGCGGTTCTGGTAATGGGGGGGCTTGGTCTACAGCCGGCCATGGCTCCCGGCATGTTGTTTATTGCGTTCATGGGCCTTCAGCTGATGCTGGGGGTCAAGTTTCCGGCGGCTGGCCGGGTTCTCAAATTTTGTACACCGCTGCTGATCGCGTTCTCCTGGGCGCTGGTCGGCTCTATTATCCTGCCCCGACTGTTTGAAGGGGTTGTGCTGGTCTGGCCGCAGAAGCTTGACGACGTGGCAACCCGGGTTCCGCTTGCGCCAACGCGTGGAAACATGACCCAGGATTGCTATCTCGTTCTCGACCTCGTCATGTTTGTCATGACCATTTTTTTCCTGACCCGGCGCGAAGCTGATCCGCGGCGGCTTTACAATGCCTATCTGGTGGGCGCGGCTCTGGCATGTGTGGTCGGTTTCTGGGAGATGGCGCACCGTCTGGTTGGGAGCATTCCATTTCCCAAAGAGCTTTTGTATTCCAATCCTGGATGGGCCGTTCTGGATACGCAGATGAGCGGCCCGGTGCCCCGCATCAATGCAACCTTTACCGAGCCTTCGGCCTGCGCGACTTTTCTGATCGGGACGCTGTATTCAACGGTGTGGTGCGCCCTTCGGGGATATGGAAACTGGGCGACGCGGGTAATGATTTTCCTGTGTACCCTGTGTCTGCTGATGACGACCTCGACAACCGGCTATGTCGCCATGATAATCGGGCTGGCGTTGCTGATTGTTTACGCCATCTTAAGTCGTGAGAGGCGATTGTTCCGACGTCTGATGATGTTCATCGCGGGCGGGGTACTGTGCATGGGCGTGACAACGCTGGCTTTGGCGGCTTTTGCTCCTGACGTCATCAAGGCGGCGGCGGAGGTTATGCTGGAGACGCAGGACAAGAAACAGTCGGCGTCTTACGAAGAACGTACCCAGAAAGACGCTGACTCGTATCAGCTTGCGTTTGACACTTATGGTCTTGGGACCGGGTGGGGAAGTGACCGTTCTTCAAGTCTTCTTCCGGGCTTTCTGGCGACAATAGGCGTCGTGGGCGTTCTGATGCTCGTGGTCTGGAACGGAAGCCTGTTTCTGAAGATATATCGCACGATCAAGGGGGCGGCGGGGGAACGCTCACTCGATGCCTGGATGATCGAAGCGACATTCACTGCATTGCTCGGGCGAACGGTAGCAACCCTCATTTCAGGACCTGTTCTGGGGACGATGGATTTTTATGTGCTGCTGGCCATGCTGGTGTCGGCATTGATCCGTCTCCAGACCCGAGCGGGAAAACAGGTGCGTGCCTGACGGCCTCATGAGTCTCATCGGGTTTTTCAGCGACTTCGGAGACGAAAACATCCTCTGGCCTGTGATGGCTTTGAGCGGCGTTCTGCTGATCGTGCAGGCACGACGAAAGATGTTACTTCAATGGCTGGCGCTTGTGGTTCTGGTGTTTGGCGGAATGTTATTGCTTAAACTGCGGTTTGAGGCATGCGGCCGGATTCCGGGCCAGAGTCTTTACAGTCCGAGCGGTCATACGGCAGGGACAACATTCGTGTATGGCAGCATGGCTGTGCTGTTTGGCCGGCTGCCGATCGCGGGCTTTATGGCGGCTCTGGGGATTGGGCTGTTTGCCGGCGCTGCACGTGTCTGGCTGCATGTACATTCCGTTGCCGAGGTGTGTGTGGGAGGTGCGTGGGGACTGCTGGGGGTTCTGCTTCTAACGCTTGCACGATATCGGGAAATGCAGACGTTCTCAAAAAAGTATCAGCCCGACTGGTCGGTTGCATTGATGCTTGTGGCGGCTCTGATTGTGGCATTGTCACTGCACGGTTTACGTTCTCCGGCAGAAGCATGGCTCGAATATTTTTCGCACCGCTTTGTTGCGCCATTCAGGCACTGTCCTGTAACACTTTCTGCAACCTGATCCTGTTATTATTGAAATCTGGAAAAGTATCATGAGTAAACTCGGCTTTCCGTTATTTCTCCGGCCCGAGGCAAGACTGCAAGGCGCAAAAAAACTTCTGGAGAACGGAAAGGTCAGGCAGGGGCTCAGGCAACTCCATACTTTGGGGACGTCAGGAAACGCAGAGGGCCAGTTCGCTCTGGGAGAGCTTTATCTGGCGGATAAAGACGTTCCCATCAATCCCGGAGAAGCCCTGCGCTGGTTTCAGAAGTCTGCAGAACAGGGTTATGCACCAGCGTGTCAGAGACTGGCCCAGTTGTGTTACATGGGACTGGGTCCAGCCTCGGAAAACCGTATGACGGTCTTTGATAGCATGCTTGAACAGGGAGAGCCGGACTATGACGGCGCACTGTACTGGGCGCAAAAGTCCGTTGATGGCGGAGATGCCGACGGTATGGCGATGATGGCTCATCTTCTGATGCAGGGGCCGGACAATCTGCGTGATCCTGAAAGAGGGCGGGAGCTTTATCGCAGGGCAGCCGAGGCTGGCAGCGTGCAGGGGCTGTATGGGTATGGGCTCGATCTTCTCGGAGCCGCGAAAAATCCTACGGAACGCGAACGGGGGCTATCCTATATCCGCAAGGCCGCGCAGGGTGGCCTCGCGGATGCCGAGCTGACCCTTGGGACTGTTCTGGAGTATGAAGGCGGAAAGGATGTGCAGGCTTTCGGGCATTTCATGAAAGCTGCTGAAGACGGTCGTCCTGCCGCGCAGATGAAGGTTGGGATTGCCTATTATCAGGGGCGTGGCGTGGAGCGCGATGTTTCCAAAGCCGAGACATGGTTGCGCAAGGCCGCGCAGGGTGGGGAGGTTGAAGCGACTGCATTGGTCGGGGATATCAACCTTCAGGGCGACGGGACTACGCCCAATTTTCTTGAAGCCCATTCCTGGTATCGTAGGGCTGCACAATCCGGACATACAGGGGCTGCGGTAACGCTCGCCCAGTTGGTCTATAATGGAATGGGATGTGCCGCTGATCCGGCGGAAGCAAAGAAGCTTCTGGAATTTGCGGCATCGGGTGGGAATGCTGCGGCGAAAAAACTGCTGCAAAGTCTCACGTAGGAAAAACCGAAAGTTCCCGATATCTGTCGGGCAGACGGCGCGCCCGTTAAAGCGCGACGCGGCTTCTCCTCAGTTTCGACATGCATATTCCGACAACCCTTGCTTCTACGGACCCAGGTTTTTTGCCGGTCAGAGACCAGAGCGCGAGCAGTGCGAGGACATAAGCCATGAGTCCAGCGCTGCCGAGAATAAAGAGCTTTACAATACCCGGCCATGAAGGCGGCAGCAGGTACCATTTGATGCTTTCTATACTGAGCCACGACAGGAAACCGGACAGACAGGTCCGCCAGTTTTGAAAAAAGACTTGGCCGTAGGAGACCTTGATCAGGCTCTTGGTGGTTGAGAGATAGACAAGCATCATGAGGAACGCGATACAGATGCGTCCCCAGCACGCACCAAGCGCTCCGAAGAAATAGGCGGCGCCTGTGACGATCGGGATCTTGAACGCGAATTCCAGCGAGTTCAGACGCATGTAAAGGTGGTTTTTCTTGAAAGCCATGACCAGGGCTGAAATGCCCTCTGCCAGTCCCGCCAGAATTGGTGGAATGGCGAGCAGGGAAATATAGGTGATGGACTTCTCCCACTTTGGTCCCAGAATCGTGTGGACGATTTCGGTCGAGAGGGCCGACATCTCAATAAAGATGGGAAGAATGATCATGAACACCGTAGCGTTCGACAACTGGTAGAGATTTCTGAAATGATCCAGATTGTCCCGGCGGGCCACAAGAGCTGAAAGCAGGGGGCGGCTGAGGGGCGCGATGATGGCCTGCGATGGAATTCCCACCAGATCACTCGCGATCGAAAATGCACCCAGCGTCTGCGGAGGGACGAGACGTCCCAGAATGAGCCGATCATACTGCCAGTTGATGGCACTGACGATCTGGGCTCCGCTGCTCCACCCAAGAAAGTTTCTGAAATCGCTCCATCGCGATAGCGTAAAATGCGGTTTGTATGGGGAGATCACATACGAAACGATCATTCCAAAAGCGGTACTTGTGATTGTCGCGGCGGCAACGGCCCAGTAGGAGCGGGTTGTGACCGCTACACAGACGGCAACGATCAGAGCGCCGAATTTTCCAAGGAAGTCGATGATACATTCACGCGAAAAATCGAGACGTTTTGCATAGAGTGCCAGACCCGGACTCTGCATTCCGCGAAGCGCGGGCGCCAGACTAAGCGCCATCAGCAGCGGGAACAGGCGGGAATCGTGGTATAAAATTGAAAACGGCAGGGAAATGGCGAAGACAAGAACGCAGATGATGGACCCGCGCAGAAAGCTCAGGGTAAATGCCGTGTCCAGATGGTCTCTGTCTATGGTTTCCAGAACGACGAGCGCCTGAGACAGGGGAAGTTCGAAAATGGCTTCTGTCAGATAAATGACGGACATGGCCAGAGAGACCACGCCAAAATCGGCTGGCAGCAGGAGATGTGTCAGAACAACAAGTGACACAAAATCCAGAAACCGGCCCATCAGCTTGGCGCCGACCAGAAACGCCGCTCCGCGTGCGGCTTTTGCGCCGACATTGGTAAAGGTGTCCTGCTCCGGGATCAGGGCATTTTCCGGTTCGAGGCTATTAGTCACGAAAGTACGTCAACCCTTCAGTGCAGTCACTCCGGCTATGAGTGACACAAGTCCAGAACATGTTCAGGTTTATTTCTTTCAGGGCATTTGTTCCATGCCCTGAAGCGTAAAACTCTCAGTGCCCGGCTTTGTGTCAGGCAGGGCTGTCTGAGCAGAATTATCTGCGTTTTTTCATGACCTCCCGGTAGACATCCATCGTCTGGTCACAGACGCGGCTGATGTCGAAGAATTCTATGTCGCGGAGCGAGGCTGCTTTCTGCTGCGCGAGGAGTTCGGGATTATCAAGAAGTGACAGTACGGCTGCGGCAAGAGCCGGTGCGTCTTCCGGAGGCACAAGCAGGCCAGCGTTTCCAACGCTGCAGACCTCGGGTACGCCGTCCACATCCGTTGCCACGATGGCGCAGCCCGCCTCGCGTGCTTCGCAGATCACCAGTCCAAAAGGTTCGCGCAGGGATGGGAGGACAAAGATATCCGATGCGTTCAGCCACGATCCCGTATCCGGTAAGGCGCCACGGAACATGATGTTGGCGCCTCCTTCAAGAGCGGCGGCCTGCTTTTCGTACTGTTCCCTGAAAGGGCCTTCGCCCAGGATATTCAATGTGGCTTCAGGATGACTGCGCCATATGATCTCAAATGCGTCCAGCAGGGTGGAGATTCCCTTGCGCGGGTGCAGTCCGCCTACCGAAATCAGATTGGGTCGTGGAAGATCAAGGTTCTGATTCGGCCATTCCTGACGGCGTACGGCATTGCGCGTGCCGTTCAGTACGGTCCGGACACGGGATCTGGGAACGTGACGGCGGATCATCTCTTCTGACACAGCACGACTGACCCCAATGACCCGATCTCCAAGCCCCATGAGGATGGCATGTCGGTCAAAGGAGTTGTGAACCGTGGTGACAAGCGGAATCCCGAAAAGACATGTCCAGGGTTTGGCGAGCACCGCACCGGTCATCATGTGGGCGTGAATTACATCCGGCCGGAAGTCGCGGATGACCTTCCATAAAGAGAAGAACGTTCTGATTCCCTTCGGAACGGTCATTGCTTCCTGTGGCACATCAATCAGAACAACTCCGTTTTTCTGAAGGAGAGGCTCGAAGTACCCACCAGAACTGCCGAACGCGACAGTATGCCCTTTGGCAGCCTGTTCGCAGGCAAGGTCAACGGCGGCATGGACGTTGCCATTGGCAAAACGGCAGTGATTGGAAAGGTGAAGGATGCGCATATGGGTTCTAATAAATGATAATGTTCCACCCATTTATCACATAATTTTTCATTGGCGTTTAAAGATTTAACAATAATCGAACACAAAATAAAATTAACCACATTTTAACGTTCGAGTATGAGTGTCAAAAATGACTGAAGTCTTGCATCCAAGAATCTGCGCTGGATTTTTTCGCGATGTTTTTTGCTGCCCCTTTTCCTGAGGGAGGGCTGTTTGCAGTGCGGATGTGCGCGGCTTGTTCTGGCTTCGATCGCGAGGCTGATAAATAAAAAAATGCTTTAACGTCTTATTAATGAGCAAAGATTTTTCGTATGTGCGAGTGAGTGCACATTATTCGATTCAAAAGTGCGCTAACTCAATAGTTCGGTGCCCTTGGATTGATTTGGAATGTGTTGGGACTACTCCCAATAGTATAGGGTAATTTGACATGGCTTCGACTTATTGGACTGGCGGCACCAGCGGCGATTTTTATAATGTCAAGAACTGGTCGACGGGTGCGTCCCCGACCACATATCATGATGTCAATATTTCCGGTACAAGTTCCACCGCGACGGCTGAAGCCGTGGCGAGCACGGCAAGCTCCACGGCCGTACCAAGCCTGACCATCGGTGACTACGGCACGCTCGACATTACGGCGTCTTCCTGCCAGTCCAGCGAAACCTCTCCCGTCTTTTCGACCAGTTCTTTCCAGGTCGGGCAGTACGGTTCCATCGTGATTGATACGGCTTCTGCAGTTCAGCTTGGCGACATCAACGTCATGAACGGCACGCTGACCATCGAAAACAACCGCAGCAATGTTTTCATGGGGGCAGGGGATCGTCTGAACGGCGAGGGTACGCTCAATCTGGTCAATTCGACGTTTGGCAGCCAGACGGACGGCGTCAACATTGCCAATTCGATGCACATTACGCTTTCCGGCACCAGCTCCGTTTACACGGGTTTCCTGGCAACGGGCGTGTCTGTTGCATTTGACTCCAAGTCGAGCGAGCAGTTCTTCCTCAACGGTACGGATACAACGGTTGATACCAGCTTCTCTGGTGTTTCCGCCAAGACCCAGTTCGGTATCACGGCCAACACTGGCGAGACGCCGCTTTCGGCATCGTACGTCAAGAACACGGACGGCAGCTACAGCCTCGTCGTGCAGGAAAGCGACAATCACACGCTGACCCTGAGCAACGTCACGATGGCTTCCGGCTATACACCCGGAACGCTTGCGATCACACAGGACAAGAGCGGCAACTACCTGATTTCCGATACGTCCGCGAACAGCAGCAACTCGGGTGGCAGCAACTGTGGCGGTCATGGCGGTCACTGGGGTCATCATGACGGTAACTCGAGCGGCAACAGCGGTCACTCTGGTTGGAGCGGTCATGACGGACATAACTCCTCCGGTTGTGGCGATCACGGATCCAACTGGGGCTGGGGCTGGGGCTGGGGTTCTGGTTCGGGTGGTTGCGACTACTCCTCTTCCCTGAAGCAGATCATCTCTGCCTGGAACAATGCTTTCTCTTCCTGCAAGGGCTGGCAGTCGAGCAGCTGTGGCAGCAGCAACTGGTTCGGTGGCAACTCCTACCAGTCCGGCAGCGCCTGGAACTGCTCTTCCAGCTGGGGTCAGCAGAGCAGCGGTTCGCGTGGCTGCTTCTCGTCGTCGGGACAGTCTTCGTCTCACACCCAGGTGTCTGTGACGCATAACACGTCGCACTGGGGCTGCTGATCGCTCCGGTGAACGGCATGTTTCGGGACTGAAAAAGAAGCACCCAGGAATGGGTGCTTCTTTTTTGTTTCTAATGGCTTAATATCGGAGATAAAATCGTTTCAGGAGAAGCAAAAAGAATGTCTGACAGGACGTCCGAAACCGCCCGTTTGAGCAGACCTTCCGGCGATCATATTCCCTCCCTGCAATCGCTGCGGGGAATCGCTTCCATGATCGTATTGTTGCGCCATTACATTATCTGCTTTCCCGTGGGCGGATCCATCGGACTTGCGTATGAGGATATTTTTCTCAATTCGCATGCTGCCGTTGTCGTGTTTTTCGTCCTCAGCGGTTTCGTGCTGTCGCCATCATTTTTCAGCAGAGCCATAAGTCTGAGCGAACTGCTCGGCTTCTATGTGCGGCGGTTTTTCCGCATTGTTCCGCTGCTTGCTGTCGTGACGGCCCTGTCGCTTCTTTATGTGAAATCGACGCTTTCGACCTGGAAAGTGCCATTCACCAGTCCCTGGTTCGACGGGTTGCTGCCGCATGACGTGCCGCTATCCGCATCCATTCTGGCGAAGTGTTTTGTTGGCATGAACAGTGCTCTCGTTCCCCAGAACTGGACCATCGCCTGCGAATTGCTGGTGGCGTTGATACTGCCATTCCTTGTCAAAGCCTGCACAAAGCGTCTGTGGCCTGCACTCCTGACTTTCATCGTCGCTGCGGTCCTGTCGTTTCTCGCCGCCGATGGTGGTGGAAAGACCCTGCCGCTTTTGTATACGGTGGATTTTGTTGTGGGAATTCTGACCTTCAGAATTTTGCAGTCTTACGCCAGTCGTTATTCCGATCTTTTCTTTTATGTCATGGTGATCGGGCTCGTATGCACGCGGGTAATTCTGGAAGTGGTGACCGGCCGGGCAGACCTTTCATTTCATGATCCGCTTTGCAGCCTGATCGAAGCAGTGTTTTCTGCCTTCATCATTTATGGTCTTGCGACGCAGAACCACATGTCCCGACTGCTTTCAGCGCGCTGGCTGGTCTGGATTGGAGATATTTCCTTTGGGATCTATCTCGTTCATTTTCTGGTTATTGTCGTGACTGCGCGGTTGATGTCGTCTTTCCTGCTGCCTTATGCGCTTCCGGTACAGATGGTCCTGATGCTGGTTCCGGTTCTCGCCATTTCCTTGGGAGCGTCTTATTTTTCCTATCGGTTTGTTGAAATTCCTTTCAATGACCTTGGAAAAAAGCTCCAGCGCCATGTCAGGACTGCTTTGTCGCGCGGATGAATGAAGCAAGGCAGGGGATGTCTCTTCCCGTGTTGCTGCACGGGAAGAGCGCAGGTGTGTTTTAGTACCGCTCGGGGACGAGCATGGTTTCAGGCGTGGGTTCGCGTTCGTAATCCGGATGGAATACACGCTCCGGCAGGACAATTTCTGTGCGGCTGACGGGTTCGTAAGGCACGAGAGACAGGAAGTGGGCGATACAGTTCAGTCGCGCGCGTTTCTTGTCCACGGCGGGAACGACCCACCACGGGGCTTCGGGGATGCTGGAACGCTCCAGCATGATTTCCTTGGCCAGAGTGTAATTCTCCCAGCGGCGACGGCTTTCAAGATCCATCGGGCTAAGCTTCCACTGCTTCAGCGGATCTTCGATCCGGGCGCGGAAGCGTGATTCCTGCTCTTCGTCCGTGATTGAGAACCAGAACTTGATGACCCGGACACCACTGCGGACCAGCATGCGTTCGAATTCGGGAACAGAGCGGAAGAATTCTTCATATTCTTCGTCCGTGCAGAACCCCATGACGCGTTCAACGCCGGCCCGGTTGTACCAGCTGCGATCAAAGAGAACGATTTCACCAGCGGCCGGAAGATGCGCCACATAGCGCTGGAAGTACCACTGCGTGCGCTCGCGATCATTTGGGGCTGGCAGGGCGGCGACGCGGCAGATCCGGGGGTTCAGACGCTGGGTGATGCGTTTGATCGCACCGCCCTTGCCAGCGGCGTCCCGGCCTTCAAAGAGTACGACAATCCGCTCGCCACTGGCTTTGACCCAGTCCTGCAGTTTGATGAGTTCGCCCTGCAGGCGGATCAGTTCGCGGAAATAGAGGCGACGAAAGGCACGCTCCGCAGGATCGAGGCTCTTGCCTTCGTTTTCTTCAAGAGAAAGCTCGAATTCTTCATCCAGGTCATCGATGATTTCGTAGCGCATGCGCTCCCGAGCCTGTTCGTCTGGCGAGAGACCGCCGAAATCCTTGTCCTGCGTCATGAATTGGTTCCTTTGTCACCGGCTTTACAGGCCGTGAAGAGAACCTTACCGGGCAAAGCGGAACCGAAGTTTGAAACTTAATTGAAATCATAAAACCGGTTTTAGAAGGACGTGGTCATGTTCAGACCCAGAACTGCTCCCCGCGATACGGATGCGGCGCCTTTTACAGGTTCCTGGCCACCCAGATTCCAGAAATACTGGAAATCCGGCTGGAGGGTGAGGTAATCGCGGACCGGAACCTGCCATGTCAGTTCGATATGGTTTTCCGGCACCAGAAGTCTGGCCGAGCTGTCTGAAAGACAGATGACATCCCGTGCGTTTTCTTTGGCGCGATGGCTGAAAAATCCTGTTCCCCAGCCAATTCCGATTACATCATTGGGGCGCGAAGGGACAAAGCCCTGAAAGGTCAGACCGGCTTCCACCTCGGCGGTAAGACGGTTTCGGGTGCCGCTGGCCATTGTGGCGCGTATGAAAGTGTTGATGGCCTTGACCGGATCGCCGACTGTTCGCCAGAGCGCCTGATCGAGCACGACATATCCCAGCCAGGTGCCGGAGTGGTATAAAGGTGTGCCGGTACTGTCCGGACTGCCCAGGAGGCCGCCCTGACTGTCGAAACGCGGGTCCGGAAAGCGGCCTGTATCGTACAGCCCACCAATTTTCCATGTTCCCGGAAGGGCAGGGGCGTCTTTTCCCGAAAGGCTCTGTGCCGCATCGACCCAGAGCTGGGCTTCTCCCATGAAAAGCGTGCCGCCTTTGGTGGAAAAGGTTGTTCCCGACGGGTCGATCCGTGTTGGACTGAGGGTACTGTAGAAGGGACCTCGGGTCGGATTGTCGTCCGTGATGGCAAGCATGAGCACGAGCGGGTAGGCGGGGGACCATTTGATCCGTGTTCCGACGGCGGAAAACGGCCAGGAAGGACCGCCCGAATAGAGATTGCTGGATGTCGAGAGCGGCCAGCCGAAACTGGCATTCAGGAACAGGGACGCGTTCTGGCTGACCAGAAATTCGGTATCCAGATCAATCGTTCCGACGCGGATATCCAGCCGGTTTCCGAAAAACCCCTGCCCGTACCAGAGTTCGAACAGGCGGGTCGTCCGGCCGGCATCATAACCACTGACCGGGTTGAGGGAGCCAAGACGTTCTCCGGCCAGAGACCGTCCCCGGACCTGAATGGCGCTGATATTGAACAGCCCGTCATGCCATCCGAAGGCCCGGCGTGTTTCCAGCAGAAGTGTTGCGGCCGTCATGCCGTCATAGGTCGGACCGGGGTGCAGGCCGCCGGAAGCGAGGCCCCAGACTTCCTCGACATCCTGAAGATTGAACCGGACTCCTTTCCGGCCCAGCCAGGATCGTGCGCCGCCGATATCTCCGAGAAGTTCGGTGCCCGTATCTTCAGGGGGCAAAACGAACCCCGGTGCCGGGGAGGGCAGGGGGACGCCTGATGGCAGGACATCGGTGACAAGCGGCGCTGTTGCCGCCCGTGCGGTTCCGATCAGGAAAACCAGCGCAAAACATCGGCCCGTCGGCCGCAGGAGCGAAGGAGAACATCCTTCGGACATGCCGGTATCCCGTCAGATGAATGCGGACAGGCGCAGCGCCGGGACAACCGGATGAAGCGCTCCAGCAGGGCTGGAGACATGCGGCGATCGGCAATGATCCGGAACACGGTCTGGCAAGACGGCTTCCCTTCCCTGAGGGTATGGACTGTCCGGACCATTCACAGGACGGGGCGGGGGATGTGAAGTGAAGTTATTATGACTTTGAGGGGTTCAGGGCCAGCCGGACAGGATCCGGTCTTTCACGCTCAGGGGCAGCGGCACGTAATCCAGATCCCGCGCCACGTCGTCGCCCTGTTTCAGGCCATATCTGAAAAATATTTTTGTGACGGCGGCTGCCGTTTTGTCTGTCGGATGGGCAGGTACGAGAACGAAGGTTGCGCTCATGATCGGCCAGGCCTGTGGCGCCGGGGCCTGGAGAAGATTCACGGCGTAATGGTCAGCGTGCGACCAGTCCGCGCTGGTGGCGGCACGGGTGAATGACGTTCTGTCGGGCATGACGAACTGCCCTGCATGGTTTTTCAGCCGGACGGTATTGAGCCTGTTCTGGCGCGCGAACGCATATTCCACAAAGCCGATGCCCCCGATGGACTGGCGCACGCTGGCCGCGACCCCGTCATTGCCCCGCGCTTCGGGTCCGTCAGCCCACATCCCGGCTTTCCAGTCGGGCGCGACATTATGCAGATAATCCGCGAAAACATGGCTGGTGCCCGAGGCTTCCTCGCGGTGGATGGGGAGCACATCCAGATCCGGCAGGCGCAGGCCGGGGTTCAGGGCCCGGAGACGTGGATCGGCCCACGTTGTGATCGTGCCGTCAAACAGCGCGGCGAGCGTTGGGCCGTCCAGTTTCATCTGGTTGGAAGCAACGCCGGGGACGTTGATAATCACCACGATCGCCCCCAGTGCGGTCGGGAACTGATAGAGGCTGTTTGAGTCCAGCCAGGTGTCCGCGAGAGGGAGATCCGAGGCTCCGAAATCCACGCCCGCAGCCATAACGAGCTTTTGTCCCACACCGGAGCCGACGCTTTGATAGGTGAGGGACAGGCCGGTCTGGTGATGAAAACCCCCGCCCCAGCCCCGGTAAAGCGGAGCGGCAAAGCTGGACCCGCCGCCGGTGAGATCAGCGGAATAGGCCGTCCCGCAGAAAAGGACTCCAAGAACGCCCATTACGCAGCGCGCGATCCGCTTGCCCCAGTGATACATGCTCAACCACGCTCCGCTTTATGGCCCGGTTTGTCTATCATTACGGGCGAGCGTGTGACCACGCTTCTTTGCACGATCAGGCGTCGATATCGTCCAGATAATCGGCCGACGGAACAAAGAACAGTGAGCCCGTGACGGGACGGCTGTAATCCAGCAGACGGTCGTAATTTCCTGCGGGTTTGCCGACGAACATGTTGTGCAGCATTTCCTCCGTGACGGACGGGGAGCGGGCATAGCCGATGAAATAGGTGCCGAATTCGCCCTTGCCAGCCTCACCGAACGGCATGTTGTCGCGCAGGATATCGACCTGTTTGCCGTTGCGCGTCACGACATTCAGGGCGTTATGGGCATAGGCGGGTTTTGTTTTGTCATCGAGTTCAACATTGGACAGCTTTTTGCGGCCGATGATCTTTTCCTGCATCTCGACGGGCAGGGTGTTCCAGGCGTCGAGATC
Source organism: Gluconobacter sp. DsW_056 (assembly GCF_002153595.1). Lineage (NCBI taxonomy): Bacteria > Pseudomonadati > Pseudomonadota > Alphaproteobacteria > Acetobacterales > Acetobacteraceae > Gluconobacter > Gluconobacter sp. DsW_056. The sequence goes on from NZ_JOPF01000002.1 coordinate 142,199, forward strand.
GTGGAAATATTTCTGCGTGATGACGTAGCTTCCGCCTTTGAACGCCGCATCTTCGTCGCCGATGATGGCGGCCTCGCAGGCTGCGGCATTTTCAGGGTTTTCCGTGCCGTCCACGAAACCGATCAGGTCCCGGTCGTCGAAATATTTGAAGCCGTGGACTTCATCTACAACCGTGCAGACGGCACGCAGGCGCTCCATGACCAGCCTGGCCATTTCGAAGCACATGTCCATGCGGGTGGCGCGGATATGGAACAGCATGTCGCCAGGTGTGGAGACGGCGTGATGGACGCCTTTGATTTCCTGAAACGGATGCAGTTCCTGTGGACGCGGGCCGGGAAAAAGACGGTCCCATGCGGCCGATCCGAACCCCAGAACGCAGGAAAGCTGCCCGTTCAGATCCCGGAAGCCGACTGTGCGGCGCAGGCCGGAAAGATCCGCACAAAGGCTGCGGATGGTCTTTTCCGCTTCCGTGCCGGGATTGATGTTCAGGACAAGGAAAATGGCGGCGCGCGTCAGGGGGGCGGCAACGGGCTGGGGCGTAGCGTCGGACATTGGAACAGTCTTTCCATCAGCGTGGCAATATATGTCTGGCTGTTGATAGCGCGCGTCCTGTCAAACGAACAGGTTATGAAAACGGCCAATCCCCGTTTTGAAATACGGACTGCGTGCAGTAGGGTCCGGCCATAAACGAAAAAAGGTCATCATGGACAGCAATCTGAAATGCCCGGTCTGCGGGTGCGAACATGTTTATCCGGACGGCGCGCTGTGGATGTGCCCGGAATGTGCGCATGAGTGGAACCCGGCCGAGACGGCAGCGGAAAGCGGCGAGGCTTCCGGCGAGATCCGTGATGCCAACGGCAATGTTCTGGCGGATGGCGACACAGTAACGGTCATCAAGGATCTCAAGATCAAGGGCTCGTCCATGGTCGTCAAAGGCGGGACCAAGGTGAAGAACATCCGCCTGTCGGACGGCGGAGACGGGCACGATATCGCGTGCAAGATCGCCGGGATCGGGGCGATGAACCTGAAATCCGAGTTCGTCAGGAAAGCCTGACGGACGGCGCAGGGCCTCCCAGAATATCGTGGGCGGCTTTCAGCGCTGTATGCAGTTCCGGGTAGATATTATCGGCTCCGAGGGCGGGAGTGATGTGATGGCGGTCCATGTCTGAGCGCAGATAGACGCTCACCCGCCCGAACATCAGTGTAATCCCGCGCTGCTGGAGCTGCGCGATCAGGTCCCGCAGGTCGGCGGCGGCGGAATAGTCGATGTCCGTGACGGGACTTGCGTCAAGGACGACACAGCGGACCGGGTGCGGGGCGTGGTCCACCAGAGCCAGAAGGTCCTGACGAAAGCGCGTCGAGTTAGCGTAGAACAGATCCGCGCAGAACCGGAAGACGATGAGGCCCGGAACCGTTTCCAGCCCGTTCTTCGCAGGCAGGGCTTCCAGAATTCCTGTGCCTGCGGCCTGTTGCAGGACCACCGTATGGGGCTCGTAGCTGTGTCGGACATGGCGAAACAGCGAGAGCGCTATGGCGAGGAAAATGCCTTCCTCAACACCAATCCCTACCACAACGGCGGCGGTCGTCATGGCCAGCCAGAACTCGCCCGGACTTTCCTGCCGGATCGCGCGCAGGCTTTTCAGGTCGATCATCCCAATGGCGACAGTAAAAACGATCCCGGCCAGAACGCAGCGGGGCAGGGCCTCCAGCGGGCGTGTCAGAAACAGCAGCACCATGAGCGTCACGCAGGCAAACGTCACCTGCGCGATCTGACTGCGTGCACCGGAACGCACAGCCATGGCGGTCTGGGTGGGGCTGCCATTGACGGTGAAGGTACCGCTCAGACCGGCAGCGATATTTGCGGCGGACAGCCCCAGAAGGTCACGGTTTTCATCGACGGTTTCATGAAACCGCTCTCCGAAGACCCGGGACGTGGCGGCACTCTGTGCGATGATGACGAACACGCACGACGCGGCCACGGGCAGGAGGCCGAGAAGTTCGTTCCATGAGACGCCAGGCAGGCCGAAATGCGGCAACCCGCCTGCGACATGGCCGAGTGTGGGAACGCCGTGATGCGGCAGGTTCAGCCCCATGCTCAGGGCGATGCTCCCGATGACGACACAAAGCCCGGCTGGCAGATGCGGGGCGAGACGCTGTCCGGTCATGAGAACCCCGACCGTAAAAGCGGAAAGCCCGGCGACCACAAGGCTTGCCTGCGGAAGCTGACGAAGCGTGTCATACGCCTGAAGCAGCGGGTTATGCGCGCTGACGGACACGCCCAGCATGTCGTGAAGCATGGCGATGCAGACCTGTACGCCCACACCCGCCAGAAACCCGGTGAGAACGGTGCGGGACAGGAAATCCGCCAGAAATCCCAGCCGAAAGACCCGCGCCACAAGCAGGAGAGCCGCGCAGAGCAGCGCTGTCATGCTGACGAGCGCCATGTAATGTGGACTTCCCGCCGGTGCCATTTTGCCGATGGCGCTTGAGAAAATGGCCGCCGTTGCGGAATCGGCCGCCACTACCAGATGCCGGGAGGACCCAAAGGCTGCGAACGCCACAAGCGGCAGCAGGACCGTATAAAGGCCCGTCACCGCCGGCATGGCCGCGATGCGCGTATAACCCAGAACCTGCGGAATATTCACCGAAGCAAGGGAAAGACCTGCGACAATATCCGGCCAACCGCGATGGGTTCTGGTGGGGTTCTTCTGTTCCGACATGACGTGTGTTTTAGGCGCTTGATGAAGGGATGTCTTCACAATGTCAGGGAGGTGGTTGGGTCCGGCTCGAAAATGCCGCATGATCCGGCCGCTAGAGACGGATCTTTCGTCAGCGCATTCAGAAGGAACAGGATCATGACCCAGAGAGTGGCTCTCGTTACAGGTGGATCACGCGGTATCGGTGCCGCCATTGCGCTGAAACTGGCGCAGGATGGCTTCGATATTGCTCTTACCTATGCCCGCAATGAAAAGGCTGCTCAGAAAGTTGTCGCCGAGGTCGAAGCACTGGGGCGTCGTGCGGTTGCGGTGCAGGCTGATGGTGGCAGTACAGACGGCAATATCGCAGCGATCACGAAGACGCATGAAGCGTTCGGGCGTCTGGATACACTCGTGTGCAATGCGGGCATCTATCCCTACGGCCCGATTGCCCAGATGAGTGTGTCGCAGATCGAGGATGTTCTGAACCTCAACCTGCGTGCGGCAATGATCGAGACGGTCGAAGCTCTTAAATACATGAAGGCGGGCGGGCGCCTGATCTATATCGGTTCGGCTTTTGGCGAGCGCACACCGTTTCAGGGGATTTCGCTTTACGCCGCGACGAAGGCCGGTCTGATCGGGTTCGCAAAGGGCGTGGCGCGGGATCTCGGACCGCAGGGGATTACGGCGAATGTCGTCGAGCCAGGCCCGATCGCAACGGATCTCAACCCCGAAGATGGCGAGGGTGCCGCCGTTATCCGCAGCTTCACGGCTACGGAATCCTACGGCAAGGTCAATGACATTGCCCGCACGGTATCCTTCCTCGCCAGCCCCGATGCCTCCTACATCACGGGCGCATCCATTCTGGTGGATGGCGGCCTCGTCGCCTGAGACCGGAGACAGACCTCATGCCCCTATCCGTCACGATTTACGGAATTTCCAACTGCGATACGATGCGCAAGGCCCGGTCATGGCTGGCCGGGCACGGTGTTGCGGCCAGTTTCCATGACTATCGCAAAGACGGTGTTCCGCAGGCGCGGCTGGAGGGCTGGGTTGCGAAACTGGGTTGGGAAAAGCTTCTGAACCGTTCGGGAACGACGTTTCGCAAACTTCCGCCCGAACTTCGGGAGTCTCTGGATACGGAACGGGCTCTAGCCCTTATGCTGGAACATCCCGCGATGATCCGGCGTCCCGTGCTGGAAGGGCCGGATGTGCTGCTGGTCGGGTTCCGTCCCGACGATTACGCGGCAGCCCTGTCTGGCCCTAGTGATCCAGGCCAAGCGCCCTGATCTTGCGGTGTAGTGTGGCGCGGCTCACGCCTAAAAGACGTGCGGCCGCGCTCACATTGCCACCCACCGTCCCGAGGGCGGAGCGGATGACCTGAGCTTCTGCCCGCCGGAAATTCGGCTCTTCCTGACTGTCGAGCAGCGGCAGGAGTGCGGGCAGGCCGGCCAGTTCGCCTTCCGGCCAGTTCATGTGCCGACGGCTGGCATGGGTGGCGCCCCGGATATGGCCGTCCCGATCCAGCGCAACCAGCATGGCCGAGGACGATGTCGATGGCCCCAGGGTCAGGATCATGTCCTTCCGGAAGCGGTCGTGAAACAGTTTTTCCTCCACGCGCCGGGCTGTCGTCTGGAGCGCATCCATCAGGAGTGCCGCCGCGGGCAGGACGTTCTCGGCCACGAATGAGCTGATGTCGATGGCCCCTGCAAGTTCCCCGATGGAATTGTAAACCGGCACGGCCATGCCGGTCAGCTTGCGGAAGCACAAACGCCAGTGCTGGTCGTGAACGACCATGACCGGGCGTTCTTCGCGCAGGCAGGTCCCGATCGCGTTGGTCCCGGCATTGGCTTCATTCCAGACCGCACCCGCCTGAAAACGCCACCGCCGACACCCGCTCAGATTGCTGCGCTGGGTGTGACGCGAGAGGACGATGCCGGTCGGGTCGGCCAGCATGACCGTGAAGTCCAGCGGGTCCACCAGCGTATGCAGGCGCTGCATTTCCGGAAGGGCGCTCTGGATCAGCCGCTGCGTGCGGCCGCTGACAAAGCGCAGTTCAGGCTGGCTGAGCACCTGCGTTTCCCAGCGTTCGGACGGGTCCAGATTATAGTTCGTGGAGCATCTCGTCCAGGAATCCGACAGGCATGTCCGGGCGGTGGCAGTGGTCATTGTGCCCCCCTTGCGGCGGGATAAGGCACCCGGTGCCTAAAACCTGTCGCAGATCTGCGACAGGTGCGCCGCAGACAGTCACAATCGGGTGAGGGTGCAACCATACGGGATAGCCTGCGGCGAAGACATTCGGGAATGACGGGTTCTGGAAAAGGCGAAGCGTTGCGTATCGGGTGTGTTTCTTCGCAGGCCATCGGTAACGCAACACTCCTTTCTTTTCCGGTTCAGTGCTGTGGGTCGGAAGGGACACAGGCATGAAAGCCGGGGCTTTTGCAAGCGCCGGTCACTGCCGCTCCTGATGCACAAACAGAGCTGTCCCGTCCGTCACAGCCATGACGGAGCGCCAACGGTATCGCGTTCCGCCGATGATCAGGAAAGACAAATCATTTCAGAGAGAATGGTTTTCGTTTTTCGCAAGAACGAGGTGTCATGTCTGCTTCACTCCAGAGGGTAATGTCTCCATTAACCTCTATCCTGCTCGCAGTTGTCGGGCTTTTCCTGCTGGGAGGGGGGGGATATCTCCTCGTTCTCGGTGGTTCGTGGTTCTATGCCCTTCTGGGCCTTGTGATGCTTGCGGCTGCGGGTGTCAGCTTCAGGAACCCCCTGCTGGCTGCGCGTCTTTATGCCGCGCTCCTGCTGGTGGCGACCATCTGGTCCGTTCTTGAAGTCGGGTTCGACATCTGGGGACTGGAAGTCCGTCTCTTCACGCTCGTCGGCATCGCGGCTTGGATGCTGCTGCCGTGGGTGTGGCGGACCGGTCAGAACTGGGTTTCGGACAAGCGCGAGCTTCTCGGCTCGGCCGTCATCGCGATGGTTGCGATTATCGCAAGCTGCTTCACGTCCTACTCCATCAACGGCACGCTTCCCGCAGACCGTATGGCCGCAACCAACCAGTCCGACCTGACGGCCAAGGACACGCCCGACGCCGACTGGCCGGCTTATGGCCGTACTGTGGGTGGGGACCGCTACAGCCCGCTGGGCCAGATTACGCCTGCGAATGTCAGCAACCTCAAGCGCGCCTGGGTGACCCGTACGGGTGACGTCCAGAAGGCGGATGAAGGCGTTGTTGCAGGTCCCGATCAGGGCCACGAGTTCAACCTTGAAGTCACCCCGATCAAGGTCGATGACACGCTCTATCTCTGCACGCCGCATAACTGGGTCATGGCGCTCGATGCCAAGACGGGCAAGGTGAAGTGGAAGTTCGATCCCAAGCCTGCTGCCGAGGATCTGGCTGCGAACGTCTATCTGGCCTGCCGTGGTGTCTCTTTCTACAAGGCGCCGGACGACTACACGGCTCCGGATGGCTCAAAGGCCTGCCAGAAGCGCATTTTCTCCCCGGTCGGCGACGTACGCCTTCTGGCGGTTGATGCTGAAACCGGCAAGCCCTGCGAAGATTTCGGCGAGCACGGCTTCATTTCCCTGCGCCAGTATCTCGGTCATGTGCCGCATGGCTTCCACTTCGTGACGTCTCCGCCGCTGGTGGTGAAGGATCGCGTGGTTCTGGGTGGCTGGATTTTTGACAACCAGGCGAATTTCGAGCCCTCCGGTGCAATCCGTGCGTTCAACCCGATCAACGGCGAGATCGAATGGGCCTGGGATGCCGGTCATAATCCGGAAAACTGGAAGCCCGGCCCGAACGATGAGCTGACACGTGACACCCCGAACGCATGGGGCGTTTACACGGCTGATCCGGATCTGGGTCTTCTGTACCTGCCGATGGGCAACTCGCCGCCGGACAACTGGGGTGGCTCGCGCCGTCCGTTCGACGACGCGACTTCCAGCGCCACGATTGCTCTCGATGTCGAGACGGGTGAGCGCCGCTGGACCTTCCAGACCGTGCATCACGATCTGTGGGACATGGATCTGGCCATCGGACCGTCCATGGTCGATCTGCCCGGCCCGAATGGCGAGAACATTCCGGCTCTGATCCAGAGCACGAAGCGCGGTGAGTTCTTCGTTCTGGACCGTCGTACCGGCAAACCGGTTCCGGGTTACCCGGTCGAGGAACGTCCGGTTCCGACCGCGGGTGTTGCAGCGGATGACCATGTCTCCCCGACGCAGCCCTTCGCTGTCGGTCTGCCGTCCCTGACGCCGCCGGACCTTAAGGAAAGCGACATGTGGGGTGCGACGCTGCTGGATCAGATGATCTGCCGCATCCAGTTCCGTCAGTCCGCTTACGAAGGTCAGTTCACGCCGCCGCATGTTGGCAAGACGACGATCGTCTATCCGGCATTCTATGGTGTGGTTGACTGGCAGGGTGCTTCCATTGATCCGCAGCGCAAACTGCTGATCGCCAATGCGAGCTACCTGCCGTTCCGGATCCGTCTGGAAAAACGTCAGAAGGCCGAAAATTCCGGCATTCTGCCGAAGTGGAACGGTCAGGGCGACAAGCCTGAAGCCAAGGGCGATGCGCTGAGCGTTTCCCCGGACTACGGCACGCCCTACATCGCCTATACCAGCCCGTGGCTGAACCCGCTTCAGATCCCCTGCAAGGGACCGGTCTGGGGCAAGATCACGGCCATTGATCTGGTGACGAAGAAGATCGTCTGGCAGCACCCCGTCGGCACCACACGCGACACGGGTCCTTTCCGGACGCATAACAACCTCCCGCTTCCGACCGGGATGTACAACATCGGTGGCAGCGTCCTGACGAAGGGCGGCGTGTCCTTCATGGGGGCGACGGCCGACGATTACCTGCGTGGTTTCGACATGTCGAACGGCAAGGTCATCTGGCAGGACCGTCTGCCTGCAGGCGGACAGGCAACACCGATGTCCTATCAAATTGATGGGAAGCAGTATGTTGTGATCGCCGCCGGTGGTCATGGGGGCCTTGGCACCCGCAGCGGTGATTATATCATCGCCTACAGCCTGAACGGAGACCAGGGCGCCGCCGCGCACTGAGCATCCGCTTATGGACGGAGCGTGTCCCCCTGAGGACACGCTCCACACTCCCGCTCAATCTCTATGGAAATTCACGTCATGCGTCGCAAATTCACGCTCGGAGTGCGCCTTGGTGCCCTGACAGCCTGGTTGCCTGCTGTTGCTCTCGTTCCGGGCGTTGCCGCTCATGCCGCGGATATTCCCCTGGCCATTATCGGCCCGCACGAATACGACCTGCCGGTGGACTTCAAGCCGTTCAACGTGGTCGTACAGTACGGTGATGGAAACGCCGCCGGATCGGTCTATGACAGTGGCGGCCAGCGCCGGGCGCGGGGTGGCAGTCACACCTGGAGCGGCATGACGAAATACGTGCATTTCCGCAGCTTCGACGCGATCCCGCATGTCAGCTTTGCTTTCGAACTGATCCAGTCCGAGGCCTATACTCTGGCCAACGGGCAGAACTGGGGTGGTCTGGGGACGACGATTGTGGGGCCGGCAGCCTGGTTCAAGCCCAACAAACACAGCACACTCGGCATCCAGACCTTCATGGAGACCCCGTCAGGCACGCGGGATTCCATGGCAATGCATTACTGGGCCAACCTGTCGAGCATCATTTTCGACTATGAATGGAAGCATTTCAGCTTCGATGGCGATCTGGGCAGTGTCGTGAGTTCGACCAAACACCGCAACGGCGAGCACAGCTATTCACCCGGCAACGTGTTCTACACGAACCTGCGTTTCAGCTGGAAAGCCACATCACGCTTCGAGCCGTTCTTTTCGCTCGACTGGCAGAACAGCGGCGGTATGCACGACAATACATCCAACCTCTGGGTCGCGAATTCGAGCAGTCGCGAAACAGCACTTGGCGTCGGTGCGATGTTCTACATCACCAAACGCCTGTCGTTCACGCCACGTTATTCTCATTCCGTCGAGGGACGGAACGTGCCGGAGACGAACGCCTATTACATGAAGATCGCCTATCTGTTCTGAGATCAGGGTGCTGGAATAAGAAAACTTTCCGGGCAGGGCGCGCTCGTGGGCGGTTCATCCGCGAGCGAGGATGCTGCAGGAAAAAGCGCCAGCCGCCGGGCACGGATGCCGATATAGACCCGGTCGAACACGGCCTTTCCGGATGTCTGATCTGTCGCGCACCGTAGACGGATCGCCTCACTCCGACGGCTCCCCAGAGACGCGGCAAGATCACGGATCAGCGCGTCACGACGGACCGTCTTTCCGGCATTTCCCCTCAGAATGGCTGCAGCTGGACTGTTGCTGAAAGCAGTATAGGTTCGCGCCGCTTCCTCAAAGAAATCCTCCTCCGCAAAGCCCAGACACGCCGCACGGACCTGATAGTCCCAGCTCAGCAATTTGTCCGTTTCCTCAGGCGTCAGGGCGAGGATGTCTTTTCTCAGGGCAGGCGAGAGGACAACCGGCGGGAAGTGAACCGGACCGTAGGACCGGCACCCCCGATCACGCCAGTCATCGGCTGACTCGCCAGTTTTCTGAAGATCCTGCGGAATGGAGCCCCTGAAAGCCCATAGATAAAGGGTCTGGGCCGGAACCGTCAGAGTATCGGTGTGGTTCGTATTGCCGATCCGGTGCAGGCTGGGTGTCCAGCCGATTTCGAGCGTATAAGCCGAAAACTGGCGCCCGGTCGCCGGGTGCAGGGGCCCTTCAGCCGCGCACCCGCCCAACGCGAGGAAAAGCCCTGCGGCCCACACACCCATCCACCGTCTCATCGCAGGCGTCCCATAACGTTTATGCAATGAAGACGTTGACCTGCGACGGGACGGATTTCAAGCCTGTTTCAGGCTGCAACCTTCGGACGAAAACGCGCCGTGGTGATGTCGCAGTCATACTGGGCGGCGGTTTCGCAGGGGTTGCTGGCGAGTTCATTGACCGCGTTGAGGATACGCTCGACCTTGCCGTCATCCATCAGCACGCTGAAATTCAGGCGCGTCCAGCCGGGCTTCTCGATTTCCTGCCCGGACAGGATGGCGCTGCGGATCTGATCGGACTCATCTTCGTCAATTTCCAGCAGACGGTGCGCGTAAGGGCCTGCACACGCACAGCCGCCACGAACCTGAATGCCGTAACGGTCCGACAGCATGCGTGTGAAAAGCTGCTGATGGATGAACACGTTGTTCTGCACATCGCGGATCCGGAATGAAAAGATCGGAAGCGCGGCAGCGGTCGGATGCCCCAGAATTTCGATGGCGGGATTGCCGCTCCAGGCTTTTACGGCCCGGGCGCGCAGTTCCGCATTGCGCTGCGCCATGTAGGCGTCGCCAATAACGTCCTTGACGATAAAGGCCAGCGCGGCGCGGATGTCCCCGATCACGTTCGGCGTCCCGCTTTCCTCACGGGACGCGAGATTGGCAGAGTAATCGTGGTTCCACGGGGAGACGAACCGTACGGTGCCTCCGCCCGGAAGAACGGGAAGTGTGCGCGAGATCGCGGCGTTGCGCACGATCAGAATGCCCGAAGCCGCAGGGCCACCGATGAATTTGTGGCAGGAAACCACGACAGCATCTTTCTCGAACGGCGTTCCGGGCTGCATGTCGATCGGGCAGTACGGTCCGGCTCCGGCATAGTCCCAGATCGACAGGGCACCATTTCGCCTGAGCAGTGCCGTGACGGCGTTCACATCCGTCAGGATGCCCGTGACGTTGGAAGCTGCTGAGAACGAGCCGATTTTCAGACTATCTGCCGGGCAGGATTTCAGGGCCTGTTCCAGAACATTCAGGTCCGGCCCACCTTCCGCCGCCTCAGGAATTTCGACGATCTCCGCACCGCTCTCGCGCCAGGGCAGGATGTTGGAATGATGCTCGTAGGGACCAATAAAGACGATCGGCCGCTTGCCAGCCTCACACAGAGCCGGGATTTCCAGCAGGTGCACCAGACGGTTCAGTCCTGCCGTCGCGCCATTGCCCATGAAGATCGTCGTGAAATCGGGAGAGGGGGCGTGGCACAGCTGCGCGATGGTTGCGCGGGCGCTGTTGCGCAGGCGCGTCATGTAGGCGCCGCAGAAGGAGGCTTCGGTGTGGCTGTTGGCATAGAACGGCAGGATTTCGTCCATGATGAACGTCTCGATCTGCTTCAGCGCACGGCCTGAGGCGACATAATCGGCGTAAAGCAGGGACTGCGTACCGAACGGCGTCGAAAATTTCGCACCATCGCCGATCACGCCCTTGGCAAGCGCGGCCAGCCCGTTACTACGCAGGGACTGCTCGAACTGTTCAAGAATGGCGGTGCTGTTGTCGAGATTGCCGATCGTTTCCATGGCGCGATGTTTTCCCCGTCCGTGATGGCCCTGCGTGATGAAGAAACGATAGACCGATGGAATGAGTAAAAACCGCTTCTTTTTTGAGGATGAAAAATCCTTTTTGTGGTCATATGATGCGATATGGCCAGAAAACTCGATCAAACGGATAGAGCGATCCTGAGAATCCTGCAAAAGCAGGGCACGCCCTCGCAGCGTGAACTCGCCGAAAAGGTCGGGCTGTCGCAGAATGCCTGCTGGCGACGGCTGAATGCCCTGCGTGAGGATGGCGTGATCGCCCACGATACGGTCCGTCTCAATGCGACCGCGCTGGGCCTGACCCTGACGGTCTTCGTGCTGATGCGCACGCGCCATCATTCGCGGGAATGGTTCGAGACATTCCGCAAGGTTGTCGGTTCGATACCGAACATAGTTGATTTTTATCGGATCGCGGGCGAATACGATTATCTTCTGAAGGTGGTGGCCTGCGACATGAACGATTTCGATCGTGTGTATCAGCAGATCATCAGCAAGGTGGAACTCGATGCCATCACGTCATACATGACCATGGAAACCCTGGCGGACAACAGGGACCTTCCGGTCTGAAACGCCCATCCCGTCCACAGCAGGAAGTCTTTTGTCCATGAGCCAGCCCGACCAGCTTGCCCACAGTCTGCGTACGCGCCATGTCGTCATGATCGCCCTCGGGGGGGTGATCGGGGCAGGATATTTTATCGGGGCGTCCGCGGCACTCTCGCTGGGTGGCCCTGCGGTCCTGCTCTCTTATGCGCTGGCCGGAACGCTGGTGTTTCTGGTCAATCTGATGATGCGCGATCTGGCGCTAAAAGTGCCGGGACGGGCCTCATTTCTGGGGCAGATCCAGTATGCGCTCGGAGCACGGGCGGCTTTTGTCGCGGGCTGGGCGTACTGGCTGACATGGATCATTGCAATTGCAGTGGAGGTCATTGCGGTCGCGACAATGCTCGCCCCCTATATTCCGCTGCCTTATGCCGTTATTGAGGTGCTTATCATGGCCCTGATGACGGGCGTGAACCTCATGTCCGTCAAAGGGTACGGGGAATTCGAATACTGGTTCTCGGCCATCAAGGTTCTGGCGATCGTCTGCTTCATCGGAATCGGTGTCTGGGCGCTGCTGAGCCGCCCTGTTCCAGTGCATGAAAACCTGTTCGCGCATGGCGGCCTGCTGCCGCATGGCTGGCTGGCACTGCTGGCGGTCATCCCGACCATTCTGTTTTCCATGGGCGGCAGCGAGATTTCCACCGTTGCAGCCGTTGAATCCGACAATACGGAACAGAACATCGTCCGCGCCACGCGCTCCATCGCGCTGCGGATCGGTGGGTTCTACATCGTTTCGATCGCGCTGGTCCTCTGTCTGGTACCGTGGAGTGATGTCGTACCGGGCTATTCGCCGTTTCTGCTGGTGCTGCACCGCCTGCACGTGCCGTTTGCGGACGTAGCCCTTGCGGTCGTGGTCATGACGGCAGCGCTGTCCAGCCTCAATTCCGGGATCTATGTGACGTCGCGTATTCTGTATGAACTGGCGGAATCTGGGTCTGCGCCAGGGCTGTTCCTGACGGTGGATACATCCACGAAACTTCCCCGCCGGGCCATTCTGGTGAGTGCGCTGGCCTCCGTTCTCGTCGCGGCTGTGGCTGTACTGTCGCCAACCCTGATCTTCGGACTGCTCGTCAGTCTGACGGGCGGGTTCATGGTGTTCAACAACACCATGATTGTGGCTGGACGTCTGAAACTGGTGCGGGAGTCGTCCTGGAAGGCCTATGCGGCGCTGGTGCTGATCGCATGTACGCTGATCGCCATGCTGATCCAGCCCGAAACGCGCTCACAGATCATTCTCGGCGCCGGCGCGCTGCTGCTGATCTTCGCCGCAGAACGCTTTGTTCCACGGCGCCGACTGGACTGATGACTTAGTAAGGCACCCCCAGATCCCGGTCGTTGATTTTTTCAAAGACCGGTTTTGGTGTGTCATGAAACGTCTGAAGTGAAAATTTCCTGTAACTGATATCCTTGTATCCCCGAACGAACATCGCCCCGTCGCTGAGGTCAGAGAGTGCCGTCCAGACAGTATATTCGGAAACGGTTTTACCGGACGCCTTCTGTGTCTCGCCGCCCAGTGTATCGGTGGTAATGTTTTTCATGCGGTCGAACCGGTTCATGATGTGCGCCAGAATATTGATCGCATCCCCCGATGACTGGGCCACGGGTGCATAGCTGGTGTAGTAAACGCCACGAATGAAGCGCCCTACAGAAGTGTCGGAGGAGGGCAGATCCGAAGCCGCAATTCCGCTATCCGGCTGGACGACCTTGATGCTTCCCAGAATGGCCGATGATCTGTCCTGATTGGTCAGTTGTGTATAATTGTTCAGGTTTTGCAGATGCCACGGGAAATCCGGTCCGTTTGTCATGACCTTGGTGGGGTTGTCATAAACATGGAATTTTCCATTGAGCGCCTCTACGACGATGCTTCCGCCGTTCTTGTCGTAAAACGCAAAATGGAAAGGCGATTTCACACCTCCCAGTCTGACCAGGACGGGGGACCAGAAATGCCCTTGATCAACGGCCTTTCGGACCTCATCCACGGTGGCGAAATTGGCCAGTGCCCATTCCCCCAGCGATGTCACGGGGATCGACTCCCGGTAGTCTGACTCCGCAAGCGGAGTAAGCGTGGCGTCCGACACCATATTGGCGCTGAAAGACAGGCCCGCCCCGTTCATCCCTTCAAGCATGTTATGGTCGTCGCCATCCTCATAGATGGGCGTTGTAATCGCCAGGATGGGATAGAGAGACTTGTAATGTGCTCCGGCACTGCCGTTGGGTGATTTTTTCTGAAATGCCGTCTGCGCCGGGTAAAAAGTCAGCCATGACGGCAGGTCTTCGGGCAATTCCAGCGTGCGTCCATGAAAGACATGGCCTTTGTTATCTGTAATCGCCAGACTTGAGCAGGCCTGCCCGATGGTAGGGAGCAGCAAGGCGGAGGAAAGGATAATATTGGAAAGAGAAATTATTTTCATGATTCTGTCCTGAAAAGCACGTTTCGCAATTATTTTGTGGATAATCCGAAATAATTATCTTCAATAAGAGCCTGTTATTTATCGGAATATCTCTTAATTCCGAGTAAAGTTATATTCCGGATCCGGAAACGACACTTCTATAACAGCACACCCTGCGCCGGGTTTCCGGGAACGGCTTGTCCGAAGTCCCGCTCGATCCAGCTTCGGAGAGTCAGCAGGATCTGTTCCTGCTGCTCGGGCGTCAGGGGTTTTCCCGGCTCCATGCCGTGCCATTTGGACAGACAGCTTCTGCAACAGGCCCCCGTGGCATGCTGGGCGATGAACACCGGATGACCGCGCATGGGCGTCTGTTTGCCATCGCGCTGCGGGTGTGCGGGTGCGAGGCGTTCGGCGACGAAAGTCGCTCCATGATCCATAACGGCGTCGAGGCCCCGGTTTTCCAGATAGAGTCGGGCCTGATCGTCCAGATGAAAGCGTGAGCGGAAGCGGGATCGGGCGAGACGTTCGAAGAGATCCTGGGGGTTGAAACGGCTCACTAATCCACAACCTTCTGAAAAACAGGCAAAAAATCGCGTGAGAGCCTGCAAGCCCCCTGTAAGAACATTTGTTCTTTCTCCATATGGTGACGGATGGACGCTTTTCCGAGACGCTCCCGCTCATCTTCCGGGGCAGGAGACACGACAACACTGACGGTTCTTTCTCCGCTACAGGTACAGGACCTGTTCTCTGTGCGGCTGGAAGAAATCTGTGCTGCTTTCGACGACTGGGGCTTCCCGCTGATCGTGGCCGGGCAGCTTGGCGATGCCGCGCCCAATTCCTATCCCAAATATTACCAGCTTCCGCTGACTGACCCGCAGTTCGGCACCGCCCTGTCGCTGGAAGTGCAGAAATCTGTTTTGGCGCGGGCGGGTGTCGGGCCCGGCGATCATGTCCATGTGACCGGCATGCTGCGGGCGCGGCAATACCGGGGGCAGATTGTACTGCGTTTCGAGGCAGTGGCTGTTGAGCTTCATGATCCGGCACGGCAGAAGGTCGAACGCGTCGAGCGATCCCTGCTGGATGTTCTACGGGGGCTGCCCTGCGCCTCGCATCCCTATCCTGCCCGACCGGAAGCGCGCCTTCTGCTGATCCATTCAGCGGCCTCAAGCGCATTGGTGGCGGAAGACTTCCTTCAGGCGCTCGGGGGAGCCTGGCGCCCGGAACGTGTGAGAAGCCTGCCCACGGCCATGAACGATCCCGGCCGTCTGGCAGAAGCGATTGGCACCTGCAGGGAGGAGATTATTGTCCTGATCCGCGGGGGCGGGGATGCCTCGGATTTCGTGGTGTTTGAAAATCCGCAGGTGATGGAAGCGCTGGCCGTCTGTTCGGCGCACCGCGTTCTGGGGCTGGGTCATACGGCCAACCGTACGCTCGCCGAGCGCGTTGTAGATCATGCCGCGACAACGCCCGCCGATGCCGGACACTACATCCGTCGTATGAGTGGCCGGGTCTGGCAGGAACAGGAAGAAGCCCGTGCGCAGCAGGAAGAAATGGCTGCGCTCCGGGACAGTGTGGCGTTGGATGTCGTGCCGGAACGGGCATCGGTCGGAACACGCCTGCGCAACGGGCTGATCCTGCTTGCGACTGGCGCAGCCATCGGCCTGCTGCTTACCCGACTGCTGTAAGGAATGAGAGTCTCAGGGGGTGGACGTTTCGCGGAGTGCTCCGGTCATCCGCAAAACGGCGATGGCCATGGCTCCAAGAAACAGGCACAGACCCAGGCGACCATACCCATGGCCCTCTAACAGTACGGTGTTCAGAGCGAGAATATAGGTCAAGAGGGTCAGTTGGCCCCGAACGCCCCGTTGACCGAGGCGGAGTATGAAACCTGCATACAGAATGCCCAGCGCCAGTTCGGCAGCAGTCATATGTCCCATGTAACCGCTGATGACACCGGAAATTCCTGTCAGGGCAAGCAGAGCGTCTGTTCTTGACATGGCCTCGGACCTCTTTTCCTGAGCAACCTTAAAATCCGTAGCAGCCGGAGCAATCGTGGTCAATTTGGAACCAAACCACCTGATGCAGTGCCCGCCGGATTGAAAGGAGTGCTCGCATACAGCGGAAGCTCAGCGCACGTCCACGCGGACGAAGGGTTTTGTGGCCGACGGATCAGTCATCGCATGCATTTCGATCTGGATGGACTGGGCGCCCGCCTTTTCGATATGGGCGGCAACGCCCGCTGCCAGATGGTCGGTCACGTCCGTCAGCGCCTGTGCCTGCGTATCCGGGCTGGGCTGGGGCGGCGCGAAGGCCTGCACGATGAACAGGACATTTGCCTTGCGCGACAGGGCGGCTTTCGCGGCGCGTTCGACAATGGGGCCGTACTCGGATTCCGGGGTGCCGTCCGGAATGGACAGGAACGGAGCGTGCGGCGGCGGTCCCGGAGGCGCGGGCGGGATAAAGGGGTGAGGGGGCTTGCCTGCGTCCGGATTGAACGTGCGCTGGTCCAGCAGCTTGCACCCTGACAGCAGGGGGGTTGCCAGAAGCAGCCCACCCATCAGGAGTGCTGAGTGCGGGACAAAGCCCCGCTGCGAACGGAAATGTCGGACGAATGGTGCCATATCGCGCGGAACCGTCGCAGGAACGGAGGGTTTGAGCAAGATTATAGAGTCAACTTAATGAAAAACTGTTGATGCCCCCTGTCGCTCTGCTGTGGCGGTGCTATGGAGGATGCCCGAGTTTTCAAGAAACGGAGTAGGGCAGGTCATGGCTGTAAAAATCGCGATCAACGGTTTCGGACGGATCGGACGGCTGGTGCTGCGTGGCATCATCGAGAGCGGTCGCACGGATGTCGAGGTTGTCGCCATCAACGATCTGGGTTCCGTCGAGGCCAACGCGCATCTTCTGGCTTATGACAGCACGCATGGCCGCCTTCCTGGAACCGTTCGCGCCGAGGGCAACAGCCTGATCATCGAAGCCAATGGCCGCACCTATGGTCCGATCACGGTATCCGCCGAGCGCAACCCGGCACAGGTCCCGTTCCAGGGCGTCGATGTGGCGATGGAATGCACGGGCCTCTTCACGTCCCGCGAAAAGGCTTCGGCACTGCTGGAAGCCGGTGCCAAGCGCGTCGTCATTTCCGCTCCCGCGACAGACGTTGATGCGACGATCGTGTTCGGTGTGAACAATGATGTCCTGACGCCGGACATGAAGATCATTTCCAACGCGTCCTGCACCACGAACTGCCTGGCGCCCGTGGCCTCCGTTCTGGACAAGGCCTTCGGGATCGAATGTGGCTACATGGTCACGATCCATTCTTACACGGGCGACCAGCGCACGGTGGATACCCTGCACAAGGACCCGCGCCGCGCCCGGGCCGCCGCGCTGAACATGATCCCGACGTCCACGGGAGCTGCCAAGGCCGTCGGTCTGGTTCTGCCGCATCTGAAGGGCAAGCTGGACGGAACCTCCATCCGCGTTCCAACCCCAAATGTCTCGGTCGTTTCTCTGGATTTCGTCCCGACGCGCGCTCCGGCTTCCGCCGAAGCCGTCAACGAAGCCATCCGTGCCGCTTCGCTCGAAGGGTCCCTGAAGGGTATTCTCGAGTACAACACGGCGCCGCTCGTCAGCTCCGACTTCAACCATGACAAGGCGTCGTCGATCTTCGATGCGACGCAGACGGTCCTCGTCGATGGCGGCAAGATGGTGCGCGTCTGCTCCTGGTACGACAACGAGTGGGGCTTCTCCAACCGTATGGCCGATACGGCAGCCCTGTTCGGGAGCCTCTGAGTGATGGCCTTCCGCACCCTTGATGGTGTGGACGCACGCGGCAAGCGCGTGCTGGTCCGCGCCGACCTCAACGTCCCGATGCATGACGGCGTCATCACCGATGATACCCGCCTGCAACGGGTCGCGCCCACGATCCGCGAACTGGCCGACAAAGGTGCGCGCGTCGTGGTGTTCAGCCATTTCGACCGCCCCAAGGGGCAGGTCGTCCCGGCTCTGTCACTACGTCCGATCGCGCTGAAGCTCGGTCAGATCCTCGGCCAGCCGGTCGGTTTCGTGGCCGAATGTGTTGGTCCGACCGTGGAAGCCGCCGTGGGTGCGATGGCGGACGGGGACATCATCGTTCTCGAAAACACGCGCTTTCATGCGGGTGAAGAGGCAAATGACCCGGCGTTCGCCAAGGCTCTGGCACAGAATGGCGACATTTTCGTCAACGACGCGTTCTCGGCCGCACACCGTGCCCATGCCTCGACCGAAGGCGTGGCACGGGATCTGCCGTCCTTTGCCGGGCGTCTGATGCAGGCGGAACTGAGTGCGCTGTCGGCTGCTCTGGAGAACCCGGAGCGCCCGGTCGGTGCGATCATTGGCGGTTCCAAGATCTCGACGAAGCTCGACCTGATCGGGAATGTCATCGAGAAGGTGGACACGCTGTTCATCACAGGGGCGATGGCCAACACGTTCCTCGCGGCTGAAGGCATGAATGTGGGTAAGTCCCTGCAGGAAGCCGACATGCACGAGACGGCGCGCAAGATTGCCCATCTTGCGCAGGAAAAAGGCTGCGAGATCATCCTGCCCGTCGATGCGGTCGTGGCACGTGAGTTCAAGGCTAATGTCCCGACCGAGACCTGTCTGATCGGCGAAGTCCCGGACGATGCCATGATCCTCGATGCCGGTCCGCGCACGGTCGCGCTGATCCGCGAGCGTCTGGATACGCTCAAGACGCTGGTCTGGAATGGGCCGCTGGGTGCGTTCGAGATTGCGCCTTTCGACAAGGCAACGGTCGAGGTTGCGCAGTATGCCGCGCAGCTGACGGAAGAAGGCAAGCTCAAGACGATCGCCGGTGGTGGCGATACGGTCTCGGCCCTGCGTCATGCAGGCGTTGTAGACAAGATGACCTATGTCTCCACCGCTGGCGGGGCTTTCCTCGAATGGCTGGAAGGCAAGATTCTTCCGGGGATCGAGGTTCTTCGTTCCGCGGGCCACGATCTGGGGCTCACCTGAAAAAAAGCCGGGAGGGGAAACCTTCCCGGCCTTTTTTATGGAGAAGTGGCGATGTGGAAAAGAGTGCTCTCCGCCTGCCTTCTATTATGTGGTCTTGCGGGCTGTCAGGCTTACGACCAGCCGCCGACAGCGCCGGCACCACCATCTACGGGAGAATCCATTCGCAGCGGGCGTCCAGCGGGGATGCTTCTGTCACCCTCAAAGCCTGACCAGACGCCCTATTTCTGAAATGTTAGATGATGCAGGACAGGTATGGTTCAGTTAGCCTGTCACAAAAACGCCCGCCGGGATATCCCGACGGGCGTTTTTGTGATGTGTCGCTTCAGGCCTGAAGCCCGTTTTCGCGGCGGCGATGTTCGACTTCAGCCGCCATGGCTTTCTGGAGCTTCTCCATGGCGCGGGCTTCGATCTGACGGATACGTTCGCGCGAGACGTTATAGTGATGGGAAAGGTCTTCCAGCGTGGAAGGCTCTTCCTTCAGGCGACGTTCGCTCAGGATATGACGCTCACGCTCATTCAGCGTCATCATGGCCTGATCCAGAAGCGCCTTGCGGCCTGTGAACTCCTCGGATGCAGCGTAGGTCTGTTCCTGGTTCTCGTGGTCGTCCACGAGCCAGTCCTGCCACTCGCCCTCGCCATCAATACGCAGGGGCGCGTTCAGGCTGTGGTCCGGCGCGGCCAGACGCTGGTTCATGGACATGACGTCCTGTTCCGGCACGCCAAGGGTGGTCGCAATCGAGTTGACCTGCTCCGGCTTCAGATCGCCATCATCAATGGCCTGCATCTGCCCTTTCAGACGACGCAGGTTGAAGAACAGCTTCTTCTGCGAAGCAGTCGTACCGATCTTCACCAGCGACCAGCTGTGCAGGATGTATTCCTGCATGGCGGCACGGATCCACCACATGGCATAGGTGGCAAGGCGGAAGCCGCGCTCCGGATCGAAGCGGCGGACGGCCTGCATCATGCCGATATTGCCCTCGCTGATGAGTTCGTTCACCGGCAGGCCGTAGCCGCGATAGCCCATGGCGATCTTGGCTACGAGGCGCAGATGGGACGTGACGAGGCGGTGTGCCGCGCTCGTATCCTCGTTTTTGCGCCACTGGCGGGAGAGATCGAGCTCTTCCTGCGGGGTCAGCAGGGGGAATTTGCGGATTTCCTGAAGGTAGCGGGTGAGATTGTTCTCGGGACCCACTGAAATGACGGCTGGGGATGCCATGGTCTTCGACTCCTTTCGCCCGGGGCTTAACCCGCATCCGGATGAGATGGAGACTCATACGGACCGGCGACGGGATAGTTCCGTCTGACCCAGGTGACGCATTGGGAAGGACTTTCACGTCCCCGACCGTCAGCCCCCGGACTGGGCGACCTCTGGTGGTACGATCCGTTCCGGCGGCGCGTCAGCTCGTCGGATGGGTGGTTTATGACAGGCTCAGCCAAAAAAGTCAATGGCCTTTTAAGGTTTAGCCGATCAGTCGCTTTTTCAAGGCCTGGAAGTCTTCAGGGGGGGCAGTTTCGAACGAAAGCTGTTTTTTCGTCCGCGGGTGGATAAATCCGAGTCGGGTTGCATGAAGCGCCTGACGGGGAAAATCGAGCGCCGCTTCCTTCGCATCCTGTGACAGACCGCGCGCCGCTGCGGGAATCCGGCGCAGATAGACCGGATCACCGAGCAGGGGATGGCCTGCATTCGAAAGGTGAACACGGATCTGATGGGTCCGTCCAGTGGCGAGGCGACATTCGATCAGGGACACGGCCGCCTGATAGGGTTCGATCAGCCTAAAACGTGTCAGGGCGACCTTGCCGCCATTGCCCACGACCGCCATGCGTTTGCGGTCCCGCTTGTCGCGGCCGATGTTGCCGTCGAACTCGCCTTCCAGCGGCAGCAGCCCCCAGGCGAGGGCCAGATAGGCGCGGTCGATGTCACGGGCGGCAAAGGCTTCGGACAGGGCATTATGGACCATGGCCGTCTTGGCCACGACCATCAGACCGGACGTGTCCTTGTCCAGACGATGCACGATTCCCGGACGCTTCTCGCCGCCAATCCCCTCGAATCCTTCGCCGCAATGGCCCAGCAGGGCGTTGACCAGTGTGCCGGTCTCGTTTCCGGGCGCCGGATGCGTGACGAGCCCGGCCTGCTTGTCGAGCACGATCAGGTCGTCGTCTTCATAAAGGATGTTGAGCGGGATCTGCTCGGCGATAGGGCGGGCAGGGGTGGGCGCCGGGAATGTCAGCAGCAGTTCCATGCCGTCACGCAGCGTTTCCGCCGGTTCGCAGACCGTCTTTCCATTGACGGAAAGATTGCTGCTTTCAATCAGGGCCTTGACCCGGGAGCGGGAAACCGTGCCGATGGCGTCCGCCAGCGCGCGGTCGGCCCTCTGGCCAGCCGTGGACGCATCGACAACAAGACGGAATGGGGAAACAGGATCAGACATGACACAGGGTGTAGCCGAGGAAATGGCGAACAGCGAGTCGCACACACCAAAAGCGCTTCTGGCCGCTGTAATTTTGATGGGCGTGCTGATTATCGCGGCCGTTTTCGGGCTGATCGGCGTGATTGCCTACCGCTTCCTGCATCCACGCCCGAGCGTCACGGCAACTGTGCCGCTGGTTGAGGGAGGCTTCTCGCGTCTGGCTCTTCCGCTCGGGGCGGGTGAGCACATTACGGCGGTTACAGCGCGCCCTGACGGTCTGATGGCCGTAACGCTCAGCGGTACCGGAAGCGACCGGGTGCTGTTGTGGAACCCGGAGGCCGGAAAAATCGCCGCCGAGCTGGATTTCGGAACGCCTGCGCCGTCTTCGCCCTGACCGGTCTGAACCTGCCGCCGTGTTTCCGCGTTAAGGCGGCAGGATTCAGAAAGGATACCGGATAATGGGACGTCTGATTGATGCGGCCTTGGCCGTCGGCACGGTTTTTGGGGTGCAGTACGCCTCGCGTGAAATCAGCCCGGCGGATGATGCGTCTACCCGCCGGTGGTACGAGCGGCTGAACAAGCCGCATTTCAATCCGCCCGGTCCGGTCTATGGCATCGTCTGGACGATTCTGGACGGGCTTCTGGCCTGGTCGGGCTATCGACTCCTGCGGGCCGAGAAGTCCTGTTGCAGGACGGCAGCGCTGATCCTCTGGGCCCTGTGTGTTACCGGTGTGGCAGGCTTTCCGTTCTTCGTGTTCCGCAAACGACAGCTGGGAACGGGTCTGGCCATCTGTGTTGGCCTGATCATGACGTCCGGGGCTTCGATCTGTGCGGCGCACAAGGTGGACTGCAAGGCTGCCTCAATGCAGGTGCCGTTTTTCGTCTGGCTGATTTTTGCTACCTGCATTCACGAAGAAATCTGGCGCACGAACTGAAGCCGTCCTCAGGCTGCGTTCAGAATGGCCGTCATCAGTCCGGGAAACCGTGCGTCAAGCTCGGCAAGCCGCAGGGAATTGCGGTGCTGCACGCCTTCGATGCGCGTTCGCAGGACGCCGCTTTCACGCAGGACCTGAAAATGGTGCGACATGCTGGATTTGGGCCGCGTCCCGATCAGCGTGGCGCAGTTGGCCTCTCCCACCCGGCCCAGATGCCGCACGATGTCCAGACGCGCAGGATCAGCCAGCGCGCGCAGCACAAGAATCAGTTCGAATGTCGCGGGGTCGGGATGGTCGTAGGCAGCCATGAGGTCTTAT
The DNA here is from genome assembly GCF_002153595.1 of Gluconobacter sp. DsW_056. Classification (NCBI taxonomy): domain Bacteria; kingdom Pseudomonadati; phylum Pseudomonadota; class Alphaproteobacteria; order Acetobacterales; family Acetobacteraceae; genus Gluconobacter; species Gluconobacter sp. DsW_056. The sequence goes on from NZ_JOPF01000002.1 coordinate 164,903, forward strand.
CCCTTTCCTGAAGTTTTATCGCAACACTTGCTTTGTTCGAATTTTATCGAACAATATGGTGATCAGTCCATTGAAGGAAAAACAGGATGCCAACGCTGTTCGATTCGATTGATTTCGGTCCCATTCATGCAAAGAACCGGATTCTGATGTCTCCGCTGACGCGTGCGCGCGCCGACAGAAACGCCGTTCCGACGCCGATCATGGCGGAATACTACGCCCAGCGCAGCAGTGCTGGACTGATCATCACCGAAGCCACGGGTATTTCCCGCGAGGGGCTGGGCTGGCCGTTTGCCCCGGGCATCTGGTCGGATGAGCAGGTCGAGGCCTGGAAGCCGATCGTGGCCGCGGTTCACGCCAAAGGCGGCAAGATCGTCTGTCAGCTCTGGCATATGGGGCGGATGGTCCATTCTTCCGTCACGGGGACGCAGCCCGTTTCGGCTTCCGCGACCACCGCTCCGGGTGAGGTTCATACCTATGAAGGCAAAAAGCCCTACGAACAGGCGCGTGCCATTGATGCCGCCGATATCAGCCGCATCCTGAACGATTACGAGACTGCTGCACACAACGCCATCCGTGCGGGTTTCGACGGTGTGCAGATCCATGCGGCCAATGGCTACCTCATTGACGAATTCCTGAGGGACGGGACGAATCTTCGCACCGATGACTATGGGGGTTCGCCGGAAAACCGCATCCGGCTCCTGCGTGAAGTGACCGAACGTGTGATTGGTGCGATCGGCGCGGAACGCACAGGTGTTCGCCTGTCACCGAATGGCGATACGCAGGGCTGCATCGACAGCGCACCGGAGACGGTTTTTGTGCCGGCCGCCAGACTGCTTCAGGATCTGGGCGTCGCCTGGCTCGAACTGCGCGAACCGGGTCCGGACGGAACTTTCGGCAAGACGGATCAGCCCAAACTGTCTCCACAGATCCGCAAGGTCTTTACCCGCCCGCTGGTCCTCAATCAGGACTATACGTTCGAGACGGCGCAGGAAGCTCTGATACAAGGCTATGCTGACGCGATTGCCTTTGGTCGGAAGTTCATCTCGAATCCCGACCTGCCGGAGCGTTTTGCGCGCGGCATCGCCCTTGATCCAGACAATATGAAGACCTGGTACAGCCAGGGGGCAGAAGGATACATCGATTATCCGTCCGCTACATCGGGCCCTAACTGAATCCTTGAAGCAGTCCGGGAGCCGTCGTGGTGGCTCCCGGACTGCCAGTCAGACTGGCCGTACGAGTTCGTACAGCGCAACGGCCGCAGCGTTGGAGACGTTGAGGCTTTCCATTTCGCCGGGCATGTAGACGCTGGCGATTTCGTCACAGGTTTCGCGCGTCAGACGGCGCAGTCCGGCTCCTTCAGCTCCGAGAACCAGTGCCACACGACGTCCGGCGAACCCCTTTCCGTCGAGCCGTGTGCCCCCGGCATCCAGACCAACAACCCAGAAATTCTCAGCCTGAAGTGCCTGAAGCGCGCGGGAGAGGTTGACCTCACGCAGGATGGGAACGACGTCGAGGGCGCCTGAGGCTGCTTTCGCCATGGCGCCACTTTCCTGGGGGGCATTGCGATCCTGAACGAGGAGGGCAGCCGCCCCGAAAGCCGCAGCAGATCTGAGAATGGCGCCGATATTGCGCGGATCCGTCACCTGATCCAGCACCAGAACCGGTCCTGTCCGTTCAACGATATCGGGAATGGCAAGCGTTTCCAGAGGCTCAACCCTCAGGCAGACACCCTGATGCACGGCATCGCGCTCACAGAGCTTGTCGAGGCGCTCACGGTCCACGATCTGCGGCTTGTGTGAGGCACCTTCAAAAGATGTCGCAGCTTCGCGCGTCGCCAGAAAATCATGGATGACCCGCTCAGGATTGGCAAGAGCCGCCTGTACGGCATGATGCCCATAAATCCAGTAGCCGGAACCGGAATTGCCGGCATGGCCACGACCGGATCGGCCACCGCGGCCGCCAGAGCGCTCACTGGATGAGCGAGACGGCTGCTCAGCGTGTGCGGAAGGAGGGGAGGAGCGATCCGTGGAACGGTCGGGGGCGGAACGGGAGGGAGATCTTCTGGCCATAAAAAGCATATAATCGACAACAGGCGATTGACATAGCCGTCAATCCGCCATATCTGAACCGCCGACCCGGAGAGGTGCCCGAGTGGCTAAAGGGGGCGGACTGTAAATCCGCTGGCGTACGCCTACGTTGGTTCGAATCCAACTCTCTCCACCAGGTCTCTTCAATCTAATTTAATGATTTTTCCCCTTAGGGGGCTGAGTCTAGTCATAATGACATTGGCGGCTCTATAATTTTCTCGTACGGCTCCACCGAAATAATTCCCGGGCCGATGGCCGACTTTGGAAAAGAATACCCAGCAATAAGGGCCGATTTCAAACAAGAGCGTGTCTTGCGGAAAATCGAAAATGAGACGCGTGATATGCGATCTTTTTTGCGATGTCGCCTCTCAAGCTACTGGGAGCGAGAAGCGTCTCCGGTTTCGGCAATTGCGTCACGCAGGAAAGTCCTGCATGCCCCTTGCAGCAGATCTGTATTAGTTATTTTTATATCACAAACAAAAATAGAAATAACTTAAATAACTATAGAATTTCAATAATTATATAATTACTTGCCCAAAAGTATATCTATAGTTCTAGGTAATTTATTAAAAATAGACTCTAAGACCTACACGTTATCTGATTGGTCAAAACAATAGCGGTTTAAGAGTGAAGAAAGTTTGTCAGTAGTTGAAACTAAATTGTATTTATTATAATATAATTTCTATTATTTAAGTGTTTATAACATACACAATTAGTGCACAGTATCTTATGCAGCCAAAAAAATCGAGCATTCATGTTCGATTCGTAACTGATAGCATGTGATTTAGGAGTTTAATGAGGTTATTTTCCATCAGCACGGATTTAAATAAAAATATTTTCATGGACTAGTTTTAAGGAACTCGATTGCCTTACGATCGTTTCTAAATCTAGAAAGATTCAGATATAAATATAATCAAAAGAAATAATGCATTTTGTGGAATGCGCCGGTTATTCATAAATCTTTACATAAAATGTATAAATAAATTTCTAATTATATCATGGTTAATGATTATTTATATAATAATATAAATATTTATTTTATAAATGGAGAAAATATGATTTTCCATAATGATTTTATGTCAATAAATTTTTCTCCTTCAAAAGGAAATTTAACGGCAAAAAGTATAAAAGATACAATTATCATATCAATAAGCGGTATAGGCCATGAAGATGAAGCTGATAAATATATTCTATTAGAGGATAGTTTTGAAGATTTCAATATTTTGGGAATAACTAATAAAAAAAGAGATTTCTTCATAAATAACTCTACTGAATCTGCGCTTGATTTTCTAAAAAGCTTTCTAAGCAATTTTTCTCGCATAATAATAATTAGTCATTCTATGGGAGGATTTTTTGCATTTTATATTTCAACATATATAGAAGTGGACTTGTGTATTGTATGTAGCCCATATTTATCTTTATCAGAAAGCGAAATGAATTTAAATGATAGTGAAGAGAGGCTACTGTTTGATAAATTAAACAGTAGCTACATAGAAAATTACTGCCTTAAAAACGTTAAAATATCACATCTTTCGCCAAAGAAACAAGATAAATTTATAGTAATACTTGATTTATCGATTAAAGATGACGTCAAGACATTTTATTTAATAGATAAATATTTAAATAAAATAAATACAATAATTCTCCCGGGTATAGGACATTTATCATTATATTATCTTGAAAAAAGAAAAATCATAAGTTCTGTGATTCGTGGTGAATTGGGGGAGGGAAGTCTATTGTCTACAAAAAAAATACTTGAGAATATACTTAACTATTATCTTGAATTTACTATTTCTGAAAAATCAAAAATATGTATTAAAAATCAGATCTATTTTAATGATAAAGATATATATAAAAATTACTATTCTTTTGTTTATAATTTTATTCCATATAAAGAAAGTAAGGATTTATTTCTTATTCTCAATAAGCATGGTTACATGATGAGTTTTTTTTATTCGATTTCGGGTTTTTTCTGGTCAGAGACACCATTTGAAGATAGTAGATTTTCTCCTGTTGTTGTAAATATTGAACAAAGGAAATGTTTTTGTTTTTATGACTGTGATTATATAGAGGTCGATTACGAAATAATTGGTGCGGAAATTAACAAAATTGGGAAAAATTATATAAAAATTCCTTTTTCGGAAGATTTTTTTATAAATTATTTTGGGAAATTGAGTTTCAATGACAAAATAAATATTTTTTCGGCTATAAATTTAAATAAAAAACATCAGAAAAGTAATCATGCTTTATCTTTTGGCAGAAAAATCAGAAAAATATTTAGGATTAAGGATGTTTGATTAACATATATATTTACTAACTGAATACTATATTGTAATGATTATATGGTTTTAATTTTTGGCGCCTTAAGAATACTCTATGGTAAAATGATTTTGTCGGTATGAGCAGGTGTCTCTGTGTTTTCTATTCCGGGTTGGTTTTGGATTTTCAGTCGATAAAGGTATGCGATTTACGAATACAGAGCGGTAAAAATTCTGGAAGAGAACTTTGGCCTCTCTGAAATTGCTCTTTCATGCATTCCCCGGCTGGATCGGGAAGGATTGCAGAAGTTATTGAATGGCAGTGCCGGAGGGCTGGGGAGCGCCTCCGGTGGGAATGTGGTTTCAGTCAAGAGGCGCGATCTTCACGACAATATATGGCATGACTTCGAGGTCTTTACCGTCATGAAATACCGGCAGACGCGCCCACTGCCCAACTGTGCCGTAGAACGCGCCATTGGCGTAGGTTAGGCCATCGGGTTCAGTCAGGCGCGGATCATGGGCAACGACCGAGATCTGACCGTCAGGACGATGTCTCAGGATTGCGTGACGTTCGTTATCCGTGATGTAGAGCGATCCATCCGGGCCGGTGGCTATGCCATCGCTCATCCCGGTTTCGCCTTCATCCTTTACGGCCCGCTCCAGATCGGTTTCGCTGATTTTTGGATCGGACAGGACGGCGGTGGGCGCGGAATAGAGGCGGCGGCTGCTCAGCGGCTGCCAGTAAAGCGTCTGCTGATCGGGACTGATGGCAATGCCGTTCACCCCGCCCTGAGGGACGATGGCATGTGCTGGATCATAGCGCCCTGTCACGCCATCCATCATGGCCACAAAGCCCTGGACGGGCATGACTGAGACCGTGTCCGCGAGAATGCGACGCTGATGTCCTGTAGCCAGATCGACGACAATCAGTGCGGGATGCACATCGACGGAAGTGTCCGAAATGAACGCGCTGCCCGCTTTGCCATGGGTCAGGTCAATGCGGACGTCATTGAGGTGGCTGTCTGGCAGAAGTGCCGGAGCGCCAAGCGGGATAACCTGCGCGATTTTCCCGTTGGCGGGGTCTATCCGGAACAGCTTCTGTGCACCCGCCACGGTTCCCGTGCCAGCCACCATGCCTTCATCCAGCACCCAGAGCTGTCCGTTGGCATCCACCGTCATGCCAAGCGGAGAGACGAACTGCTCCTGTGAGGCGGCATCGGGGAAGGGGGTCAGCTTGCCTTTCGCATACAGCGCAAGTCTGGGCCCCGAATGTTCATGGGCGCTGCGGGGGAAGCCGAGCACCATGCGCCCATCAGGCAGAACGGCAATGCCGGAGGGCTGGGCGTTGGAAAACCGTCCGATGACCTGCACATTGCCGGATGAAAGCGTGCCTTTGTCCACGGTTTCTGCGGCGAGAAGAGGGGACGCGGTGGTGAGAGCTGAAATACCGACGCTGAAAGCGAAAGCCAGAAATGTCTGACGAGCCATGGTTAAGTCTCCTTTACCGGTAAAGGAACAGAATGGCTGCGCCATGACAACCCACGCCCACGTGAATACGGAAGATCAGCGTTGCAGGAGCCGGTTTCGCAGGGCAGGATCATGGGCATACAGGAACAGCCCATGAATGCCGCGCGTGAGGATGACGTTCAGGGCGTTGAGAATAACGCGCTTTTTTGCTTCTTCGGGTGCAGTGATCCCCTTTCGCCCTTGAAAGGCCGCGGTGTCTTCATACCGCTCTGGCCGTACGCCGATCTGGTCGTGTTCTGCGTCGTAAAAGAGTGAAGGCCCAAGGATGACGCCGGCATAATTCAGGTCGAACCCCTGAATGGTATAGACAGACCCCACCTCGTCAATCGTATCGGGGCGCTCGGCCCAGGGCAGTTTTTCGCTTGGCAGGGAGCGGTCCCAGCGCAGATGGAAAGCACCTTCGGTGATGAAATGGTCTTCACCATTGAGCGTGTAGGGATAGTCATAGGTCGAGAGCAGACGACAGAGGCCGTGTTTTGCGTTGCAGTCACGCAGATCCGCGTAAAGCTTCGCACAGTCGTCATAGATCCGCAGATCGAAGCCCGGATCTTGCGGGCGTGGCAGGATCCTGCCCTGTCCCAGAGCATCAATCCACGACCACGTGGCCTGACTGGCCGCAACACGGAACTGGGTTTCGAGATGGAAGGTTTCGGAGGGACGGCCTTTGCGGAAGCTCTCAAGAAGATCGGTAGACCAGTGGCTCTTGAATTTCAGTACCTGTAACGGATCAAACACGACCACCACGATCCGTGCCCAGCGCAGGAGTTCCTCCAGATGGTTCTGCTGGGAAAAATGATTGTACCGGTCTGGTCGCGTCAAGAGCAGGTGCGCTTCGTCCACCAGAACGATATCTGCGTGTTTTCCGGTCTTTGCGGATTCATTGATGAACGTTGTCGGGCGCTCGTAATCGCTTTTGCGCAGGTTTGGCATCGTGGCCGCGATGTTGCGATAGAGCTTGAGCATTTCCGGATGGTTGACGATCAGCATGTTCCGCAGATCCTTCAGTGGATCGGCAGGTGAGCCGCTCCGCGCCCGGGTCTGAAGCGTATTGAAGATCGCATTCAGGACGACGCTTTTTCCTGTGCCTGCCACGCCTGCAATAATGAAAAGGGCGCTGTCGTCCTTTCGGTGGCATTCGCAGAATGAAACCACGCGATGCAGCAGATCCATCTGTGGTCCGGACAGTGCAAGCTCGGGAGAGAGCTTGCGCGTTGCAGCATTGTCGGAAACGCTCATGGGGCTCAGTCTGCGGCGATATCGGCAACCGTGGCATCCGTGGCGCGCTGCGCATCCGCGGGCGTGATCCGCACGACCAGCCCCTGACCGCCCGCATTGATGTAGACATGCGCACGCGGCATTGCGTCCTGTGACAGGACGACCGGGATCGGCGTTTTCGATCCGAACGGGCTGGTTCCACCGGACTCGAAGCCGGTTAGATCATGCGCCTTTTCAGGGCTCATCATGCGGGCATTGCGCCCGTCGAACAGGGCGGCGACCTTCTTGAGATTCATGCGCTGATGCGCAGGGGCCACGACGCAGACCGCCTGTTTCTTGTCCACTTCGACAACCAGCGTCTTGAGCACGTCTTCAGGTGGCACGCCGATCGCATCCGCAGCCTGCATTCCGATCAGACCGCCATTAGGGGCATAGTCATAATCATGAATGCTGAAGGGAATGTTCCGGGCCATCAGGAAAACGGTTGCGGCTGTTTCTCGGGTCATGTGCGTGCTCCGTTTCCAGAAGCAGGCCATATACGCCGGGCGGCTGAATTCCAGCAAAAATCAGCGAGGCCATCCCAGGTGGGACCTGCAGTATCGTGTTGCCTGTATGGGCGCGCGGAGGCGGGTTGGCAACATGACGGATGCTGGAAAGAGGCGGCCCGTTCTGCGCTAGGCTGACCCGGAGTTGCGAGATGTATCGTTATTCATGAGACACATGACGTTTTTTTCGTTATTGTTTAACGCTAAAGAGATTGCTGGCCGCTCTGGGGGCGGGAGAGTCGTCGTGACGATCCAGCAGGTCGGAAAGCTGTCGGGAGAGGCATCGTGAGTCAGAAAAGCATCTGGATCGGGACGAACTGGAAAATGAACAAGGGGCCGGCCGCAGCCATTGCGGACGCCCGGGCCCTCGCGTTTTTTCGGCCCCCCGAAGGCGTCCGGTGTTTTCTGGCCCCGCCCGCCACGTCTCTGCGGGATGTGGGAGCGGTCCTTCATGACAGTCCCCTGATGGTTGGCGCGCAGAACATGTACTGGGAAGAGAACGGGGCGTGGACGGGCGAAATTTCCGCGCCGATGATCGCTGAATGCGGTGCGTCCATTGTTGTGTTGGGGCATTCGGAGCGTCGGCTGCACTTCGGGGAGACGGACTGGACGGTCAATCTGAAGGTCCGCGCAGCGCTCCGGCATGGTCTGCGTCCCCTGATCTGCATTGGCGATACGCTGGACGAATATGAATTCGGCGTTTCGCAGGAGACTCTGGCGCGGCAGACGAAAATCGCGCTGCACGGGGTTTCACAGGAAGACCTTGAACGGGTTCTGGTGGTCTATGAGCCCGTCTGGGCCATTGGAGCGGCAGGCCGTCCTGCCGAACCGGCTTTCGTCTCGCAGATCCATACGACGCTGCGCGGCGTCGTGCAGGGGATCGTGGGTCAGGGCAGCTCCGTGCGGATTCCGCTGCTTTATGGCGGGAGCGTTTCGCGGGGCAATATCCGCGATTATGTGGCCCTGCCGGATGTGGACGGCGTGCTGATTGGCCGGGCAGGCTGGGATCCTGCGGATTTTATGGATCTGGTCGAGAGCGTGCGTGACGTGGTGTCTCCGAAGGTTCCTGCATGATGAATGCCCTGCTTACGGAAGGGCAGGCACTGTCCGGCCGCCGGCGCGGGATCCTTGATTATGTCACCGAACATGGCGTGGTGCCGGTCGCGGACCTGCTGAAACGCTTTTCGCTCAGTCGGGCGTCGATCAACCGGGATTTGCTGGCACTCTGCGCGCAGGGGCTGGTGCGGCGGGTCGGAGCAGATATTACGGCTCTTCCGAACATCAGCGCAGCGGGCAGCGTGATGTATCGAAGAGGGCAGGCTGTTGCCGAAAAACAGGCGATTGCGACGCTGGCCGCCTCCATGGTCAGCCAGGGCGACACCATAGCGCTCGATGATTCCACGACTGCCGGAGCAATGGCAGACAGATTGTTCGACATTGCCGGATTGACGGTCGTGACGAACAGCCGTGGGCTCGTCAGCCGTCTGGGGCCTTGCGAGACGGTCGGGTTGATTGGTCTCGGGGGGCGGTACAGTCCGACGTTCGACGCCTTTGTGGGCAGGATCTGCGAACAGACCGTGAGGTCCATGCGGATCAACACGGCATTCGTGTCGGCAGCGGCAGTCTCTGGAATGGCGGCCTATCATCAGGTCGAGGACATCATCCAGGCCAAGCGTGCCCTTATGGACGTTGCGGATTGCCGCGTTCTTCTGGCGGACAGCCGGAAGTTCGACACTTCGGCCATGAACCGGCTGGCGCTCCTGTCCGAATTTGATGTCGTGATTACCGATGACGGGATTGATCCCGTCCGCGCCGGGCTTTTGCGGGATGCAGGCATAGCCCTGAAGATTGCGGACGTGCCCCGTCCCGGTTCCGGAGTTACTCCGGACTGAGGGCCTTCTGCCGCGTTATGACCGGGGCGGCCGGCCAGAATGTGACGGAGACTTCCGCCTGCAGGGCTGAGAGTTCGTCCTGGATGTAGGTCATATATTCATGCAGTCCGCGGGAAATGATGTCCTCGGCCGTCTGGTCTTCGAGCGTGGCTCTTAGATTAATGATGCGTTCCTGAAGCGGCCCGCACTGGTGGCGGAGATTGTAGTGTGTGGACAGGGCGTTCAGCGTGCTTTCCACCTGCCGCAGATTGAGCATCAGCGACCGCGGAAAGCCCTCGTTCTTGAGCAGAAATCCCACGACATTGGCGGGTGTGGTTGTCACGGGCTGGAGGCGGCGGAAGGCGTGATAGGCGGCGGCCGAGCGCAGGACGGACCCCCACTGCGTCAGATCCAGCTGCGAGCCGAAGGTTTCGCCGCCGGGCAGCAGCGTGTGATAGCGGATGTCGATCAGACGGGTGATCTGGTCGGAACGCTCCAGATATTTCCCCAGCAGATAGAACAGCCATGCCTGATCGCGGTACAGCGTGCCCTCGGTGACGCCGAAATGCGTCTGGCAGTCCTGTTTAATGCGGTTGCACAGCCCGGACAGGCCATTACGGCGGATGTCGGGCGTTGAAAGCTCCATCATGCTCTGGGTGAAGATGTTGAGCTGCATCCACATTTCAGTTGAGATCAGCGGGCGCGCCGAACGGGCGTTTTCCCGAACCATGTGCGCCATGGCGCGGATGGAGGTGGGGTTGGTATTTTCCGTGATGTAGAAGGCGAGGATATTGTCTTCCGTCGCGGGCAGCGCATAGAGGGCGGCATAGCGCTCCTCATCCGAGTTGATCTGAAGGATGGAATCCCATCCCGGACTGCCGTCGGGATTGCGGACGAAGGCTTCCGTTACTTCCAGAATACGGGCCAGATTCTCGATCCGCTCCATATAGCGGGCGAGCCACATCATGCTTTCGCCATAGCGCGACAGCAGCGTGTTAAGATTGGCGAGCATGGCGGGAAAGCGTGTGCCAGTCTGTGTCATCGGGCCATCACCCAGGTGTCTTTCGAGCCGCCGCCCTGTGAAGAATTAACGACCAGCGAGCCTTTGCGAAGGGCCACGCGGGACAGACCGCCGGGGAGAACCCATGTGTTTTTCCCCGTCAGGGCAAAGGGCCTCAGATCCACGTGCCGCGCCTCCACGCCGCTGGGACAGAGCGTGGGGGAGACCGAGAGGTCGATGACGGGCTGGCTGATATAATTGGAGGGATCTTCGAGCAGCTTGGCGCGGAATTCGTCCAGTTCGGTCTGCGTGGCCTGCGAGCCGATCAGCAGACCATACCCGCCCGACTCGCCGACGGGCTTGATAACGAGTTTGTCCATGTTGGCGAGCGTGTAGGCCAGTCCCTCCGGCTCGGCGCAGATATGAGTCTGGACGCTGTCGAGGATCGGGTCTTCGCCAAGATAATAGCGGATGAGACGGGGCATGTAGGCATAGACGGCCTTGTCGTCCGCAACTCCCGTTCCCAGCGCATTGGCCAAGGTGACATTTCCACGGCGATAGGCCTCTACGAGACCGGGCACGCCGAGCATGCTGTCCGGATTGAACGCCAACGGGTCCAGATACTCGTCATTGAGGCGACGATAGATCGAATGGACGGGGCGGAGGCCTGCGACCGTGCGCATGTAGACGCGATGGTTCTCGACGATCAGGTCCCGGCCTTCGACGAGGGGCACGCCCATCTCGCGGGCCAGAAAGACATGTTCGAAATAGGCGGAATTGTAGATGCCCGGCGAGAACAGGACGACCTGCGGATCGGTCACGCCCTCGGGCGCGACCTCGCACAGGGTCTGATGCAGCTTGAGGCCGTATTCCTCAACCGAACGCAGCGGCATGCCTGAGGCAAGGTCGGGCATCAGGCGCAGCATCATGTGCCGGTTCTCGATGACATAGGAGACGCCCGACGGCGTGCGCGCATTGTCTTCCAGGACCATGAAACGGCCACTGCTGTCGCGGATCAGGTCGGTTCCGTTAATATGGACGTAGACGTCCCCCGGAACGCGGACGCCGACCATGGCTTCGCAGTAATTGGGGTTGCCGAGCACCAGACTGGCCGGAATGATGCCGTCCCGCAGGACATGACGCTCGTGGTAGATGTCGCGCAGGAACAGGTTGAGGGCCCTGACGCGCTGCTGCACGCCGCGGTCGATATGCTCCCATTCCGAGGCAGTCAGAACGCGCGGGATCATATCGAAGGGGAGAATGCGGTCGATCGCTTCGCGGTCGGAATAGACGGTGAAGGTGATGCCCAGTCGATAGAGCTGGGTCTCGGCCGTGCTGGTGCGATGGCGCAGTTCCGACAGATCAAAACCGGCCAGACGGTCGCGCACGGTCTTGAGCGACGACGGCATTTCGTCCGTCCGGCGCATGAGTTCGCAAAAGAAATCCGGCGTGTCATAGGCGGCGAAAATGCCTGCCGCAGCCTTCGCGGGGGGCAGTGCGGAGAGACTGTTCGTGGAGGGAGTGGTCGCGGAGGGATTGGGAGACTGCAAAACCGGCTTGTTCATTCTCTGCCTCACACCCTGTTTTTCCCCGACCCTGTGTGCTGAGGGAAAATCCGATCAGCCGTGCCGGTTCATTACGATAGTTTATTAACGGAGCAAGATTCCGGCGCTTTGCCAAGCGTGAAATTTGGCGTTTGGACAGATCGGGAAAAGTCTGGTGGAAATTGTTGCGGTTCCCGACAGGGCTGATAGGGTAATGTTCTGAACTGCCATCAGACCCGGTGGTTGCCGGAGCGGGATGGCCCGAAAATCCTGTGCCTGGAACGCGTTTCTGAAACTGATTGTCCACAGGGCCTGCCAAGCATGAATTCCCGCGTCATACTGCGCCACCATACCCGATATCAGTATGACCGGCCTGTCTTTCTGGGACGCCAGACCGTGCGGCTGTGCCCGGTGTCCCGGGTGGAGCCAATTATCCGGAATTATGCGCTCGACGTGTCGCCGGACAATGCGGATGTGCTGTGGCGTCAGGATGCGTATGGCAATCGCGTGGCGGAAATCCGGGTTCCGGAGCGTGTGACGGCGTTTGATGTATCGGTCAGCATGGACGTAGATCTGGGCAGCCGGCAGGATGCGGCCGAAGGGGTGGAAATGCCGCTCTGTGCGGCCTACCGGGATGTGGATGCGGCTGGGACGCAGGTGTCCCGGTTTGTCGAGGCCTGGCGGGTGGCGGGTGAGCAGAGGGCCCCATCCGTGGTGGCGGACCTCAACCGTGCCGTGGCGGAGCGTCTGACCTATCAGCGCAGGCTTGAGCCGGGCGTGTGGGCACCGGAAGAGACGTTGCGGCGGGAAAGCGGTTCATGCCGTGACAGCGCATGGCTTCTGGTGACGGTCCTGCGGCATCTGGGGTTTTCGGCGCGGTTCGTGTCCGGCTATCTGATCCAGCCGGATGACGCCGAAGGCCTGAGCTGTGACCTGCATGCCTGGGCCGAGGCCTGGATTCCGGAGAGCGGCTGGGTCGGTTTTGACACCACGTCCGGGCTCACGGTGGCGCAGCATCACATTCCGCTGGCGGTTGCCGGCCGCCCTGAGGAGGCCGCGCCCATTTCAGGAATGCTCGACCGGTGCCGCGCGACGTTTGATGTGACGATGCGGGCGGAGCCTTTTCTATCCGGGAGCGATACCCCGGAACTGGTCATGATCGGGCAACCCGGTGTAATGCGATCCTATGAAGCTCTTTGAGTGCCAGTCCTGCGGACAGATTCTCTTTTTTGAAAACACGGTTTGCGAGCATTGCCGCCATCCGATCGGGTATCTGCCAGAACAGTCGCTGCTGACTGCGCTGGACCCGGCTGGAGAACGCTTGTGGCGTCCGCTGGAGCCTTCGGCCCGTCAGGAAAGCGTGCTCTACTGCTCCAATCACGACTATGGCGTCTGCAACTGGTTGGCAGAGCCTGATCCCAATAATGGCAGGCCGTTCTGTTTTGCGTGCAGTTTCAACCGTACGATCCCAAGCCTTGATACGGCTGAAAACCTTGAGCGGTGGCGGAAAATAGAAGTCGCCAAGCACCGCCTGTTCTACACGCTGCTGCGCCTGAAGCTGCCCATCCGGAATCGGCGGCAGGACCCTGAAAACGGGCTGGTGTTCGACTTCCTTGATGATGCGCCCGATGGCTCTTCATCCGTCATGACGGGGCACTCCAACGGCGTCATCACTCTTGCGATCCGTGAAGCCGATGATGCGTCCCGTGAGCGGATGCGGATCGAGATGGGAGAGTATTACCGTACGCTCCTGGGGCATTTCCGGCATGAGATCGGACATTATTACTGGAATCTTCTGGTGCGTGATGCCGGAAAACTGGATGAGTGCCGAGCCGTCTTCGGAGATGACAGGGCGGATTACCAGCAGGCGCTTCAGGTCTATTATGACAGCCCTCCGCCGCCCAAATGGCAGGAGAGTCACGTCAGCGTCTATGCGACCTCTCACCCTTGGGAGGATTTTGCGGAAACCTGGGCGCATTACCTGCATATCGTCTCTACGCTCGAGACTGCGTGTGCCTTCGGAGTCAGCGTGAATCCGCGGCTTGAGGGGATCGGTCATGCTTCTGGTCGGACGTTGGGAGACCCTTATACGGAAGCGTCTTTCGAAGACATCATGCAGGCCTGGCTGCCCCTGACCTATGCGGTAAACAGCCTGAACCGCTCGATGGGGCTAGCGGATTTCTATCCGTTCGTGCTGACGGCAGGAGTCATGCACAAGCTCGCCTTCATCCATCGTCTGATCCGCGGAAGCCAGAGCGCCTGAGTTCAGGAAAAACTCTCCGGAACGGTTTTGCACGTCATGATGTAACGGGGCTGCTTCTCCTCAGTCCAGTCGGACTGAAGGGCGGACAAAGGTTTCGACCCAGTCCGAATAACAGGACATCAGACCCCGGTAATAGCCGAAAAGTTCCATCTGGTGCTGGCGGTAGAGCATCAGATGCGCCATGCGTGCCGAGAAGCCGTGTGAAATGCCTCCGCCCCAGACGGTGCCGCCGGGGAGGGCCGCCCAGCCGTTATATTTTCCAAGAGCCACGATCGCGCCCTTGTTATGGAAGACGCAGCCCGGGACTTTCCGGCCATGTTCGATCCATGCGGGGAGATACCGGGCAAGATGTTTGGCCTGCTGTCCCGCGACCTGAGCCGTGGCGGGCAGGGGGTCATCCTGAATGAAAGAGCAGTCTCCAAGCGCGAAAATACGTTCGTCATCAATGGATGAGAGGTTCGGATTGACGAGGATCTGACCAGTGCGGTTGATCGCCAGTCCGCCATAGGCGGTGGTGACTTCGGGGGCTTTGACGCCTGCCGCCCAGACACGCAGCTTGGCGGGGACGTAGGATCCGTCTTTCAGAATAAAGCCGTGGGCATCCGCCCCCGCAACGCGGGCATTGGTCTGAACGGTCACGCCGATATGCTCAAGTTCCTTCTGGGCAGCCGCAGAAACGGATTCCGGAAAAGCGGGAAGGATACGCGCGCCTGACTGAAGCAGCGTGACATGCAGCTTGGGGGGCGCCTTGCCGAAAGCGTGCAGATTATAGGGTCCAACGATCTCCAGAGCCTTGTGCAGTTCCGCGGCAAGCTGAACGCCGGTCGCACCGCCCCCGACAATCGCGATGTCCAGTTCCGAGGTGTTGGCGAACGCGCGAAGCAGTTCCATACGGAATTTCTCGTTGAAAGCGTTGGCCTCCACGAGATTGTCGATGGACATGCAGTGATCTTTAACGCCCGGCGTGCCGAAATCATTGGCGCAACTGCCGATCGCAATGACGATGGTGTCATACTTCATGCGGCGGCTTTCCAGAATGACCGAACCGTCGGCTTCCAGAAGCGGGCTGAGGATCACTTCGCGGTTTTCGCGGTCAATGGAAGCAACTTCGCCGGGCCAGAACTCAAAATGATGACCGCTGGCCTGTGAGATGAAATTCACCTTGTCGTTTTCATTGCTGAGCGTGCCGGAGGCAAAGCAGTGCAGCATTGGTTTCCAGACATGGGAGAAGCTTTTGTCGATCAGCGTGATACGCGCTTTTCCGGGTTTCCCCATCGACTTTCCGAGGCGTGTTGCGAGAGAAAGGCCGGCAACACCACCTCCGACAATCAGGATTTCAGGTCGAGACAGCATCGGTTTTCAGGCCTCCGTTGAGGGGACGGGCATCAGAAAAAGATACACGGGGAAAAGCTGTTCACGCCTCGCCACGGCAGTAAACAGTGAGGTTCGGAAGAGACTATTATGGGCATTCCGGATATGACGAAAATCATATTCAGGTGACTGTAATAAAGTCCGATGAGTTCTTTCCTGTTTCGCGTAATTTCAAATAAGCGTGATAAATTTTTACAAAATATACTGAAAGGGTTTTTCGCCCTGTCGCATTCCCCGTAGCGGGAAAGTCACGCTTTATTCGGAAGATCTAGAACCAGAAAATATCGTGGGCTAGTGCAAAATTGACAGAAAATGTCATTACAAAACGTTAAATGAAACAAAAGATTAACAAGAGAAATAATCAGAAACCAGTAAATGTCCCGCGCAGCGAGAGCAGATCTCCGTTTATTCCAGTTCAAGGCTCCAGAATGTCTTTCTCAAGTCGGTCTTTCGCGTTTGCGCTTTCAGTTTCCGTTCCGTGTCTTGTGCCTGTTGTCGCTTTCGCCCAGGATTCACAGAACGTTTTTTCTCTCCCTGCCCAGTCCCTGACATCCGCTCTGACGGCTTTTAGCCGCCAGACCGGTGTGCATGTCGCCTTCGATGCCAATGCGGCAAACGGTCTGCGTTCTGCCCCCCTTTACGGGAAAATGGACAATCTGAAGGCCCTGCGCAGGCTTCTTGGCAAACATGCCTTCAAGGTTGAGGTATCCAATCCGAAAAACATCACCTTGCGTGCAGGGGCTTCCAGAAAATCGACCAGTTCTGAAGCTGATATGGTGGACAACCTGACTGTAAGGGGAAGTCGCCATGAATTGCGGACCAAGCGTAATTTTGCAGGTGTCGTTGATTCGATCACTTATGATGATGCGTCCAATCTGGGCGGGGCGACGTCCATGGCCCAGTTGCTGACGCAGCTTCCGGGTGTCACGGGGATCCGTAATGGCGACGAACCGCGTTATATTAGCGTGCGCGGCGTCTCCTCGGATCTTAACCAGACGACACTGGATGGCATGACGCTTGCAAGTATCAGTGACGGCGGCAGCATCCGCAGGCGCGTGAATATGCAGAACATTCCGGCCGAAATGACCGGGGAAGACGATATTTACAAAACTTTTACGGCTGAACAGGATGGGGGTGCCATCGGTGCGGTCATCAACATGAATCCGCGCAGCGCCTTCGACCATGACGGGCTCTATAAATACATCAATGCATACGGGATTTACGGAACCGAAAAAGGATCGGCGGGCGCCAACCGAATTCCTGGGATGTCGCCGCATTTTGGACAGGGCGCCAAGGCTGTTTTCTCTGACCGGTTCGGGAAACACAAGGAATTCGGCATCATGACCTCATTCCGGTATCAGAGCCGGACCCGGAACACGACCAAGAAGTGGCAGGAAGACAGCTACAATTATTATAATACCAAGGGAAAAATCCTCAGCCCCAATGATCCAAGCACGCCGGGCTGGAATGGCATGACCGCCCCTCGCTATGTCGATGGCGGAAGTTATTCAAATAATCTGAATTCTCTGGGCGGCGCCGCGCGTCTTGAATGGCATCCCGAAAACAGCGGATTCAGTGCCTCCGTTATGGGATATGCTTACGAGAGGTGGGAAAACTCCTTTATGGAGCACAACGAATACCTGCTTGATGATACAGGGATCTGGAACCAGACCCCGACTTCCGGCCGTGAATACATCTACCGTGCCCGGACGATCGGCCGGAAAGACAACTGGCAGATGAATACCAATGGTGTTCTGGGAAATCTGAGCTGGCACGACAATATCTCGACGCTGAAATTGCGTGCGGGATACACGTGGGAAGATTATTATAATCACGAACCCTATGTGACTGCCCGGGTGTATCCGAAAGAGACTGCGAAAGGTGCTGTTTACGCCGATTATACGATCAACCGGGAAAACGTGGCCAATCTCGTCGACATTATCGACATG
This sequence comes from Gluconobacter sp. DsW_056, assembly GCF_002153595.1. Taxonomy (NCBI): domain Bacteria; kingdom Pseudomonadati; phylum Pseudomonadota; class Alphaproteobacteria; order Acetobacterales; family Acetobacteraceae; genus Gluconobacter; species Gluconobacter sp. DsW_056. Next base: position 182,533 of record NZ_JOPF01000002.1, read on the forward strand.
AACAAACTCCTCAACAGCGGTTACGCGTTCCAGACAGTCCAGCAGGAATACGATCGTGATCATGAAGGGGTTACAAACGTTCGTCTGGATTACACCCGCAATCTCAGTCCGGATTTTCACGGATTTGGATTTGCGAGCGGTTTTGAATGGAGAAGTCTGAATGCCACCAATTCTTCAGATCAGCTCTGGTATAAACCCGGTGGCAGTGCGACATCCAGCATGTTCATTCCGGATATGCAGAACCCGAACGGACCATTTTTTGACCTGACGAATTTCCCCTGGGACAAGCAGACCCTTGATCCGGCCAAATCCAAAAATTACACGCAGCTGGCGTATTTCCGGTATCAGGAACAGCTTTTTGATGGGTATGTCTCGCTGCACTACAAGTGGCGGAACTCACAGATCATAGCCGGTGTTCGTGCTGACTCGGTAAATTTCAACGCCTTTATTCCAGGCACTGACAGTTCGTCGAACCCGACAGGGAAAATTGACAAAAACCGGGGTGGCTACATCAATCCGCTCCCTTCCGTGACGTTTGTGCATGAATTTCCAAAGAACCTGATTCTGCATGCGGTTTATAGTCAGTCGGTTGGTCGTCCGCAGCCAACGGATCTTGCACAGGCTGCACAATATAGCTGTGGTGACTCCCAGAATACGCAGCCTGGAGATATCAACTGCTCGCTGTCACGGGGAAATCCTAATCTGATGCCGCGCAAAGCTCAGAATTTCGATATTTCCCTCGATAAATTCTTCAATCGTGGAAGAGGCGTCTTCAGTGTCGCTTACTTCGACAAAATGATCAAACACGACATCTATACAACCAGATCGACGGAAATCATCAATGATGAGCTGACCTACGTCACGCAGCCACGGAACGCCAACAACTCGTCTCTGATGGGGGTCGAGGTTTCGGTGGTGGATAAGAGCATCAAGGGACCGTGGAGGCAGTCGTTTGACATCAATGCCAGCGGAACCTGGATGCGCGGCCGGATGACGTATCAAGGTGTGAATGTTTCATACAAGCTGAAGCAGCTGACCGAACAGCCTTCATATGTCTTTAATGGTAGCGTGACATGGCACATCCCGCAGATCCGTGGTGCCGTCAAAGCGTCCTTTTCGTATTCCGCGAAGTATCTTGAAGGCCTCAATGACGACCCGACGCAGATGTATGGTTATGGCTCGCAGCCAAGTCTGGATATCGGAGCCTGGAACGATATTACGGACAGTCTTCGCCTGAAATACGAAGTCTATAATCTGGCCGGATCGCATACGCGGATGTATTACGGCGAGCATCTCAATCGGCTGGAAGCAAAAGAAGATTACGGCCGCAGCATCTATTTTGAACTGGTTTACAACTGAGGAGAATTCACGCGTCAGGACAAAGTCTGTCCTGACGCGTGATCTTATGCCCGCTGCCATTGCCCCCGGAGTTTGCTCCGGGGGCAACGTGCTTCAGGCGGCGAACACTTTTGAAATGGCGTCCTGTGCTTCCTGCTGAATGGCGCGCAGGTGATCCGCACTGACGAAACTCTCTGCATAGATCTTGTAGACATCTTCCGTGCCAGACGGACGGGCGGCGAACCAGCCGTTTTCGGTGACGACTTTCAGCCCGCCGATCGGAGCATCATTACCCGGTGCGCGCGTCAGCTTGCTGATGATCCTGTCACCGGCCAGCGTCTCCAGCGGGAACTGTTCGGGCGCGAGCTTGCTGAGCTTGGCCTTCTGTTCAGGATTGGCGGCCGCATCGATGCGCTCATAATATGGGGTGCCGAGGCGGGCGATGATCTCGTGATAATGGACGCTCGGGTTCTTGCCGGTCTTGGCCGTAATTTCAGCCGCCAGCAGGCCCAGAATGAGGCCATCCTTATCGGTGGTCCAGACTGAACCGTCGCGTCGCAGGAACGTGGCGCCTGCGCTTTCCTCGCCGCCAAAACCCAGAGATCCGTCCATCAGGCCGGGGACAAACCACTTCAGGCCAACCGGGACTTCGACCAGTTTGCGCCCCATCTCGGCAGCAACACGGTCGATCAGGCCGCTGCTGACGAGTGTCTTGCCCACGCCGAGTTCCGGGCTCCAGTCCGGACGGTTCTGGAACAGGTAGGAAATGGCCACAGCAAGGTAGTGGTTCGGGTTCATCAGGCCGTCGGGCATGGCGACGATGCCGTGGCGGTCCGCATCCGTATCATTGGCGAAGGCCACGTCGAAGCGGTCTCCCATCTCGATCAGGCGCGCCATGGCATAGGGGGAAGAGCAGTCCATGCGGATCTGTCCGTCCCAGTCGGCTGTCATGAAAGAGAAGGTGGGGTCCACCACATCGCTGACAATGGTGGCATTGAGACCATAGCGGTCGATAATGGGCTTCCAGTACGCGACGGCTGCGCCGCCCAGAGGGTCGATGCCAATCTTAACGCCGGCGTCCCGAATGGCCTGCATGTCGATGACGGAATCCAGATCGTTCACATAAGGTGTGATGAAATCGTAGCCCTGGATGCAGGCTTCCTGCCGCGCCTGTTCATAGGGCAGGCGTTTGACGTCTTTCAGGCCGTTGGCGAGGAAGTCGTTGGCCATGTCCTGAATGGCTTTGGTAATGGATGTATCTGCGGGGCCGCCATTGGTCGGGTTATACTTGAACCCGCCATCTGCCGGAGGGTTATGGGATGGTGTGATGACCACGCCATCGGCGAGGCCCGTGGTGCGGCCCTTGTTGTAGGTCAGGATGGCATGGGAAATGACCGGCGTCGGCGTATAGCCGTCATGTTCGTCAATCCGTACGTCAATGCCATGGGCCGCGAACACTTCGATTGCGGATTTCTGTGCCGGACCCGAAAGCGCGTGGCTGTCCATACCGATAAAGAGGGGGCCATCAATTCCTTCGGCCTTGCGATGGCGACAGATTGCCTCGCAGATGGCGAGGATATGGTTTTCGTTGAAACTGGTGTGGAGCGAGGAGCCGCGATGGCCCGAGGTTCCGAACGACACGCGCTGCGTGGAGACGGCCGGATCGGGGTTGCGATCATAATAGGCCGCGATCAGGGCGGGAATGTCGGTGAGCTGGGAAGAGGAAAGTGTTTTTCCGGCCAGAGGACTGAGATGGGCCATTGCTTCAGAGTTCCTTGCATCCACGTTGCAGCGTTGCCGTTCGTTGGCAGTCATAACGCATGAACGCCCTGTATGGGCGTGTCGTTCAAGGCAGGAGAACGTGTATCCGAAGCGATGTCCAGAGAGATGCGCCCATTTCATGAAGATTGAACATCAAGCGGTTCACGGGAAGCCAGACTTGAAAATATCCTTTTGGAATTTTGAGATATTTTTAAAATTTACGAATTCTTAAATAAAGTCAAATCAATAAACATCATAAATATCTATGCAATAATATATGGGAATACTTTAATAATAAAAGTTCCAAACCGATAAAAATTTATTTTTGTCATTGAAATAAATTTTCCGCATTTTAACGAATGATTCTACTTCGATAAAATATTCTCCGGGTATTGCAGAGTAAATTCATTTATATTTTTTTTGGAGCTTGTTATGTCATCTCCTCCATTAAGTCCTGAGGCACCCACTCCGCCCAAAGGGCCTGTGAAAGCACAAGCGACAGGTCAGGCGGGTCGTTCGACGACTTTGGATGCAGCGGAAATTTCAGCAAAAATTTCAGAATTAAAAACATCTTCCAAGGGGCTGACGTCGATGGAAGCTCAGGATCGTCTTGCCAAAGACGGTCCGAATGCCATTCAGGCCCATGAAGAAAGCCGCTGGAAAAAGCTTCTCGGCTATTTCTGGGGACCAATTCCCTGGATGATCGAAATTGCAGCGGTTATCTCTTTTCTGCGCGCAGACTGGCCGGATTTTTTCGTTATTTCCGGCTTGCTCCTCTATAACGCGGCCATCGGCTTCTGGCAGGACAACAAGGCAGCCAATGCACTTGCTGCTCTCAAAAAGGGGCTGGCTCTCAAGGTGTCTGCATGTCGCGACGGTGTATGGGGCACCATTGATGCGACTGATCTTGTGCCGGGGGATGTTGTAACGGTTGCATCGGGAGAAATCGTTCCCGCAGATCTTCTGTTGATTGACGGAAAATATCTGTCTGTCGATCAGGCGGCTCTGACTGGCGAATCTTTGCCGGTTTCGAAAAAAATCGGCGATGGCGCTTATTCCGGGTCGATTGCGCGTCAGGGGTCCATGATCGGTCTGGTCGTCGCGACAGGAAACAATACCTTTTTTGGTCGTACAGCAAAGCTGGTCGCATCGGCGGGTAGTAAATCGCATGCAGAACAGGCCGTCCTGCGTATCGGCGACTTCCTGATTATCCTTGCGGCGGCGCTTGCCGTTGTGCTGGTCGGGGCGCAGATCTGGCGGGATCTGGCCCATAACGGCGCTTGGCATTGGAGCGAGGCCGGGGCGATTGCGCAGTTTGTACTGGTGCTCCTCGTGGCTTCCGTGCCGGTTGCCATGCCTGCGGTCATGTCTGTGACAATGGCGCTCGGAGCCCTTGCGCTTTCGCGACAGAAGGCCATTGTTTCACGCCTGTCCGCGATTGAAGAACTGGCGGGCGTTGATGTGCTGTGCTCGGACAAGACCGGAACACTCACGCAGAACAAGCTGACACTGCAAGCCCCGATTCCCTTTGGCACCGCGAAGGCCGACGATCTCGTCATTGCCGCCGCCTTGGCGACACGAGCGGAAAGTACGGATGCCATTGATCTTGCCGTTCTCAAGGCACTGCCTGACAACAATCCACTGGCCGCATACAAGCGGGTGGATTTCATTCCGTTCGACCCCGTCAACAAGAAGACAGTCGGCATTGTGCAGGATGCTGCCGGACATAAGATCCGTTACGCCAAAGGTGCACCACAGGTTATCGCGACGCTGTGCGGGATTAAAGAAGAGCGGGTTGGCTCGAACGACAACTCCCCGACGACGGAATATTTCGGCAAGGTCTCGGAGCTGGCCAGTCACGGTACGCGATCGCTGGGTGTGGCGGTCTCGCATGACGACGGGGCGAGCTGGACCTTGCTGGGGCTTCTGCCCATGCTGGATCCGCCTCGTCCGGATGCGGCGGCGACTATTGCTCAGGCGAAAAAGCTGGGCCTGTCCGTCAAAATGGTCACAGGTGACGATGTCGCAATTGGCTCTGAAATTGCGCACCAGCTGGGGCTGGGCGAGCATCTGCTGAAGGCGACGGATATATTTTCATCCCATATGAACCCGAATAAAATTCCGGTTGATGCAGCACGTGCGGTTGAAGCCGCAGATGGGTTTGGGCGGGTTTTCCCCGAGCATAAATTTGAAATTGTCAAAGCCCTCCAGGAGCGTGGGCACATTGTTGCCATGACAGGTGACGGGGTGAATGACGCGCCTGCTCTCAAACAGGCCGACTGTGGTGTCGCTGTGAGCGGCGCAACGGACGCCGCCCGTTCGGCAGCTGCGCTTGTCCTGACAGCGCCAGGGCTCTCGACAATCGTGAATGCGATAGTGGAAGCCCGGGCGATTTTCGAGCGTATTACGTCATACATCTATTATCGTATCGCAATGACGATCGACATTATGTTTCTTGTTGTCGCCTCGTATCTTGTCTTCGGTTTTCAGCCTTTGACGGCTATCATGATTGTCGTCCTGGCTCTGCTTGACGATATTCCGATCATGACGATTGCTTATGATAACGTCGTAACCTCCGCCGAGCCGGTGCGTTGGGACATGCATCGCATCATTACGTTTTCTTCCATCATGGGCATTGCATCCCTGGCTGAAAGCTTTGGTCTTTTGCTGCTCGGAATTGCCTGGATGCATACGCCTTGGCTGATGGATATCGTTCCTCTTACGGCCGCTCATCTTCAAACGATGATTTTTCTGCAGCTGGCTGCTGGTGGCCACCTGCTTCTGTTCGTCGTGCGGACGCGGCATACGATCTTTCGGCCGCCTTATCCCAGTCGTCCGCTATTTCTGGCAGTGGTTGGAACGCAGATCGTGGCTGTGTTGCTCTGTGTCTTTGGTATTCTTGTTCCCGCATTGCCATGGATCATGATTGGCGTTGTCTGGATCTATGCCCTGATCTGGATGGTCATCATTGATCTCATCAAAATCGTTTCCAGTTCTCAAATAAAGCGTCGCGAAGAGAACAGCCTGAAACTCGGTCAGCCTGTTATTCACAACTAAATATAAAATTTAAAAAAAGGATATCTGTTATGGATTTGCGTCGTAAATTGATCGTCAAGCCGGGAACCACGGTTCGCCTTAAAGATGTCAACGCATCTTATCACGCTCACTACAAAACAGAACATGACGCCGACAAGGATATTGAAGAACATCAGGCACGTGTCAGCGCCTATCAGCAAAAACTATATGCTGAAAAGAAGCATGCCCTTTTGATTGTTCTTCAGGGAATTGATGCGGCTGGTAAAGATGGTACCTGTTGGCACGTCATGAAAGCGATGAACCCTCAGGGAACATCCGTGCATGGCTTCAAACAGCCAACAGAAGAAGAAAAGCTCCATGATTTCTTATGGCGCGTTCACCCTCACACGCCTGCTAGAGGACAGGTCAGTGTGTTTAACCGATCGCATTACGAAGATGTGTTGGTAACCAGAGTGCATGATCTGGTTACCAAAAAAATCTGGTCAAATCGCTATGACCTGATCAACGATTTTGAAAAAATGCTGGTTGCGAACAACGTGACCATCCTGAAGTTCTTCTTGTATATTACGCCGGAAGAACAGTTGGAACGCTTTCGTCAGCGTCTGGATGATCCGGCCAGACAGTGGAAAATCAGTGATGCTGATTACAAGGAGCGGGAGTACTGGGATAAATATACTGCCGCATATCAGGACATGATGGAAAAATGTTCAACAAAGCATGCTCCTTGGTACATTATTCCATCCAATAACAAATGGTTCAGAAATCTTGCCGTGTCTAATATTATCTGGAAAACCCTTCAGGACATGGACCTGAAATTTCCGGAACCTACTGTTGATATTGAGAAAATCAGAAAAGAATATCATCACGCGAAAAAGGAAAATATCTAATTCCGGGGCTCAGGGGCGGCCTTTTTGTTTGGGATTTGAGATTTCCGGTTTCTGGGCTGGTATGATTGATGAATATAACGCTTTTTATTTTCCTGATGGTTTATCTGGCAACGGGGCTGGGCAAATTGCCCGGCTTCAAAGTCGATCGTACAGGCGCGGCCATGATTGGTGCCATGGCGATGATGGCTGTGGGCAGTATAGGTGCCAAAGCTGCATGGGTGGCAGTCGATTATCGAACCATCGGTATGCTTTTCGGCTTGATGGTCGTGTCGGGTGCCTTCGCTGAATCCGGGTTTTATGAATGGACAGCACGCAAGGTTGCAACGCTTTCTGTAGGGCCAATAGCACTTCTGGCCGTCTTTGTAGCGGTGTCCGGTTGCCTGTCAGCGCTGCTGACGAATGATGTCGTTGTGGTCGCCATGACGCCTCTTCTGGTCTCCGTAACTTTGGCGCGTGGCCTTAATCCGGTTCCGTTTCTGCTGGCTTTTTGCTTTGCCGCCAATACAGGATCAGCCGGGACTTTAATTGGGAGCCCGCAAAATATGATTGCAGCTCAGGAACTTGGGATTTCATTTACAGGCTTTTTATCTGTCGCTGGAATACCGGCCTTGCTGTCCTTGCCTATTGTATGGGGGATTGTTGCCTGGATGTATCGTGGAAAATGGACTTTAGAACATGCAGGAGTTTCCAAGGAAAGAACCGGAACAAAAACGGAGCAAACTCCCTTAAATATTCAGGAGACCTGCAAAGCAATATTTATAACCATTTCCGTGATTATCGCATTTGTTTTGGATGTTTGGCCAAAAGAGCTGGTTGCGTTGACCGCTGCTGCAATTCTTCTTTTGAATAGAAAAATTTCATCGAGTGATGTTCTTCGTAGAGTTGACGCAAATCTTTTGTTGTTGATATCGGGTCTGTTTATCGTCAACGCGGCATTATCAAAAACAGGTTTGCCACAAAATATTCTACACCATCTTCATGGCTATGGAATTGATTTGAATGATCCCTTGTCCCTGTTTCTGACGAGCGCAACTTTGAGTAATATTATTGGAAACAACCCTACTGTCATGTTGCTGGTCCCATTCCTGAATTCAGGTGCAAACGTGAATGCCGTGGGGGCTGCTTTGGCACTGGGAACAGGTTTCTTCAGCAACCTGATCATCTTTGGCAGCCTTGCAGGGATTATTGTTGTCGAGCAGTCAGCGCGCTGCGGCGTGAAGATTTCATTCGCGACTTTTACGCGCGTGGGGGCCCCAATCTCTGCCGCCTGTATGTTGATGGCTGCAGGTTGGATCATTTTCCTGACGAGCCACCAGTCATACTGATGCCAGGAGGAATGAGGCTGGGCGGATACCATTTTTGATACCCGCCCGGTTTGACCGTCTCTGTAATAGGGGGGAAGGCGTTACGCTCTGGCTTTCTATGCGGCTGACTTCGGCAGGGATTCCATGGCAAGTCGGCAGGCTGCGAGATCCCACGCGGCACAGCCGACGCTTTTGAAAAAGACCGGCTGGTCCTGCTCAGGCTTCTCCTCAAGGAAATCCGCCAGAGCCCACACCTCTGACCAATTTTTCCCTGCCTGAAGAATGTCCCCCGCTTCGTGGGGTGCGCCAATGGGATCATCGACAACGCAAAGACTTTTCAGGACGATCCCCGGTCCGATCTCGATCATATCCGGTTTGTATGCGCCGACACCGATCACCAGTGTTTCCGGCGCAGCCTCCTGATCGAAAAGGATTTCCCGGCTGCTGGTAACGGAAATGACCGCATCGTAACGGTCTGCTGTCTCTCTCTCGGCCTGAATGCGAAGAGCGGGGTAAGGGCCCTCGATCAGGGGCTGGATACGCTGCGTGTTCCGCCCACGGATCGTCACGGAAAGGCCCGGATAGAGCTCATTCAGTGCTTCAAGATGAACCCGTGCCTGTGCGCCGGTCCCGATGAGCAGAACGTGTTTGAGGCGTTTTGGTCGAAAGCAGGACAGTCCAAGCATCGAGATCGCGGCGGTGCGCCGCTCGGTCGCGGTAATGCCGTCCATGGCGAACAAAAAACGTCCGTTTTGCCCATCCAGACACGTCACCTGTCCCTGAAGGGTCGGTAGAGCGCTATTTCCGGGAAAAATGGTCAACAGCTTGTGTGCGATCAGGTCCGGCCCACAGGCCACCATCGACAGCACCGTTCCAGTGCGGTCGGCGGTCGGCACGACAAGGCGTTCCGGACAGACGATGGTCCAGTCCCGATATTCCGTAATGGCTGTTCTCAGCGCTGCGATCAGGGGCTGAAAGGGCAGGGCCTGTCGTGTTTCGTCGGCAGAGAGAAGGCGCATGGAGGCTCCGGGATGGTGTCAGGGGAAGGGGAGTTTTGCCTCAGGAGCCGAGGCGTGCAACCAGCGTCATTTCGACTTTCCAGGCGGGGTCCACCAGACGGGCTTCCACCGTGGCCCGTGCAGGCTTGGCGTCCTGATCGAGCCAGGCGTCCCACGCTCTGTTCATCGCGCCGATCTCGGAAATATCCGTCAGGAAGATCTGGACGGAGACGATGTCGCTTTTCCGGCTTCCGGCCTGTGCCAGAAGGCTGTCAATCTGCTGGAGGACGTTGGCGGTCTGGCCTTCGGTGTCCAGGGTTTCGTCGGTGGTCACCTGACCCGCAAAGTGGATCATGCCATTGCAGATGACAGCACCGCTGAGGCGTTCGTGAGGATCCAGACGTGTGATCGACATTGCTGATGGTCCTTGTTCTTGGGGAAGGAAATTTCAGGAAATGATTTCGGGCAGCTGCATGACGTCCTGCAGATAGGCATCATAAAGACTGCGGAAAACCGGACCGGGAGCACCGCCGCCGACACCCACACCATCCATTTCGATAACGGGGACGGCGATCGTCGAGGCACTCGTATAAAAGACTTCCGCCGCGCCCAGAACGTCCGCCTTTGAAAATGGCCGCTCCACGATCGTCAGACCGTGACGTTTGGCAATTTCGATGATCGTGCGTCGCGTAATGCCCGGAAGAATATCCTGAGAAAGATTGCGCGTAATCAGTTCGTTGCTCGCACTAACGATGAATGCGGTCGAGGAAGCGCCTTCGGTGATCTCGTCGCCATCCAGCATCCAGGCCTCGTTCACCCCGGCCTGTTTCACGGCGTGCTTGGCCATGACCTGCGCCAGAAGCGATGTGGACTTGATATCCCGTCGCGCCCAGCGCAGATCGGGCACGGTAATGATCCGCCCACCGGTTTCGATGACCGGATTGGACTGGACCCGGTTGAACTGCGGGAACATCACCACGGTGGGCTCAAGACCGTTCTTGTACTGGAAAGCCCGTTCGGCCACACCGCGGCTGACCTGAATATAGATCAGCCCGTTGCGCAGTTCATTGCGGCGCATGAGTTCGGTCTCAACGCCAGTCCATTTCTCGATGCTGAACGGGTTGGCAATGCCGATCTCCGCCAGTGAGCGGTCCAGACGCCGGAGATGGTGGTCGTTATCCACCAGACGCCCCTCAATGACGGCCGTCACCTCATAGACGCCATCCCCGAAAAGAAACCCGCGATCCATGACAGGAATGACGGCCTCCCGAAGAGGAACGAATTTACCCATAACGAACCCGATACGGTTGTCGACAGTCGACACGATCCCTCCACTGCAAGCCGGTCTGTTGAGGCCTTGTATAAAAGAAGTTTCCCGCGCTGGCGTATCGGATATCCGGACTGGCTATTCATGGGCGTGATAGTGACCCACAACTGCCGATAGAGCGGACACTGGACGCACTCATGCCTGACATGGAGTATTTTTCGACTCGATATCATTCCCAGAGCAGGCAAGGACGACCTCCATGGACCATTTCGATCTCATTCTGAAAAACGGGACTGTCGTCACCTCGTCGCAGGAACGCGCCGATATTGGCTGCCGTGACGGAAAGATCGTCGCCATCGGAGATCTCGGTCGCGCAGAGGCAACCGAAGTCATCGACTGTACTGGTCTGCACGTCCTGCCCGGCATCATCGACCCGCATGTCCATCTGCGCGAACCGGGCAATGCCAGCGTCGAGACCATCCATGAAGGAACGAGGGGCGCCATTCTTGGCGGCGTGACGGCGGTTTTCGACATGCCGAATACGGCGGAATCAGTGGTTTCCCAAGAGGTTCTGGACCGCAAGCGCGCCATGATTCCGGGTAAGAGCTGGTGTGATATCGGGCTCTATGTCGGGGCGACGAAGAAGAACATCGACACGCTGGATATACTCGAAGTCCAGGACAATGTCTGCGCGATCAAGGTCTTTGCTGGATCATCGACGGGTGATCTTCTTGTGGAAGACGATGCCAGTCTCGAAGCCCTGATGCGGAATGGCACCCGCCGCGTCTGCTACCATTCAGAGGACGAAACGCGCCTTCAGGAACGTAAGAAGCTCTTTTCCGTCGGCCAGCCCTACCGCACGCATATGGAATGGCGGGACGTAGAATGTGCGTTTCTTGGCACCCGCCGCCTGATGTCGCTGGCGCGAAAAACAGGGCGCAAGACGCATATCCTGCATGTCTCCACCGCGGAAGAACTCGCCTATATGCGCGATTTCAAGGATATCGGAACGGTCGAGGTTCTGGTCAATCACCTTACGCAGGTCGGACCGGATGTTTACGATCGCCTTGGGGGTTACGCGATCATGAACCCGCCCATCCGTGACCAGCGCCACTACGATGCGTCCTGGGCGGCGGTCAATGCGGGAGATGTGGAGTGCATCGGCTCCGATCATGCCCCTCATTCCCGTGAGGCCAAGGAACGCCCCTGGCCGCTGACCTCTGCGGGTCTCACGGGCGTGCAGACGCTTGTCCCCATCATGCTTGATCATGTGAACGCCGGTCGTCTGCCGCTTGAGCGGATGGTATCGCTGATGTCCGCTGGTCCCGCGCGCGTCTATGGCGCGGTCGGGAAGGGGCATATCGCTCCGGGCTATGACGCGGACTTCACGATCGTCGATCTCGCGCATCGCCAGACAATCGAGGAAAGCTGGATTACGTCTCCCTGTGGCTGGACACCGTTTGCAGGGATGTCCTGCACCGGCTGGCCTGTCATGACGGTCATTCGCGGTCAGGCCGTCATGCGCGAGGACGAAATCATGGGATCGCCCCGCGGTGCGGTCGTGTCCTTTTCCTGATGCTCAAGGCTCTTTGGGAAGATCGGTCACAACCTCGCGGACGCGCTCCAGAAAAAAGCGTCCAAGTCGTGAAAGCGAGCGGTTCTCGGACCATATCGCATACGCGGCGACGGGAATGGCCGGTGCAAAGGGGCGGCTGACGAGTTTGAAGCGCCCCGACGAGGCCGTCAGCGGGTCCACAATTGCGACCCCCGCATTGGCTTCCGCAAGCGTACAGGCTGTGTTGGCGTAGCGGACTTCGGCAGAGAAGGTGAAACCCTCGTCTTCCTGATCGAAGGCCGCGCGTGTGGCTTCCCCGAGCTTGGTGCCGGATTCCAGAGCGATGAAATGATAGTCCCGCAGGTCCCAGGGGCGGATCTGCCGGCGTTCGCTGAGCGGATGACCCGGCGGCATGACGCAGACCATCTCGCCGCGATATAGAACTTCCGACGCCAGCCCTGGCTTGCCGCTGAAGCCGAGCGCAAATCCCAGTTCCGCCTTGTGGCTTTCCACACTGTTGACGACGCCTTCATAGCGCCGGACGTCGAAATACGTCCGGATTATCGGCCGAAGGGACTGCGTGCGCTGGATCGCCGTCGCCAGCATCCCGTATCCAATCGGCGGTGTGGCCACAAGCCGGAGCTGCCCGGCCCGGCTGTCCCGAAGATCCTGAATCCGGCCTTCGAGCCGTTCATGCAGGTCGAAGATTGCCTCCGCGTCATCCACGATGATCGTGGCTTCAGGCGTCGGGTAAATCCGGTTGTTGACCCTCTGGAACAGGGCGAAGCCCACCTGATCCTCCATCGTGCGGATGGCGTTGCTGATCGCAGGCTGCGACAGCCCCAGAACGCGCGCGGCTGCGACGGTTGTGTTGTGGCGAATGATCGCCCGGAGGATCTCGATCTGGCGGAGGTTCATCTATAAGTTTTTTGAATATGAAGGTGGGATATCTGATTAGCGGGATTATTGAGCTAACCGAAACAAAATGGCAATGAATTTGTAACCGGCCGGTGTGCGAAGGGGTTCGCCGTCGTGCTGCATATGAGACCCGGACGAGAGAAAATGACTATGGGACGGATCATTCGGATTGCCGCAGCCCAGATGGGCCCGACACAGAAAGCCGATGCGCGGAGCCATACGGTCGGGCGCATGATTGCCCTTCTGGAAGAGGCAGCCTCGAAAGGCGCCACGCTCGTTGTCTATCCCGAACTCGCGTTCACGACATTCTTCCCGCGCTGGCTGCTTGAGGGAGCGGAGCTCCTGAAGGAATACGAGCGTTCCATGCCCAATCCGGAGGTCCAGCCTCTGTTCGATCGGGCCAAGGAGCTCGGCATCGGCTTCTATGTCGGCTACGCGGAGATCACGCCCGAAGGCGAACGTTTCAATACCAGCATTATTGTTGCGTGCGACGGCACGGTCCTTGGCAAGTACCGCAAGGTCCATCTGCCGGGTTCGGTCGAGCCAAGGCCCGGCGCGCAGTTCCAGCAGCTCGAGAAGCGCTACTTCGAATATGGCGATCTCGGTTTCCCGGTTTATCGTGCGGGAGCGGAATGGTCCGGTGCCCTCATCGGCATGCTGATCTGCAACGACCGCCGCTGGCCGGAAGCCTGGCGCACGCTGGCCCTGCAAGGTATGGAACTGCTCTGCGTGGGCTATAATTCCGCCGCCTACGATCCAAACGGCGGCGATACCGAAAGTGCGGATCTGCGCACCTTCCATGCGCAGCTCGTCGCGCAGGCCAATGCGTATATGAATGCCTGCTGGGCCGTAGCCGTGGCAAAAGCGGGCGACGAGGACGGGTCCTGCCTGATCGGCGGAAGCTGCATCGTTGACCCGAACGGCCAGATTGTGGCCCAGACCACGACCCTTGCTGACGAAGTGATTGTCGCGGACTGTGATCTTGATCTCTGCCAGCAGGGCAAGACCAAGATGTTCAACTTCGAGGCACATCGGCGGCCGCAATGGTATACCCGCATCACAAGCCAGACGGGCGTCGTCTACCCGGAGGACGAAATCGGCTGATGACGTCGACATTCCGGACACTCCTGTCTCTGACGGCCTGTCTCCTCTGGGGGCATGTGGAGGGCGCACAGGCGTCTTCGGGAGTGCTCCGGATTGCGGTTAATCCGATTTATCCACCGCTTGAATTCCGCGATCCGGTCACGGACCGCCTGACCGGCTTCGACATTGATTTCGGAAATGCCCTGGCGGCCCGCATGGGTGTGAAGGCCGAATGGGTCGAGACGGCCTTCCCTCAAATGATCCCCTCGGTCCAGAGCGGCCGCACCGACATGATCCTCAGTGGATTTTCCGACCGTCCCGAACGCCGCGCCTTTCTGGATTTTCTGGACTATCTCAAATCCGGCGCACAGGTCCTCGTCCTGTCACAGGGCGATGTCCGGAGCCCCGAGATGCTGTGCGGCCAAAAGGTCGCCGCCAGCCGCGCCACATCCTTCCCGTCCATGATCCGGCAGTGGAGCCACGATCACTGCGAGGCGCAGGGACATCCCGCGATGGTGTTCTACCCGTCCGAAAGCGGGGCAGACGCCCGGATACAGCTCCTTCAGGGGCGCGTCGCGGCCATGGTGCAGGGGGGCGAGACGGTCGGATATTTTATCGACATCACCCATCACGCCTTCCGCCGACTGGGAAATCCGCTGTCGAACATGCTGCTGTCGATGGCTTTTTCCAAAGGACAGACTGCCCTTGAGGCACAGGTCGCGCACGCCTTCGCCAATCTCAGGGCAGACGGGACCTACGCACGCCTTCTTCAGCGCTGGTCCCTTCAGGACGCCGCACTTTCCGACCCGGACTCAGACGGATCAACACCATGACCAGAATGACAGAGTCTTCCCGGCTTCTTGCCCTGCCGCGTGGAAGGGGTATCGCATGGACGCAGATCGCCTCGGGCGTCGTGCTGCTCGCCCTCTGCGCCTGGATCATCCATGCCTTTGCCGTCGGGCAGATCGAATGGCGCTATGTCGGCCAGTTCCTGTTCGTGCCGTCCATCCTGCGCGGCGTCGGCGCCACGCTGCTGATGGCGATATGCGCCATGGTGCTGGGCATGATCGCGGGTATTGTTCTGGCGCTGGGCCGGCTGTCCACGGCCTGGCTGCCCCGGATCGTCTCGGGGCTGTATGTCTGGCTGTTCCGTGGCGTGCCGGTCATCCTGCAACTGCTGATCTGGTTCAACCTTGCGCTGATCTTCCCGCACGTCATCCTGCCGGGCATCGGCTCGTACCGGACGGTCGATCTCATGACGCCGTTTCTCTCGGCGCTGTTCGGGCTGGGCCTCAATCAGGCCGCCTATATTGCCGAAATCTTTCGCGCCGGTTTCCAGAGCGTGGATCGCGGACAGTATGAAGCCGCGTCCGCCATCGGCATGACGCGCCTGATGGCCATGCGCCGCATCATTTTCCCGCAGGCGTTCCGGACGGTTATCCCGCCGCTGGGCAACGAATTCATCAATATGATCAAGCTGACCTCGCTCGCCAGCCTCATCCAGTATCCCGAAGTCCTGCACAATGCGGAGACGATCTATTACGCCAACACGCGGGTGATCGAACTGCTGATCGTTGCAGGCTTCTGGTATCTGGCCGCCGTGACTGTTCTCTCGCCGCTGCAGCATCTGCTTGAACGCCGCTTTTCACGAGGAAAATCCTCATGACCGAACCTGCGATCTGGATCAGGAACCTGCACAAATCGTTTGGCACGAACCCTGTTCTGAAAGGTGTGTCGCTCGATATCCCACCCGGACAGGTCGTGTGCGTCCTCGGCGGTTCCGGGTCAGGCAAGACGACGATCCTGCGCTGCATCGCCCAGCTTGAGACAACGGAAGACGGACTGATCGTGATGAGCGGCGAACTGCTCGGCCTCCGGGAGCGGAATGGACGACTGGTCCCCCGAAGCGCGCATGACATTGCCCGTCAGAGACGTCTGGCCGGTATGGTTTTCCAGCGTTTCAATCTCTTCCCGCACATGACGGCGCTTGAAAACGTCATGGAAGGGCCGGTCCGCGTGCAGAAGCGCGCGGCTGCGGAAGTCCGCTCCGAAGCGCTGGAGCTTCTGCGCAGCGTCGGGCTGGAGCATCGCGCGGATCATTATCCCGCGCAGCTTTCCGGCGGCCAGCAGCAGCGCGTCGCCATCGCCCGCGCGCTGGCGTTGAAACCCACCGTCATGCTGTTCGACGAGCCGACCAGCGCGCTCGACCCGGAATCCGTAGGCGATGTGCTGGCCGTCATGAAAAGCGTCGCGGCCAGCGGCGTGACGATGCTGGTCGTCACCCATGAACTCTCTTTCGCCCGGGAAGTCGCCGATCGCATCCTGTTCATGGATGGTGGCGTCATTCTGGAAGATGCCCCGACCGCCGACTTCTTCGGAACCCCACGCGAAGACCGCACACGCGCGTTCCTCGCCGCCGTCCTCGGCCAGAAAACCACTGCCTGACTCTTCACACGCGGAGATACCCCATGACTCGCAGTTACGACGACGTTCCGATCCGCCCCTCGAACCTCGCAGGGGCAGCGCCTGAATTCCCTTGGCTCCACGGCATGCGGGCCGCGATGATGCTGTCCTTCGATATCGACGCCGAAAGTGCCATCACCAGCAAGGACCCGTCCCACGCGGACAAGCTCGTCTCGATGTCCTATGGCGGCTATGAAGCCCGTGTCGGACTGCCCAAGGTCCTCGAACTGCTGCGTGAACTGGACCTCAAGGCCACGTTCTTCACGACCGGCTGGGCAGCGGATGCCTACCCTGCGATGGTGGAAAGCGTTCTGCGCGACGGCCACGAAGTCGGCCATCACGGCTATCATCACCTGCTGCCCGATCCCGGATCGGCGCATATCGAGGACGAACTGGCACGCGGTTTCGAGGCGCTGGCCAAGCATGGCGTGCGCCCCGTGGGCTACAGGGCACCCTATGGCGAAAGCTGCGACGAACTGCGCACGGCGCTTAAGCGCGAAGGCATGCTCTATTCCAGCTCATGGCGCGACGATGTGCGCCCCTACCGTCAGATCCTGCCGGACCTGACGCCGGGCGTCGTCGAGCTTCCGCCCTCCTCCTGTTTCGATGACTGGATGCACGGCCTCAGCACCCGCTTTGGCGCTCGCTCGATCTTCCCGAAGGAACACGTGCTGTCCATGTGGAAGGACGAACTGGACGAAACACGCGCCTGGGGCGCCATGGTCGGCACCGTCCTGCACCCGCTTGTCAGCGGCCGTCCAATGCGCCTGCGCCTGCTGCGCAATTTCCTGGCCTATACGATCGAATGCCGCGACGTCTGGATCGCCACGGGCGAGCAGATCGCCCGTCACTTCGAGGCGTGTGAAGCGGCCGGATCGACCGCACCATGACCGCCCGTCCGATCCGCATTTCCGGCCTGCGACAGGCCGTCCTGTGGGACGAGCGCAGTGCGGGCCATGTCTATGCGCCCGACACCGACCTCGTGATCGAAGGCGGCAGGATCATTTTTGCCGGCCCCGCGTCGGAACTGCCGGACATGTATGCAGCACTTCCGGTCGATGTGGACGGGCGCGACCTCATGGCCATGCCGGGTCTGGTGGATGTCCACTCCCACCCGGCGACGGAACCCATGAGCCGGGGCATGTTCGATGAGCTCGGTTCCCCCGGCCTGTTCTATTCGTCCCTGTACGAATACATGCCGGTCTTCCGCGCCGATGCCGCCAGCAAGCCGGACTGCGCACGCGTGGCCTACAGCGAAATGCTGCTCTCGGGCGTGACCACGATCGTGGACCTCTCCACGCCGTGGGCGGGTTGGCTCGATGCGGCGACGGAAAGCGGGCTGAGGGTCTGTCTGGGGCCGATGTTCCGCTCCGCCGCGTGGAAAACTACGAACGGCTATACCGTCGATTACAGCTGGAGCGAGGACGGCGGCCAGCGCTCGATGGATGAGGCGCTGGAAACCGTGGACGCTGCACACGCCCACGCATCGGGCCGTCTGTCCGGCATGATCGTCCCCGCCCAGATCGACACCTGCTCCCCCGAAATTCTGAAAGCCTCCTTCGCCGCGGCCGAAAAACGGGACCTGCCGTGGCAGACCCATGCGGCGCAGTCGATCGTAGAGTTTCAGGAAATCACCCGCCGCCACGGCATGACGCCCGTTCAGTGGCTCGACAGTCTGGGCGTGCTCTCCAGCCGCAGCATCGTCGGCCATGCGATCTTTCTGGACGACCATCCGTCCACGCCCTGGCACACGAAACGCGATCTCGACATCCTCGCCAGCCGGGACGCGGGTGTCGCGCACTGCGCTACGGTTTTCGCCCGGCGCGGCTACGTCCTGCGCGATTTCGGGCGCTACAAACGCGCCGGAATCCGCATCGGTCTGGGGACGGACACCTATCCGCACACCATTCTCGATGATCTGCGTCTGACAGCCTATCTGGGCCGCGTGCAGGAACAGAGCCCCGAGGCCGTCTCCACGCGCGACGTGTTCGATGCCGCCACCTGCGTTGGGGCCTCGCTGCTTGGACGGGACGATATCGGCCGTCTGAAAACCGGTGGTCCGGCCGATCTGGTGCTGGTCGATCTGTCGCATCCGATGATGCGCCCCTCGATCGATCCGGTGCGCTCGCTCATTTTCTCCGCCGATGACCGCGCCATCCATTCCGTCTACGTGGCGGGCCGCAAGGTCGTGGAGAAGGGGAGGGTGCTCACGATGGATTATGAAGGTGCGACTTCCCGTCTGGTCGAGGAGCAGGCGCGGATTGTCGGCTCCGTTGCCCAGCGTGACCGGCTGGGCCGGTCCGTGGAAACACTCATTCCGCCGACTTTCCCGACCCGCCGCTGATGTGCCGCGCCATGCCCCCGTTTGTAGCGCGGTTCATGCCGCACTTCTTCGCGGTCATCGCGCTTCTGGGTCTCGGTGCCGCAAAAGCCGAGGCCCCTGATCTCCCGCTGGGGCTGTATCCCAGCTATCCGCCGCTCGACATGCGCGACACCACGACGGGCGTGCTCGAAGGCTTCGATGTCGATCTCGCAACGGCCCTGAGCCAGCGGATGGGCATGACGCCCCAGATGGTCGAGACGGGCTTTGCGCAACTCATCCCCTCTCTTCTGACCGGGCGGATCAGGATGTTTTTCAACGGCATGGTGGATACGCCCCTGCGACGCCAGAGCGTCTCCTTTGTCGATTACCTGCAATCGGGCTTCCAGTTCGTGACCCTCTCGGGGGACGATCAGGCCCCGTCCAGCCTGCCTGAACTCTGCGGCCGCAGGGTGGCCGCCAGCCGCGTGACCTCCGTTCCCGCCGAGCTTCTGGCCTGGAGCGAGCGCAACTGCGTGGCCAAAAATCGTCCGCCCGTCCTTCTCTTCGCGACCGAAAACTCCGCAGATGCGCGCCTGCAACTCCGCGAAGGCCGCGTGGTTGCTGCCCTGCAGGACAGCCTGACGCTTCCCTGGACGGTTGAAATCAGCGGCCACACGCTTCAGGCTGTGGGTGAGCCGTTTCATCTGAGCCCTTTGGGCATCGGCCTACCCAAAGGGGACGCCGCCTTCACTTGCCGCGTCTCAAACGCGCTTTTGGCGCTTCAGCGGGACGGAACCTATCTGTCCCTGATCCATAAATGGCACCTGCCCGAAAATGCTGTCCTTCCGGCGCAGCCCGTTCCCAAGGAGTGCACTGAACATGCTCCCTTACCGTATCCTCGTCATCAATCCCAATTCCTCGTCTCAGGTAACGCGCGCGATTGATGCGGCCCTCGCTCCGATGCGCGACCGCACGTCCTTCCGCATCGACGTGATGGATCTTCCCGAAGCCCCGCCGGGTGTCGCGCTCCAGAGCGACGCGGACGAAGTGGCCCCCATGGTTCAGCGCGCTATCCGCGACAATCCGGCCGAGGCTTACGCCATCGCCTGTTTCAGTGATCCGGGCGTTGCGGGCGCGCGTGAAAACACGCCGTCCGCCGCGGTCCGCGGGATCGGGGAAAGCGCCATCCTGCACGCCCTGACCCGAGGGGACCGCTTCGGCATCATCGCCCTGTCCGAAAAATCGGTCTTCCGTCAGCGCCGTCTGGTACGCGGAATGGGCGTGGGTGAGCGCTATGCCGGCAGTCTCGGCATCGGCACTACGGCTGCCGGTGCCACGGATCATGCGCTGCTCGACAGGATGGTTGATGCGGCAAAACGCCTCGTCGATCAGGGCGCCGATACGATCCTCATGGGCTGTGCAGGCATGGCGCATTTCCAGCCGCATCTTGAAGACATCTGCCAACGCCCCGTGATCGAACCCACCCGCGCGGCCGTCGCCCTCCTGATCGGAGACCTTACCCTCAGGCCCTGATAGGGGCTCGGACACAGGCCAGCGCTCCAACCCCCGCCAGCCCCAAAAACACCAGCATCCCATCCGCCAGCCACCAGTCCCCGAGAAGCGTAACACTCCACGACATGGCCAGCGGCACCACCGCAACGGACAGGTTCCCCAGAAACTGCGTCCACGATGACACCTGCGCCGTGGATGCCCCGCCGAACTCCTGTACGCAGGACCAGATCGAGATCTGGCCTAATCCCAGAAATGCTGCGGCGATGAGGGCGAGAGGGAGCATGGCTGTGCCGCTCGACATCATCAGGGCCACGGCCAGAAAGGCTGTCCCGCCGCCGAGCCCTGCGATTCCAAGCGGAACCCGTGCGCGCCATTGCGAAAAACCCGCGCGCAGCAGCATGTCCGACGCGACGCCGCCCAGCAGCTTCGACAGCAGAATGACAAGATAGGATGCAGAAACGTACCAGGCGACATGGCTCATGTTCAGGTGGAATGTGTTCCTCAGGTACAGGGGAAACAGGGCCAGAAAAAATCCTTCGACGCCCATGAGACAGAAATAGGCCCCTCCGATACTGAACAGGCGGGACAGGGCAAAGGGTTCTGTCATGCTGGCCCTGTTCTGCGGCACCGAAGGTTCTGCCGCTTTGCGGCTGTAGGCCAGAAGAATGCCGAAGAGCAGGATCCCTGCTGTTCCGTAGATCGCAAAACACAGACGCCATGACAGTGATGTCATAAGAAAAACGGAAAGAGGCGCGCCCACGACGGCTCCAAGGGAGAGTGCGGCCAGCAGGATTGCGATGACGGAAGAGCGGTGAATGGAACTGAAGCGTTGCTGCACGGTGATGAGTGCGGCCGTCCAGTCCGGCGCCTGCCCGATGCCGAGGAGCGCGCGGCACAGGATCAGTTCTGCGATCGTGGTGGCAAAGGCCGTGGAAAGCAGGGCAACGGACCAGAACAGGCAGGCCACCGCATAGGTCCGGGCCGCGCCCAGTTGGCGGCAGACCCAGCCAGCGGGGATCTGGCAGAGGGCATAGGTAAAAGAGTAGGCGGAAATGACATTGCTGATCTGCCCCAGACTGCAGCCGAGGCTGTTCTGGATGCGGGGCGCCATGACGACCATCGCCTGTTTGTCGATGGCCATCAGGAATGTCGCGGGGAGAAGAACCAGTCCGAGAATGCACCAGGGACTGTTCCAGTATCCTCTTGTCCTCAGGTCGTGGTCCAGATCATGGCGGGCAGGCGGGAAGGCATCTGGACTCTGCATCGTTGTTAGAAATCGGAGCTCAGGGAGAAGGCAACTGCAAAATCGCCGCCGACATAATAGGTCGGTGTCCCGGCGGCGACTGCTGTTCCGAAAATCCCCTTTGTTGCGCGGGCGTTCGTGGCGATGCCGTTCACGCCGGACAGATAGTGCTCGTCGCCGATATTCATCAGGTTGAGCTGGATCTGCGGATGCTGGGCCGGGCCGATTTTCCTGAAGCGGTAACCGGCGGACAGGTTGGCCGTCTTGAATGCCGGAATGCTCTGGTCATTCATGAAAGTGCTGTATTGTGAATCCACGTAGTTGAAAGTGAAGTTTCCGAAGAAACGGGTGTCGTCGTAGCTCAGGCCGATTGATCCGGTGAATTTGGGAGCGAGAACAGCAGCTTTTCCCTTGGTCGGCAGGTAATCGTTTCCGACCTGGATGTTGTTGCCCATTTCGGAATGGAGATACTGGCCCGAAATATAGGGGGAGAAATGATGCCATGCAGGGAGGCTCAGTTCCGCCTGTACGCCGCGGATCGTCTGACCGCCGCCATTGACCGAGAAGGACTGCGGGCTGTTGTTGACGTAGGTGATGCTGGAAATCTGGCGGTTGGTCAGATTGTAGTTAAACGCTGCCGCCGAGAAGTTGACTGCGCCGTAATGGCGATAGCCGATTTCTTCGGAGATCGAATATTCCGGCTTGAGGTTGCTCGAATGGCTGCTGGTCTTTCTTCCCGTTGTGGCGCTGTAGATGTCGACATAGGCGCTCAGAGCGGCCGGTTCCTTGAAGGCCGTCGACGCACTGAAATAGACCTGGTCATGGGGGGTGATCCGATAGCTGACTGAAAGCTGTGGCAGCGGCTCTGCATCGTTCTTGTTAACGGCATAAGTCGGGCCGGGCATCGCGCTGGTGGCATGGCGGGAGACCATGACTTCCTTGAACCCGGCATTCAGCACGAGGCGATCGTCGAAAAATTTCATCGTATCGTTGATGAAGAGGGCGTTTGTCTGCTGGATGAGATGACCATTATAGGTTCCGATGACCGTTCCCGAAGACGATTTGATCGGATTGCCGCCATACTCGTTCATCACGTTGCCGTTGGGTTCGACCGGTGTGTACGAGGTGTTTTCGTTGTGGTCGAAGTAATCGTACCAGTAGCCGACCTGAAGGGTATTGAATTTGTGCTTCCATGTCAGGGTTGCGTTCTGGCCACCCGCGGCCTGAGTATAGGCATCGACGTTTTCCACGGTAGCGACATTGTTGACGCTGTACGGTAGCTGCACCGTTCCGACCGACTGGTCTCCGACGAACATCGAATTCCCGTTGACGTTTGCACCGCTGTTGATGAAGCCGCGCGTATACATGATGTAAGGCGTGATCTTGAACGTCAGTTCCGGCAGGAGTTCGAACTCCGTCGGCATGGCGGCGATGACGTTCTGCCGCTGGTTGAAGCGCAGCTTGTAGTAATTGGATGTGCCGTAGGAGTATTTTCCGGCGTAGTTATAGGAAATTCCGTCCTGCTTCCACTGGCTCAGGGTGGGGTTGGTGTAGACGTCCGTGCGCATCCAGTTCCAGGCGAAGAACGGGGCGATGCTGTTATGGCCCCATTCCTTCAGAAAATGGCTGTCGACATGATAACGCTTCGTGTTGCCCGATCCACGCCAGTTGTTCACTTCCGTGTGGGAAAAGGACGTGTAGTTTCGGATACCGGTATGGCCGATTTCGCCGCTGTCGAGGCGGATAAACTGTCGGTTGAGGGATTTGTTGCCACCGCTGAGGTCGATGTACCCGCCCGCCTTGTGGGAAGGCTGCCGCGCAGAGGCCCTGATCTGACCGCCCACCGAGTTGTAGACAGGAGCATCAATATCAGGCGAACCCTGTGAAACCTCGAGATGGCTGATGTTCTCCGTATCGGACCACTCGGTTGCGAATGGTGTGTAGTAGAGGCGATCGCCTGCAGGCATGCCTTCGTATGTCGTGCCCAGTTCGGTCTGGTTCAGGCCGCGGATGGAGACGTTCATACGGTCGCTGAGACCCAGGGGATCATTGGCTGCAACAACGACGCCCGGGCTCATTGCAAGAAGGGTCACCGCATTGGCTGTCGGTGACTGTTTGGCAATGTAGTCCCGGGAGACGCCGCTGACGGATTTTGCAGCGCTCTGCACGGGCATCAGACCTCCGCCCGGCGTCGTGTTCGTAGCGCCGTTGGCATCGACAGCCTGTTTGCGGACCGAGATATATTCGTCCTTGTGCGCGGGAATGGCTTTGGGAGCGGGGTGGGAAGTTTCCCGGCTGCGAGGAGCATGATGTGTAGGAGCGGGTTTTCCGGTTTTCACACTGGATGCTGCCAGCGCTGGCTGGAAGTATAACGCACAGCCCGACAGAAGAAGGATTTTATAACCGTTTTTCGTCAGCATATCGGCAGTTCCGTTCCAGCCATAAAATTTGGTGTGATACAGAAACGATAAGCGATGCAAACAGCAGAATCTTGCTCTAAATCTATCATGATAATCAGAATTGGACCGGTTGGTATTTATTTTTATTATACCCCTTGAGGCTAGGGGAAGGCTGACTATAAGAAAGTTCCCGGTTGTAACGATCCGGGATGATTGCGTTCCAGGAAGATGATGCGGACACGGAAGTGACAGCAGTGGGAGGCGGCCGTTTCCGTGCTGTCTTTGATGTGTCAGGCCAATATCTGAGGACTCTCCCAGAAACCGGGGATCGCATGCGGCTGAATGTCAGGTCAGGACAGGAGTGATGATGGAAATGGATAACCGGATAGAGGCGATCCATGCCGGATTGCAGGCGATTGTCGGGGTGGATCAGGTCTTCGCGGGGTCTGCAACGGAGCGCTGGTCACGGGATTGGACAGGCCAGTTCGAGGGACAGCCTCTGGCCGTTGTCCGTCCCGAAAATCGTGAGGAGGTCGCCGCGATCCTGCGTCTTGCAGGCCAGTATCATGTTCCGGTCGTTCCGATCGCCGGGAATACCGGCCTCAATGGCGGAGCTTATGGACCGGAGGCCATTCTGGTTTCCATCGAACGGATGAACAGGATCCGCGAGATCAGAAATGATGCCCGTGTGGCCATTGTCGAAGCTGGCGTCATTGTGGCAGCGCTTGATTCCGCGGCCGCTCAGCACGGTTTGACGTTTCCGCTTGCGTTTGGAGCGGCGGGTTCTGCGATGATTGGGGGCGTGCTCTCCACCAATGCGGGGGGTGCGAATGTCCTGCGTTACGGCAACGTGCGCGATCTTTGTCTGGGGCTTGAAGTTGTGCTTCCGGACGGCTCTGTCCTTGATCTGATGACGGCCCTGAAGAAAGACAATTCCGGTTTCGATCTGCGTGATCTCATCATCGGAGCAGAAGGGCAGCTCGGGATCATTACTGCGGCCATCCTGAAACTGCATCCTCGACCTCTGTTTCATGCAACGGCGCTGGTCGCGCTTGAAGATCTGAGCGTAGCACCTGCATTGCTGAATGCTTTCCAGGATGCTTCTGGGAATGCCGTGACGGCCTATGAGTTCATGTCCCGCAGTTACGTTGCCGGATATGAGGCCCTCGTGCCGGCGGGCCGCCGGTTTTTCGATGTCTCCTATCCTGCGGTTCTTCTTGTGGAACTGGCGACTGTGCGGAACGAGGAGCTAGGGGAGATTCTGGAAGCAGTTCTGGCTGATGCTCTGGAGAGGGGGATACTGGTGGATGCCGTTATCGCCCAGAGTGACACACAGCGTCAGGAAATATGGGCGCTCCGGGAGGCCGCTGCAGAACTCGCCTTTCAACGCCATCCCGTCATTGATACTGATGTTGCCGTTCCGCTGGATCGGATTGCAGACTACCTCGACCGTATTCCGGAAATCATGGCTGCAATAGATCCCGGATTTACGGACATTGCCGTCGCGCATTTTGGTGACGGAAACATCCATTATACGGTGTGGCCCTCAGGAAGTGACCCCGCAGTCGAAGCGGCCCTGCGTGCAGCCATTGATGCTCTTGCAGTGGAAATGGACGGGACATTCTCGGCAGAACATGGGATCGGTCTTTGCAAGCTGCCATCCATGGCGCAGCACAAAAACGCTGTGGCTCTTGATATGATGCGGGCGATCAAGGCGGCTTTTGATCCTGGAAACATCCTGAATCCCGGCAAGACCCTGCCGGGTGTGAACGTGGGATAGTCCGCTCTTCAGACAGGTTAATTTTCTGTTCTCCGAAACTGTGCGAAAGCGTCGCGGATGATCTGACGTATCCAGGGATTATCTGCCGTACGCTGCCAGAGTAACGACACAGAATATTCGCCCAGATCAATGGGCGCCGCGCAGACCGTAAGGCCCGAAACAGCAGCGAGACTCCGGGCGGCATGGACTGGTAGTGTAGCAACAGCGCGCGTCCCGGTCAGGAATGGCGGTAGGGCAGAGAAATGCGTTAAAGCCGTTTGTACCCGTCGCGACAGGCCAAGATTCTTCAGGACATGATCTACAATGCCCTCGCGGCCTGAAAACGACACCAGAAGATGTGGCAGAGCCAGATAGTCTTCGAGACGCAGTGGAAGTGTAAGGCCACAGGCGATCGGATCAAGCAGACAGGCATAACCGGACTGTCCGATCTCCTGCTGCTGTAATCCGGAACGCACGTTTGGCTGTGCAACCAGGGCAAAGTCGATTTCGCCCGCTGCGAAAAGCGCCTCGACCCGGTGTCTGTTGGCCTGCCTGAACGTTACTGAAATACGGGGCGCTTCCGCTGCCAGCCGCCTTGCGATCAGTGGGCCGATTGCGATCTGGAAATCGTCTGACATTCCCAGGGAAAAGTGCTGTCGGCTGGTTGCCGGATCAAATGCCGTGACGGTCGAGAACGCTGTATGGATCCGGGCCACTCCGTCCTGAAGTGGCTCTGCCATGGCAATCGCCCGAAGGGTGGGCTGCATGCCCTCACGCGTACGGACGAACAAGGGATCATCTGCCGCTTCCCGCAAGCGCGCCAGAGAAGCGCTGACAGCCGACTGGCTCAGGGACAATCGGTGTGCCGCTCTGGAAACGCTGCGTTCTTCCCAGAGTGCGAGAAAGGTGGTGGCCAGATTGAAATCAAGGCGTGAAATATCGACCATGGTGATTTTGACTATCAAAACAATCAATTTGCCCGATAATGCAGGGAAGTCCACTCTCTCCGCCATTGCAATCCACCACCTCCATAAGAGATCCGGACATGAGTCAGCGTCGCGTCGCCGTCATTCAGGCAGGAACCAGTCTCTTCGACACCCCCCGCACACTGGATCGGATGGAAGCCCATTGCGAAGCTGCTGCGGCACAGGGCGTTGAGCTTGCAGTCTTTCCTGAGGCGTATGTCGGCGGCTATCCAAAGGGGCTAAATTTCGGCGCTGTTCTGGGCAGTCGTTTCCCGGAAGGGCGTGAGGACTATCTGCGCTACTGGAAAGCGGCAATTGATGTGCCGGGGGCAGAAACAGCGCGGATCGGCTCTTTCGCAGCGAAAATGAAGGCACATCTTGTCGTTGGTGTCATCGAGCGTGACGGCGCCACGCTTTACTGTACGGCGCTTTTTTTCGGGCCTGACGGAAATCTTCTGGGCAAACATCGCAAGCTGATGCCGACCGGAACCGAAAGGCTGGTCTGGGGGCAGGGGGACGGTTCGACCATTCCAGTCTTCGATACGGATATCGGGCGGATCGGAGCTGCAATCTGCTGGGAAAATTATATGCCGGACCTGCGTCAGAGCATGTATGCACGGGGCATCAATCTCTGGTGCGCGCCCACGGTGGACGAGCGCGACATCTGGCAGGCTTCGATGCGGCATATTGCCTATGAGGGGCGGACGTTTGTTCTCAGCGCCTGTCAGTACATGACGCGCGCCGACGCGCCAGAAAATTATACCTGCCATCAGGGCAATGACCCGGAGACCGTGCTCATTCGTGGCGGCAGCGTGATCGTCAGTCCGCTCGGGGAAATCATTGCCGGACCAATCTATGATCGCGAAGCCATCCTTACGGCCGATATTGATCTGGACGACGTGATCCGGGGCAAATACGATCTCGACGTTGCAGGCCATTATGCACGCCCTGACGTCTTCAGCCTGCGGGTTAATGATAGCCCGCAGCGCCCTGTAGTATTCTCTGAGCCAGTGAATACTTCGTCCGTTTTCAAAGAAACTTCCGAATAAATTCACCTGCCGTGCGTGATGCCGACGTAATTCAGCGGGTTACATGTCGTAAAGGCCTGAATCAGAGCCCGTATTTTCCCGATTATTTCAGGAATAACCCAATATTTTAAAAGTTGACCTGCCGCTTAATTATCTGTGAAATTTGCACAAGACTGCAATAAATCAGATGGTGTCCCATAGGGGATTCGAACCCCTGTTGCCGCCGTGAGAGGGCAGTGTCCTAGGCCTCTAGACGAATGGGACGAGGCGAAGGGCTTAATAGGAGGCCCTTCGGATCTTGGCAAGCATTATTTAGGAAGTTTTTTGTGTCAGGAGGGGACCCAGGCTTTTTCCGCCGAAGAGATGAACATGGAAATGGGGAACTTCCTGTCCGGAATTGGGGCCGGAATTGCTGATGAGTCGAAAACCTTCGTGGGTCAGGCCCTGTTCTTCAGCGATTTTTGAGACCGCGCGCCAGAAGCCCGTGATTTCTTCCGCAGAGGCTGTCGCACCGAAATCGGCAATGGAAACGTAAGGGCCCTTGGGGATGACCAGAACGTGGATCGGAGCCTGCGGGGCGATGTCGTGGAAGGCAAGGGCGAAGTCGTCTTCATAAACGGTATGCGCAGGAATTTCTCTGCGCAGGATGCGGGCGAAGATATTGCCGGGATCGTATGTCATGGTCGGGCTCCTGCTCAGCCGAGCTTTTCCTTGGGGCGGGCAGCTTTTTCGGCGATGCCGCTCGTGCCTTCGCGGCGCTTGAGCTCTGTCCAGACGTCTTCGGGTGAGACGCCTGCGTCCACCCACATGACGATCAGGTGGTACAGCACGTCCGCGCTTTCCCCGATCAGTTCCTTGCGGTTGCCGTTGACGGCTTCGATCAGGCATTCCACGGCTTCTTCGCCGAATTTCTGGGCGATCTTGTTGCGGCCGCGGGACATCAGGCGCGCGGAATGGCTAAGCGACGGATCAGTGCCACGACGGGACTGAACCGTGTCATAGAGGCGCTGGAGGACCTGTTCCTGCAGGGCATCAGACTTTTTATCGTCCTGCTGCTTCGAAGGCTTTGGAGCCGGTTTGGTGGCGGGTTTACCCATGATCTTATTCTCCAAGCCTGACCGGCAGGCCGGCCTTGTTCAGCGCGTTCTTGACTTCATCAATCCGGAACTGGCCGAAGTGGAACACACTTGCCGCCAGAAGGCCACTTGCGCCAACTTCTGCACCTTCCACGAAATGCTGTAATTCGCCCACACCACCAGAAGCGACGACCGGAACTGTCACGGCGTTGCAGACCGCGCGCAGCAGGTCGAGGTCAAAGCCTGCGCGGGTGCCGTCGCGGTCCATGCTGGTGAGCAGGATTTCGCCTGCGCCCAGATCCTGCATTTTCCGCGCCCATTCCACGACATCCAGCCCCGTGGGTTCGCGGCCGCCCTTGGCATAGACTTCCCATCCGCCCTGTCCATTGGATCGTGCGTCGATGGCGACGACAATGCACTGGCTGCCGAAGCGTTCAGAAGCTTCGCGGATCAGGGCCGGATTTTTGATGGCGGCCGAGTTGACGGCGCATTTATCGGCACCGGCCAGCAGGAGGCGGCGCATGTCTTCACAGGTGCGCACCCCTCCACCCACGGTCAGGGGGAGGCAGATAGCCTCGGCCGTGCGGCGGACGACATCAAGGATGGTGTCCCGGTTTTCGACGCTGGCCGTGATGTCGAGAAAGGTCAGTTCGTCAGCGCCGGCAGCGTCATAGAGCTTGGCCTGTTCGACCGGATCGCCCGCATCGCGCAGGGAGACGAAGTTCACGCCTTTGACGACGCGACCGTCCTTGACGTCCAGACAGGGAATGACGCGCAGTTTCAGCATGATCCGAGGACGTCCAGAGCGTCTTTGAGCGCGATGCGACCATCATAGAGGGCGCGACCGACAATGGCACCGGAAATGCCTGGAACGTCCCGTGCGATGTCGCGCAGGGCCTTGAGATGCTCCAGATTGCCGACCCCGCCGCTGGCGATGACGGGAATGGACAGGCGGCGGGCCATATCGGCGGTCTGTTCCAGATCCAGCCCGGCCAGCATGCCGTCGCGGGTGATCTCGGTGAAGATCACAGCGGCGACACCGGCATCTTCCATGCGCAGAGCAAGGTCGTTGGCTTCGAGTTCGGAGACTTCTGCCCAGCCTTCGGTGGCGACGCGGCCCTGTCGGGCGTCGATGCCAGCGACGATGCGCCCCGGGAAAGCACGAGCGGCCTGCCGAACCAGTTCGGGGTCCTTGACGGCCACGGAGCCGAGAATGACGCGGGAGACGCCCGCTTCGAGCCAGCGTTCAATCGCAGCCATATCCCGGATGCCACCGCCGAGCTGTACAGGAAGGCTTGTAGCCTTCACGATGGATTCAATGGCCGGAATATTGGTGGAGCGGCCAGCGAAGGCACCGTTCAGATCCACGACATGGATGTGACGGCACCCGGCCTCGGCGAACAGACGGGCCTGTGCCCCGGGATCGTCGGAATAATGGGTGGCGTCTTCCATTTCCCCGCGCCGCAGGCGGACGCAGGCGCCGTCCTTGAGGTCGATCGCCGGGTAGAGCGTCAGGCCGTGAGCCGGAGCGTGCGCTTCCGGTTCGGCGAGCGCATCGGGTGCGGAACCACTGGCGTCAGGCATCGCGATGCTGGACTGCCAGCGGGCGGCCTCGTTCTCGTTTGCCAGAAGTTTTGAGAGAAAAAGTCCGCGCACCGTCTGCCCTCCGATCCGTGCATAATAAGGATGCGTGCCCCAGTGTTCGAATTCGAATGACCGGAACAGCCCGATAGCGGCGACATGCGTTTCGCGGATGTCGCAGTTTACAACCTTGCAGCCAATGGCCTTTGCGCCCTTGAGCATGGCTTCCAGAAGCGCGCGTCCCAGACCGCGGCCTCGGGCATAGGGCGCCACGAAAAAGCCGGTCAGGTTGGCGGTTGCCGCATGGGCTTCATAACTTGCAGGGGGACGCACAAGCTGCCCCGCGCCGCAGATCACACCATTTTCGCGCACGACGTAGAAGCTGCGCTCCGGCACGAGCAGCAGCCCTTCGAAATAGCGCGCCAGAGCCTGCGGGCCGGGAGGCTGAAGCCAGCCGAAGCCGCCGCCGTCCAGAATGCCGGCCGATGTCGCTTCGATCAGGGCATCCAGATCTTCGGGTGATAGCGACGAGACGACCCGTTCGCAGGTGATCGTCATGAAGTCCACCGCAGGAAGTTGCCGAGGATGGTCAGGCCGACATCCTGGCTTTTTTCAACGTGGAACTGCGTGCCGCAGCGGTTCCCGCGAGCGACGATGGCCGGAACCTGCGTGCCGTACTGCGCGGTGGCGACCAGATCGCTGTCCGCGCCGTCATGCAGGGCATAGGAGTGAACGAAATAACCGTGATTGCCAGGCGTGAGACCGTCCGTCAGCAGATGCGCGCCGGGCGTGAAGTCCAGCGTGTTCCAGCCCATGTGCGGCAGGCGCAGGCCTGCACTGGCGGCTTCATCCATGCGGCGGATATTGCCGGAAATCCAGCCCAGCCCTTCGGTGCGTCCATGTTCGAGGCCATATTCGCACATAAGCTGCATGCCGACGCAGATGCCGAGAAAGGGTGTACCGTTCGCGGTTGCGGTTTCCAGCATGGTGCGCAGTTCCGGGCCGAGACCCTGCGCGCAGTCCGCGAATGCGCCCTGACCGGGGAGGATCAGGCGGTCTGCGGTGAGGATGTCGTCTGCGTCGCGGGAGATGACGACATCGGCCTCGATTCCCTTGCGCGTCGCGGCCTTGCGGGCAGCCTGTGCGGCCGAGGCGAGATTTCCGCCATTGTAGTCAATTACGACGACGCGCATGGAAACTCCGGGGATGTGCCGTAGGAAGGGGCGTATTGCTGCTGGTCCATCCAGCGCAGGAGCGCGATGTCCCGGCTGGGGGCGGCGATGGGCGTGCCGGGGACGCGGCCGTTCAGGCGCTGTTCCCACAGACGGATCTCAGCCGTGAAGCTGGCGAGCACGGCGTGGATGGCCACGATCAGGTCCAGCCGGGACCAGAATCCTTTCAGGACATGCAGCAGGATCATCGTCACGGCTGCGGCCAGAAGGGCGGAAATCCATGCGCCATAGGTCAGCAGACCAAACCAGCCGAAAAACAGGACGCGCCATGAAAAGCCGTCCTGCACCATAACGGGCATCTGCGGGCCGGTGGCTCCGGGCTTTGTGCAGGGAATGTAGAGCTTCACAGCACGCCCTTGGTGGAGGGAATGGCTCCCGCCGAACGCGGATCATGCGAGACCGCCACCTTCAGGGCGCGGGCAACGGCCTTGAAGCCGCTTTCGGCGATGTGATGGGCGTTGGTGCCGGCCTTGCAGGTCAGATGCAGGGCGATATGGGCGGACATGGCGAAGGCGCGGAAAAATTCTTCGAACAGTTCCGTGTCCATCGTGCCGATCTTCTCGCGGGGGAAGACGACATTCCAGGCGAGATAGGGGCGGCCGGAAATATCCACCACGGCCTCGCACAGGGCTTCGTCAAGCGGGACAAGCGCATGGCCGAAACGCTCGATGCCGCGCTTGTCTCCGATGGCCTGACGAAAGGCCTGCCCGAAAACGATGCCGACATCCTCGACGGTATGATGCCCGTCGATATGCAGGTCTCCCTTGGCCTTCAGGTCAAGGTTGAAGCCGCCATGTTTGGCCAGCGCCGTCAGCATGTGATCGAAAAAGCCGATGCCACTGTCCACGTCGGAGCGGCCTTCGCCGTCGAGCGTGAGGGCAAGTGTGATGTCGGTTTCGCTGGTGGCGCGATGCAGGCTGGCGTGGCGGATGTCGTTCATGACATCCCTGCTACACCAGCATGGCGCGGATTTCCACGTTGTCCGGCCAACATGAGTGCAAAATCCGTACGTAGGCAGAAAGAAAAAGCAAAGGCAGAAAAAGGGGGCGGGGAAAGTATGTTCTCGCGGGAGATGGCCCGAAAGGGCGTCACGTTTCCTTGAAGTGGGCAGTGTCAGGAAATTGCCCTTGGCGGGGAAGAGAGATGGGCCCATATTTCCTGATTATGGCACATCATCATTCTCCCCTCGACGTCCTTCTCTCCCGCGCCTCGACGGACCATCTCGTCGAGCCTCCACCGAAGGGGGATGACCTCCGCACCATTCTCTCCGCAGGTCTGCGGGCCCCGGATCACGGGAAGATGCGGCCCTGGCGCTATACGGTCATCAAGGGCAAGCATCGCGAGGCTTTTGCCGATCTCGTGGTGGAAGCGATGGGGCGGCAGGAGCCTGACGCGCCCGAGGCCAAGAAGACCAAGCGCCATCATCGCTTTTCCAATATGCCAATGATCATCGCACTCGGGATGCATCTTAAGCCGGAAGGAAAAATCCCGGTCATCGAACAGGAAATGGCTGTGGCGGCAGGGGCGATGAACGTCCTGAACGCGCTCCATGCGTCCGGATTCGGCGGCATGTGGGTGACGGGTCCCTTCTGCGAAGACCGCGTACTTCTTGAGTCGCTCGGGCTGCCCGAGCCGCATCGTCTGGCCGGTTTCCTGTTTGTCGGAACGCCCGCAAAGCATTCGGATGAGCGCAAACGTCCTGAAGTCGACGATTACATGGCGGTCTGGAAGGGAGACGCCATCAAGTTCGCCGCGGATGCCGGCTGAGCTGATGCGTTACGACGTTATTATCGCCGGTGGTGGTCCGGTCGGGCTGGCTGCGGCTCTCTCACTGGCGCGGGACGGACGCAGGGTCTGCCTTGTCGAGCGGTCATCTGTGGATGTGCTGGCCGATCCGCCTTTTGACGGGCGGGAAATTGCGCTGACACATCACGCGTCGGAATGGCTGAAGGCTGTCGGGGCATGGAACGAAATCCCTGCTGGCAGCATCTGCCCGATGTATACGGCCCGGATTGAGACCGGAAAGACGGGAAATCCGCCGCTTCTGTTCGATGCGCCAGCCGATGGCCCCGATGCGCTCGGACATATGGTGGCGAACCATCTGATCCGGCGAGCGCTGTATCGCGTGGTGTCGCGGATGCCCGGCGTGAAGATCAAGGCCGGAGAAGGCATTGCCAGTTCCTGGCACGATACGCGCTCGGCAGGCGTTGTTCTGGCCAATGGCGAGCGTCTTGAGGCTGATCTGCTGATTGCGGCAGACGGGCGTTTTTCACGCCTGCGGACCGAAGCCGGGATCGGGGCGATCGTTCACGATTTCCAACGCAACATCATGGTCTGCCGGATGCGGCATCCCGAGCCGCATGCCAATACGGCGCTTCAGTGGTTTGATGAAGGGCAGACGATTGCTCTTCTGCCGGTCGCAGCAGATGACCGTCCGGGCTCCTGTTCGTCGCTGGTTCTGACGCTGGAGCCGGACGAGATCGCGCGTCTCAAGGCGCTCGATGGAAAGGCCTTCAGCGAAGATATCACCGCCCGTACGCAGGGCCGTATGGGGCCAATGACGCTGGAGAGCGCGCGCTGCGTCTATCCGCTCAAGGCCGTTTACGCCCATCGCTTTCAGGCGCCGCGCCTGGCCCTGATTGGAGATGCCGCGGTGGGGATGCACCCGATTACGGCGCACGGGTTCAATCTTGGCCTCAAGGGGCAAGAGGTTCTGGCCAAGGCGATTGCGGATGGCCCGGGCGATGCGGGTGACCCATCCGTTCTGTCCCGTTTCGAACGCACGCATCGTCTGGCCACGGCGCCGCTTTTTGCGGCCACCAATGCGATTGCAACCGTTTACACCCGCGACGAAGCTCCCTTCCTCATGGCGCGCCGGGCCGGGCTTGCGGTGGCCAACCGGCTTCTGCCCTTCAAGGCAGCCGTGACGAACATGCTGATGGACCGTCATGGCTGAAACTCCTGTCGCTTTCTGAAGGCGGCAGGAGAGCGCCTGGAGTATTCGTCAGTTAAAATGCGCCCGCAGCAGCGGGGTGGATGAAATGCAGAGCATGATCAGTCCGAACAGCGCCATGACCTTGATGACGAAAAAACAGGCGTGATGACGGGCATCCGCGCCGGTGGCCAGCATCATGAACGGGTCAGGATCGGGAAATCCGGTTTTGCTGTTGATCTGCACGAGCTCCAGCGCGCGTTGACGACTGGGCGCCGCCTGTGCCCGGCGGCGCGTCATTTCAGTCCCGGAAATATCGGCTTTTTCGTGCAGGGCCGTAAGATAGAGTTCCAGATCCTCCCGGCGATAGGCAATTCTGCCATCAGGACCCTGCGTGTGCGCAGGCCCCGTGCCGAGAAGGGAAAGCAGCTTCATCCTGCGTTCTGGTAGCGCGAGATGGGCTGCTGCTTCCGCTCTGGAAAGCGTTTTGGAGCGCACAGGCAGATGAAAGACCTGTCCGCCTGACTTTTCACCGGGAATATGTGTCGGAGACGGCATCGGTCTGAATCCTGATTTCTCTGGACGGACTGACATTATGGTCAGTCCGTCCAGAAATCGAGTATTTCCCGGAGTCCCGCCCTGTATTTTTGATCAGGCTGTCGTGATGGCGATACCTTCGGAACGAAACCGGCGGAAGACGTCAAAAAGAATGGCATCCTGCACGCTGCTGGCGTCCCGGGCGGAGACGAGAGCGATACTCAGAGTCAGGGTCAGACTGTCTGCGGTAATGGCACTGACCCGAACTTTTGGGGCAGGTGTCGCGAGGACTTCGTCGCGATGTGCCGCAACTTCCAGCAGCATGGATTTTGCCTTTTCCGGATGGGTCGCCACCGGCACCTGAAATGTCAGGGTAAGGCTGCCCGTTGCTCCGCTCAGCGTGGCGTTTTTGACGCTTGTCGTGATGAACTGGGAGTTCGGAACGATCATGGTCGAACCATCGCTCAGCCCGATATCGGTCGCGCGGATGCTGATGCGTTTGATATCGCCCCGTGTGCCGGCAATCTCAACCATGTCGCCAACGCGCACCGGCCGCTCGGCCATGAGAATAACGCCGGAGACGAAGTTCTGCACGATGGATTGCAGACCGAAACCGATACCGACCGAGAGGGCACTGACCACCCAGGTCAGGTTTTGCACGGACACCCCGGCAATGGAGAGAATGCCGAGGCCAACGAGGATCCACGAGCAATAGGTGAAAATGCTGAGGATCGACGTCCGGCTGCCGATGTCGAGGCGGGTTGTGGGGAAGAAACGGTCCCTGATCCAGCTTCGGGTCTGGCGGATGATGTAATAGGCGGCCACGGCCAGCACGATGACCAGCACGACCGTATCGAGAGAGATCTTTACGCCGTGGATGGTGTTGCCGACGAACAGCAGCCAGAGCCTGTTGGTAATGTCCGTGACGCTGAAGCTGCCATCTGTCTGTGCAATGGAAAACAGCAGCAGAAGCAGCAGGATATTTCCAAGCCCGGAAAGGATCACTCCGATCTGCGACAGGCGGGGCTGGGGAAGGCCAAGCTGCATCAGGCGGAGGCTGAAGAAACTACCTTCCGAGAACAGCCGCTCCAGAACATCGCGCCAGCACAGACCCAGAAGTGCCACGATGGCCACGCCCGTGCCCAGCGAGAGCAGCCAGCCATTGAGTGTGAAGGCGAAGGCCACATAGCCCAGCAGGATGGAAATGACCGTGACGGTCAGAAGCAGGCTGGACACACCCAGTGCGGACGGCGCGAAGCCGCGCGTATCGTTCTGGTTGCCCAGTCGGCGGAACGTATCCACGGCACACAGGCCGATGGCGATGGAGAACACGATTTCCAGCAGGATCTGAAGCGTTGGGCCAAAAGCATCCTGGGCCTGAAACGCACGCAGCAGGTCCAGAAGAAGAATGCTGATCGCCAGAATCCAGTCCACTCCCCGAAGCGCCTTGCGCTCACCGGGATTGCCCTGTGCCAGAACGCCGCTCCGTCCGAATACTGGCAGACCGGCGCCAATGATGAAGCCGCAGACGGGAACGGTCTCACCAATGATCGCACCGATCGGGCCGCCACCATCGGGCAGGGTGGCCGCAGCCCAGATGAACCATGTCAGGGTAGCGATCAGGGCTTCCAGCGCACCATTGAGCGTGATGGCAATGATGCTGGCGGAGAGAGCCTCTTTCACGCTGTCTTCAGTGGCGGGGCGGAAATGGGCACCACAACGCTTGAGCAGACGCAGGATCAGGGGGGAGCTAAGGCCAATCACCGCGAAGGTGATCGCGCAGCCGATCAGGAGATGGAGCCAGTCCGCCAGAACACCGCCCGGATGAAACGAAGAGTGGTTTTCGGCGCGTTCGGTCAGGAGTGTATTCCAGAAGCGCGGAGCCAGCGGTGAAACCGTGTGTTCGGACAGGGCCGCGTGCTGAAGCTGTGTGCGGCGCGCGTTGATGGCTGTGTTGAGCTGCTGGGCCTGAAGATTATAGAGCCTGGCGCGGATCAGGGCCGATTTCACGGACTGCGCATTCTGCTGCATCCGCTGGCGCTGTGCCGTGACGGAGGGATCTTCGTTTTCCGCCGCGCTGGTGCCGAGGATTTTCAGAAAAGATTCGGTGATGTTGTCATAGGACTGGATCTGCGTGACGGCGTCCTGCGTGTTCTGCTGGACCTTCTGGATCCGGGACGACAGGCTGTCGAGCTCGCTGTTGCCCGTATTTTCGTCCTTGCGGTTCAGAACGGCGAAGACCTGCCGCAGAGTGGTGGCGCTGTCGTCGAGCTGATGAGCAATGGTGGTGGAAACCGCAGCCCATCCCAGACCGGACGTGGTGGGATCGGACTGTGAATCTTTTCCAACATCTTTTTTGGAAGGCACGGCGACTGCCGGGGCGGAAGCAGCCTGAGGCGCAGCGAGTGCGATAGGGGGAGCCAGTCCGGCAAATGCCAGCGCGACAGTGACGAACAGAACACCCAGAGTACGTCCACAAACGGCTCCGGACCGCTGTCTGCTGAAAGATGAAAAGGCGCGCGCGGCAGGCCGTGTGGTCATGCGTCGGGTGTTCCGTTCAGTGTCTTGATGGGTTTTCAACGGTTTGCAGAGACAGAGGTTCGATTGCTGCGGACAGTACGGATATGAAAAGGGCACCTTTCCCGGATCAGGAAAGATGCCCCGAACCGGGAAGGACCTGAGTGCTTAGTCCTGCCAGTCGATCCCATGGGCATCCGCGATCGACTCGAAGCCATCGCGGCGCATGGCGTCCAGAAGTTCCTGTTTCATGCGGCTCAGGATGCCGGGGCCCTGAAGCACGAAGGACGAATAGATCTGCACCATGTCCGCGCCCATGCGGATGCGGGCCAGAATGTCCTCTCCGGTTTCAATGCCACCGCAGGAAATCAGCGCCAGCCGGCCCTTGTTCAGCCCCGAGACAATCCGCAGCACATCCCGAGAGCGGGCTGCCAGAGGCCGTCCGGACAGGCCACCGGTCTCGCGGGCTGCCGGATCGCGCAGTGTACCGGGGCGGGCGATGGTTGTGTTGGTCAGGATCAGACCCTGCGCGCCGCCTTCGATGGCGGCCTCGAGGATCGGCTCGTAGGAACTGTCATCCAGATCCGGCGCAAGCTTGACCAGAAGCGGCGGCCGTTCGGGATTGCGCGTGTTGATGGCCGCGAGGAGTTCTTTCAGCATCGCCGCCGACTGAAGATCCCGCAGTCCCGGCGTGTTGGGCGACGACAGGTTCATCGTGATGTAGTCGGCATACGGGCGCACGCGGGCTACAAGTTCCGGATAATCCCGCAGCGGGTCGGAGCCGGTCTTGTTGATGCCGATATTCACACCCAGCGGCACAATCGGGCCGCGCATCCGGCCATTGGGCATCGGACGGTGCAGACGGGCGAGACGTCGGCAGAAGCGGTCCACGCCGCAGCCATTGAACCCCATGCGGTTGATGATCGCGCCGTCCTCGACCAGCCGGAACAGGCGTGGGCCCGGATTGCCGGGCTGGGGGCGAGGCGTCACGGTTCCGGCCTCGATATGCCCGAAGCCCAGCTTTGCAAGCGGGCGAATGGCGCGGGCGTCCTTGTCGAACCCGGCGGCCAGGCCGATCGGGTTGGGAAAGCGCAGGCCGAGCGTGCGGGTCGAGAGGGCCGGGACGTCTTTCGGAGCCTGGCCACCGAGGCCAAGAGCGAGAGAGTGAATGGCGAGTTCATGCGCCGTTTCGGTGTCGAAGCGGTGCAGGAGAGGGGTGACGAGCGTTCCGAGATCGATCATGAGTTGTTTCCATACTCCAATCCGCACTGTGAAGCACCTGCCTCACAGCCCTGGACGATGGGTGACGTCGTTTTGTCTTGGCCGTGGCGTGGGGACACGATAGACGCGAATGCATGTCCAATGCCTTCACCGCTGAATCCTATGACGAGCCTTACCTTGAGACGTGCTGCCGCTCGACGCTGCACCGGCTCCTGCTCTGTGGCGCGACGGGCCGTCCGACAGGTTTGAAGGACCAGCCCTGTCTGGAGCGGCTGGAGCGGCTGGGGCTGTCTGAACTGCGAGATGACGGACGCTTCGTCATCACGCAGGACGGTCTGAAGCGGCATCGCGAGGAAATCGGGCCGACCGAATGAAAATCAGGCCGTACCGGTCCAGGCCTGATTCAGTCCTTCGCGGCAGAAGCGGATGACTTCGTTCAGGTCACGGTCATAGAGGCTGTCCGGCACGCCGGATGAGAAGATCTCCACAGTGCAGGCGCCCCGAAAACCTGCATCCCATGTGGCATGCAGCATTTCATAAAGCGGAATGCAGCCATCGCCGGGGATCAGACGGTCCGCTGCGGACCAGGGTGTGCGCCAGTCGCTGACCTGAAGGACGTTGATCTTCCGGCCTGCGGCCCGGATGGCCGCGCAGACGTCTTTCTGCTGCCAGATGTTCCAGTAATCTAGGCACAGACCCATGGCGGAGTGTCCGACGCCGTCGATGATGTCCATCGCCTGTTCGATGGTCCAGATGGCACTTTCGGTGTTTACAGAGGTCGGGTTGAGCGGTTCCAGTGACAGGGAGACGCCCAGATCGTCCGCAAGCGGGCAGAGGTCACGCAGATAGCGCACCGTCTCGTCCATGGTGCGGCGCATGTTCCCTTTGGGTGGTGCGCCGGTATTGGTGACGAAAACACTGCCGGGCACATGCGGGGCAAGGGTTTTCAGGCTCCGGGTCAGACGTTCGACGCGGGCTTCGGGTGCGCCGGGTTCGGGCACCATGGCGCTGCCGAAAAATGTACGCACAGCAGGCTGCACGGCACTCACGGTCAGGCCGCTCTCTCTCACAAGGCGCATCTGTTCTTCGATGCGGTTTGGATCGAGCTTGGCTTCGCAGATCTCGATCGCATCCACGTCAAGCGCGCAGTAACGGGTGACGTCTTCCTCGAATGACCAGGGCTGGGTCGTGAATTCGTTCATGCCGAAGCTGAAAGGCAGTGTCGTCATGGGATCAGCTCTTCATGAAATCGAGAACGGTGCGGTTGAACTTTTCGGTCTCGTCGAGAAAGACCATGTGGGCGCTGTCCGTAAAGTCTACGCCCCGACAGTTGGGCATGTGCTGTGCGACCCAGGCGGGACCTTCCGGGTTCAGGACCTTGTCCTTGCGGGCCACCATCATCAGAGCCGGAAGCGTGAAACGCGGCAGGACATCGCGCCAGTCCTGCGTGGTGTGATCGGCCATCATGGCGCTGCGGGCATGTGCGGGACTTTGCGCCATCTCCCGAAGCAGGAAGGCCTTTTCCTCGTCCGCAATCGGATGACAGATGCAGTTTTCCAGATTGGCCAGGTCGAAGTCT
Source organism: Gluconobacter sp. DsW_056 (assembly GCF_002153595.1). Taxonomy (NCBI): domain Bacteria; kingdom Pseudomonadati; phylum Pseudomonadota; class Alphaproteobacteria; order Acetobacterales; family Acetobacteraceae; genus Gluconobacter; species Gluconobacter sp. DsW_056. The sequence continues at coordinate 223,026 of NZ_JOPF01000002.1, forward strand.
TCCGGGGTGAGGGTCAGCTGCTGCTGTACGGCCGTCAGGCCCGCCTGGTCGTAACAGTCGGCATGGCCGAGCTTCCAGTCAGCAGAATAATACTGTTTCGGGGTCTGCTGGACGAATATGGCGTTGCGGATGCGCTCTGATCCGAACAGTTCCAGATACGACCAGATGACCGGGCAGCCGATCGACCAGCCCAGAACCGTGACGTCCCGCAGGTTCAGCGCCACCAGCAGGTCCCGCAGATCGGCGGCCAGACGGGCGATCCTGTAACCATGTGATGGTTTTTCCGAACGTCCGTGGCCGCGCAGGTCCACAGTGATGACGCGGGCCTGTTCGGAGATCGGGCCGACATTGCGGTGAAAGAAGCGTCCCGAAAACGTCCAGCCATGAATCATGACGATGGGCCGTCCGTGCCCCTGTTCCTCGTAATGGATGCGGATTCCGTCACTGGTCGTGATATGCGGCATGGTCTTCTCCGTAAAAGCACTGGCCGGATGGGCGTGGAAACTGTCACAGGCCATAGCGCGCGGACCGTAAGGCGGGTTGCGTTCAAAGGAGCGTTTGCGCTTGCGGGAGCAGGGCGGTAAATTGGAAGGGCCATGACTGTTTCCTCACCTTCCGTCACGCCCGACGCGCCTGAAACCGCCCCTCCGAACCGTGTTCTGAAACCCATTGATCTGGGGCAGGGCGTGGTGATCGAGGACCCGGTGATTCTCGCCCCGCTCTCGGGGGTGACGGATCTGCCGTTCCGTCAGCTCGCGCGCGATCTGGGAGCAGGGCTTGTCGTATCGGAAATGATCGCCTCCTGGGCGATGATCCGTGAGAACGAAAACACCATGCGTATGGCTCGGATGGCCGAGCGCGGGCCCAATGCGGTCCAGCTTGCCGGGTGTGATCCCGAAGCCATGGCGCAGGCAGCGAAGATTTCGGTCGATGGAGGGGCAAACCTCATCGACATCAATTTTGGCTGTCCGGTGAAGAAAGTGGCGATCGGGCAGATGGCTGGCTCCGCACTGATGCGCGACGAGGTTCTGGCCGGGAAGCTGCTGGAAGCCACGGCGCGGGCCGTGAATGTGCCGGTGACGCTTAAGATGCGCATGGGCTGGGACCACAACTCCCTCAATGCGCCGCGTCTGGCAAAAATCGCGGAAGAGAGCGGGATCCGGCTTGTGACGGTTCACGGTCGCACCCGGCAGATGTTCTATAACGGCACGGCGGACTGGCGTTTCGTTAAAACGGTGAAGGACGCGGTGTCGCTGCCGGTTATCGTCAATGGCGATATCAACACCATCCGCGATGCGCGTGAGGCGCTACACCAGTCTCAGGCCGATGGCGTCATGATCGGGCGGGGTTGCTATGGCCGCCCGTGGTTCACGGCACAGGTGGCGCAGTCCCTGCGGACAGGTGAAGACGTGCTGGATCCTGATCTGGCCACGGAAAAAGAAATCGCCCTGCGTCATTATCGCATGATGCTTGACCATTTTGGCGAGCGTCCGGGTCTGCGTCTCGCACGTAAGCATGTGTCCTGGTATTCCGCCGGGCTGCCGGGGTCTGCGACGTTCCGCTCTACAATCAATAATGTGGATAATGCCGCTGAAGCCATCGCGCTGCTTGAAGGCTTCTATGACCGTCATATCGAAGCCGGTGTTGTCCGCAACCGCGAAGCCGGGCCGGCCGGCAGTCTGAGCCGCGATGGCACGCGTGAGGCGGCCTGAGATCATGCGCCGTTCATGACGGAAGCGTCCGTATCCGGTCTGGTCGAGCAGGGCTGTCATCCGGTTTTCCTTTACGGGGCCTCCCGGCTGGACCGGCAGGACGTGGCCCGCAGGCTGCACGGCCACAGCCCGCGCGCGCAGCGCCCTTTCGTGGTGGCGGCTCTAACCGCCACCCCGCGCGCACTGCGCGAGGCGGCACTGTTCGGGAGCGCCGAGGCGGGCTGGATCCAGCAGGCACAGGGTGGAACCCTTCTGCTGGACGAGATCGACTGTCTGTGCCCTACGATGCAGGACCGGTTCGTGGACTGTCTTGCGCAGACGGATCTGCGCGTCATCGCCGGAAGCCGTCACGATCCGCTCCTGCTTCTGAGGCAGGGTGGTCTGGCGGCAGGACTGCATCAGTGGCTGTCGGCACTCCCGTCGGCGCAGCGGATGGGGCCTGAACGGATCAGCGCGGTCTGTCGTCTGGCGGCAGGTACGGGCACGGCACGTCCCCGCGGTCTGGAGCGGGCGCTGGAAAGGCCTTTGTCCGAATATCTTGAGGGTGACCTGGAAAACGGCGCGGGCGATCTGCATGCCTGCGTGGTGGGGGAAGTCGAACGGCCGCTGATTACGATGGTCCTGCGCCGCACCTGCGGCAACCAGTTGCGCGCCGCCGCCATTCTGGGTGTAAACCGCAACACCCTGCGCAAGCGTATCCGAGAACTGGACATCACGATCCCGAAAGGCATCGACGAGTGAAATTTCGTTCCCTGAGGCGCCTGTTTGCAAGGCTGACGAGTGCCAACGGGGCGGTTCTTCTGACAGTTATGGCGCTTGTGCTGGCTTTTGCCACGTTCGTCGTGCTGTCAGGCGGCATGTCTCTGGCGCATCGCCCGCAGGTTCAGGCGATCGTGTTCCTGCTCGATTTCATCATGCTCATGCTGATTGCGGCTGCCGCCGTGGTGCAGATCGGGCGGATGGTGGCCGAGCGCAGACTCGGCCTGGCGGGTGCGCGTCTGCATGTACGGCTCATTACGCTGTTTGGCATTGTGGCGGTCGCCCCGACCATCGTCGTGGGGGCGGTGGCGACGCTGTTTTTCCATTATGGCGTGGAAATCTGGTTTTCCAACCGTGTGAACGATGCGCTGACGGAGGCACGATCGGTCGCGGTCGGTTACCTGCAGGAGCATAACGACAATGCCCGGACCGAGGCCTTCGCGCTCGCGAACACGCTGATCACGGTCCAGAACGACGAGCTTTTCTCGCGCGGCACCGATCTTTTCCATGACCCGGCGCGTCTTCAGGAATTTCTGGACGACGAAGTGACGGAACGGGGCCTGACGGATGCGGAGGTCTTCGATCCCCTGACATCCAAGGTGCTGGCCGTCGGTGGCCTTCTGGGCAGCGATGCCGATATGTCCACCGCGCCCCCCCTTCCGCCGAAATCGGTCGTGGAACTGGCCCGGCATGGAGAGGCCGTGATTCTTGACCGCCCGGATCAGCGCAAGGTGCGCGCCGTAGTGGCGCTGGGCGGCAATTCGGGACTCATGCTGGTCATCACCCGTCCGGTCGATCCGGATGTCGTCGAACACATGCGCCGGACGGACACGCTGGTTACGGATTACCAGCGGCTGATTGCCAATCGCGGCAAGACGCAGGTCCTGTTTGCGGTCATTTTCGCGCTTATGGGCCTGCTGGTTCTGGCGGTGGGAATGCTGACGGGTCTGGCGCTGGCCAACCGGATCGCCAATCCGCTGGGCCTTCTCATCCTGGCGGCCCAGCGGATTTCCAAAGGGGATCTCGGGGTGCGCGTTCCTGTTCCCGACGATGCGGGGGAAGACAAGGATGACGAGGTGACGGGGCTGTCCCGTGCGTTCAACAGCATGACAGACCAGCTCGAAAGCCAGCGTTCCGAGCTGATGCAGGCCTATGACCAGATCAACGAGCGCCGCCGCTTTACCGAAACCGTGCTGGCAGGCGTTTCGGCGGGCGTGATCGGGCTTGACCGGGCGCAGGTGATCGAACTGCCGAACCGCGCAGCCTCCAGTGTCCTCCAGCGTGACCTCCAGCCCGCCATCGGCCGGAAACTGACGGAGCGTGTGCCGGAGTTCTCCGCTCTGCTGGAGGCGGCACGCATGGCGCCAGAGCGCGTCCATACGGCCGAAATCCAGGTGGATACCGAAGGCGCGCAGCGTCCAGGTGGACCGGGCGAGGGTGCGGGTGCGGGTGCGGGCCGCACGCTGCTTGTCCGGGTCGTGGCAGAGCTGCGCGGGCAGGATGTCGCGGGCTATGTCGTGACCTTCGATGACATCACGGATCTTCAGTCTGCCCAGCGCAAAGCCGCTTGGGCGGATGTGGCCCGGCGGGTGGCGCACGAGATCAAGAATCCTCTGACCCCGATCCAGCTGGCGGCAGAGCGCCTGAAGCGGCGCTTTCTCAAGGAAATCCACTCCGATCCTGAGACCTATACGCAGCTTGTCGATACGATCGTGCGGCAGGTCGGCGATATCGGGCGAATGGTTGACGAGTTCTCCGCCTTTGCACGGATGCCACAGCCCGTCATGCAGCCGGAGGACTTCTCGCGGCTGTGTCGGGAGGCGTTGGTGCTCCAGAGAAATGCCCATCCCGAAATTGTGTTCGAGACGGCCGGACTGCCGCCGTCAGGGCCGATCGTGCGCTGTGACCGGCGACTCATCGGACAGGCACTGACAAACCTGCTACAGAATGCAGCCGATGCCATCAGCATGGCAGGCCGCGGAAAACCGGGAGAAAATGTCTCCGGACAGCCCGCAGGACAGGTAGTGCAGCCAATAGGACACATTGTGGTGGGCTTGCACATTCACGGCGGGCATGTCCTGCTAGACATAGAAGATGACGGGATCGGCCTGCCGACGGTGGAACGCCACCGGCTGACCGAGCCTTATGTAACCCACAAGGCGAAGGGCACCGGCCTCGGCCTTGCGATCGTCAAGAAGATCATGGAGGACCATTCCGGGATGCTTCAGCTCACTGATCGGGAACCAGACCTTTCCCGTGGCCCGACATCCGGGCAGCGGGGAACGCGCGTCACCCTGTCCCTGCCGTTATGGGAGCAGGAGAGCCATGTCCCGGGTGGAACGGACCTTCAGACCATGAGGACAGCAGATGGAACATGAGATCCTGATCGTCGATGACGAACCGGACATCCGGTTCCTCATCGAGGGCATTCTGAACGATGAGGGCTACAGAACCCGGACAGCCGCCAACTCGGATCAGGCGCTTGAACTTTTTCGCGCGCATCGTCCGTCTCTGGCGATTCTGGACATCTGGCTTCAGGGCTCCCGGCTGGATGGAATCGAACTGCTCAAGATTTTCCAGACCGAGGAACCTGGGCTGCCGACGCTCATGATCTCGGGTCACGGCACCATCGAGACGGCAGTGTCGAGCCTCAAGCTCGGCGCCTATGACTTTATCGAAAAACCCTTCCAGTCGGACCGGCTGCTGGTGGTGGTGCGGCGCGCGCTTGAAGCCGCGCGCCTGCAACGTGAGAATGCGGAACTGCGTCTGAGGGCCGGCCCGGAAACGACCCTTTCGGGAGAGGGGGCCGTCATTTCGGCCATCCGCGCCCAGATCGAGCGTGTTGCGCCCACCAATTCCCGTGTGCTGATCAGCGGTCCGGCCGGATCGGGCAAGGAAGTGGCGGCGCGGATGATCCATGCGCGCTCGCGCCGGGCAGAAGGGCCGTTCATTGCCCTGAACTGTGCGACGCTGGCGCCCAACCGCTTCGAAGAAGAACTGTTCGGCCTTGAGGGCGAAGACGGTCAGCCGATGCGTCGTGGCGTGCTGGAGCGCGCCCATCGCGGAACGCTCCTGCTTGATGAAGTCGCGGACATGCCGCCTGAAACGCAGGGCAAGATTGTCCGCGCGCTTCAGGACCAGACCTTCGAGCGTCTGGGCGGCAATACGCGGGTGAAAGTGGATATCCGCGTCATCGCCACCACCAACCGCGACCTTCAGTCCGAGATTGCCGCGCACCGGTTCCGGGAAGACCTGTATTACCGCCTTGCGGTCGTGCCGCTACGGATTCCCTCCCTGCGCGAACGGCGCGAAGACATTCCGGGTCTGGCGCGGCACTTCCTTGACCGCTGCGCCCAGTCTTCCGGGCTGCCGGTCCGGGAGCTGTCGGTCGATGCACTTGCCGCGCTGCAATCCTATGAGTGGCCGGGAAATGTGCGGGAGTTGCGCAACCTGATGGAGCGGCTGCTGATCATGATGCCAGGGACCGGCAATGATCCGATCCGGGCAGACATGCTTCCCTCCACCATCAGTCAGGGCGCGCCGTCCATGACACGCCTCAATTCGGGAGCGGATGTCATGAGCCTGCCGCTGCGTGAGGCACGGGACCTGTTCGAGACGCAGTATCTTCAGGTGCAGCTCATGCGCTTTGGGGGTAATATCAGTCGCACGGCCAGTTTCGTCTGCATGGAGCGCAGTGCGCTCCATCGCAAGCTCAAGCAGCTTGGCGTGACGACAAATGAAGACCGTGCGCCTGCGTCGTCCACGCCAGTGAGTGGTTGAAATGGCCCGTCGATTTTCCTTCTCTTTCCTCTGTCGACTGATAACAGCGTGACTTCAGAACATTCCTCTCCTGTCGGTTCTCGTGCCGTTCAGGAGGTTTTCCTTGACCATCTGCGCCGGACGGAAGCCTCCGTGACCGTCTTTCTGGTCAATGGCGTAAAGCTTCAGGGAATCCTGGCCCAGTCGGATGCGCAGACCCTGCTGCTGCGGCGTGATGGTCATGTGCAGCTTGTTTACAAACACGCCGTCAGTACGATCATGCCGGTAACGGCGATGAATTTTGTGGAAGAAGAGCTTTGAGCGGTTTCGAGACCAAAAAACCCGCAACACGCGCCGCGGTCATCCTGCCGTGGGAAAAGTCCGGACCGCAGGAAGAAATTCGTGCGGCGGATGCGCGCCTTGAGGAAGCGGTGGGTCTGACGGCGTCGATCGGGCTGGTCGTGGTGCGTCAGGCCGCGATTCTGCTGCGTGCACGCCGCCCCGCGACCCTGCTGGGAAGCGGTCAGGTCGAGCAGCTCGCCGAGGCTGTGAAGCTCGACGATGTGGATGTGGTCGTGATTGATGCGCGTCTGTCCCCGGGACAGCAGCGCAATCTTGAAAAGGCCCTGGCCTGCAAGGTCGTGGACCGAACCGGGCTGATTCTTGATATTTTCGGCGCGCGCGCTGCCACCCGGGAAGGTGTGTTGCAGGTCGAGCTGGCGCATCTGGAATACCAGCGTTCGCGCCTTGTGCGGCTCTGGACCCATCTTGAGCGTCAGCGGGGCGGCTTCGGCTTCCTCGGCGGCCCGGGTGAGACGCAGATGGAAGCCGACCGCCGGATGCTGGCCGAGCGGATCGGCAAGATCCGCAAGGAACTGGAACAGGTGCGCCGGACACGCGGCCTGCACCGTGAATCCCGCAAGCGCGTACCGTTCCCGGTCGTGGCCCTCGTCGGTTACACCAATGCGGGCAAGTCCACGCTGTTCAATGCCCTGACTGGCGCGTCCGTTCACGCGCAGGACCAGCTTTTCGCCACGCTGGACCCGACCATGCGCGGCATGCGTCTGCCGTCCGGGCGCAATGTGATCCTGTCCGACACGGTGGGGTTCATCAGCGAACTGCCAACCGAACTGATCGCGGCATTCCGGGCGACTCTCGAGGAAGTGGCGCAGGCGGATGTGATTTTGCATGTGCGCGATATTTCGCATCCCGACAGCGTGGCCCAGCGGGCGGACGTCCTGAACGTGCTGGATGGCATGGTGCGGGATGGCGTGCTGGATTCACACTGGTCGGATCGCACGATCGAGGTTCTGAACAAGGCCGATCTGGTGGGCGGTGTCGAAGCGGTTCCGAAGCGTGAGAATGCTGTCGCGATTTCCGCCATCACAGGCGAGGGTCTGCCGGATCTGTTCGAGGTTCTGGACCAGTACCTGACGCGATCCATGAAATCCGTCGATGTCCGTCTGCCGATCACGGACGGCGCGGCGCTGGCCTGGCTTTACCAGCACGGTGAGGTGGTTGGACGCACGGATCGGGATGACGGGATGGATGTGCAGGTCCGTCTGTTCTCGGCGGATCTGGAGCGTTTTGAACTGCTTCATCCAGACCGGATCGTGCAGCCGGACGCCTGAATTTTCTACTCGGACGCCCGTGTCGCCGAAGCTGCGCTGCGTGAAGAGGCACGGGCGGCTCTGGCGCGTTGGCGGACACGGTCCAGCGGTATGGCCAGTGCATAGGTCAGACCGAGGCCGACCACATTCATCACAAGCTGTTCCCACAGGTTGATGCCGAAGCTGGCGAACATCAGTCGTCCCAGCAGATCGAGCACCGTGCTGCAGGCGAAGACTTCCAGCGAATTCCGGCCGAGCAGGGCAAGGCTCTGGCCGATCCGGTCGGCGGAAATGCGGCGCAGCGCAGCGGAAGACTGCACCAGATAGAAGATCGCCATGATGTCCAGCAGTCGCCAGATGGCCAGCGTGGATTTGCCCGTGTTGGGGGGCGCCGGAAAAACCCGCAGGAACGGGACGTGCCAGTATTCGTAGGGGAAGCACAGCACGAAAGCGCCGGCGAGGTAGGCCAGACACAAGGCTTTGGCCCATGGACGGTACGGCAGGTCGCCGTTGTTTTTTGAAGCCCAGACAGCGCCCAGAATGCCGAGGATATAGAGAAACTGCCAGCCAAACGGATTGAGATACCATCCACTGGGATCGAGCCAGTTGGGGATGGTAATGCGCGGATCCAGATTGGCGATGGCCCAGATGCCAACGCTGAGAGCAATAAGCAGCCACAGGCTGCGCTTGAGAACCCAGTAGATCAGCGGAAACAGCGCGAGCAGCACGACATAAAGCGGCAGGATGTTCAGATAGCTGGGCAGCGCATCGAAGGTCAGGATGCGCCACAGCCAGCTATAGCCGTGTGCGAGCTGGGGCTCGATCGTATATTCCGGCAGGGGCTGGTAGTGTCGCCATTGGCGGACCGTCCAGACAAAAACCAGCGTCATGCCGGTCTGGTACAGGTACAGTTTCAGGCAGCGGGCCAGAATACGGTGGATGCCGGTTTTCCAGCCCTCCCGGTCGATCAGGCGCCCGTAAGCCAGATAGGAGGCATAGCCTGCCAGCATGACGAAGATTTCGGCCGCATCGGCAAATCCGAAATTGCGGATCGTAATGCGATTGAGCAGGTCATCCGGGACATGGTCCACCAGCATCATCAGCAGTGCAATGCCGCGAAGGGCATCCACGCGATGATCGCGGGGAAGCTTGCGCGTTAAAGCTGATGGGGATGCTGGGGACGGCTCCATAATCTCTTCTTATCGTCAGAGCGCGAGCAGGGGTATGGGGGCAGATTACAGCCAGATTAAAGATTGGACGGAATTCATCCCCAGTCTGCCCTGCCCGGTCCGGTTTTCAAAGCGCGAGAAGGGCTTCGTTCGACTGGTCAGCAAGAATGCCGTGCCGGTCAGGGGCGAGCCCCGTGACGTCGACGGTGCGGCCGTGCGATTGCAGTTTGCTGATGATTTTTTCCAGCGTCTGAACGGAGGTGATGTCCCACAGACGGGCATCGGACAGATCCAGCACGACTGTGGAGGCGTCGGTATGGTAGTCGATCGCATCCGAGAGACTGTCTGCGGACGCAAAGAAGACCTGACCGGAGGCGCGGTATGTCAGCACATCGCCGGAACGCTGCTCCGTAACGCGCAGGAGGTTTGCGGCGTGCCAGGCGAAGAACACGCCTGAAAGCATAACGCCGACCGCGACGCCGGCGGCCAGATCGTGGGTCATGACGACCACGGCCACGGTGACAAGCATGGTCAGGCTGGACAGGCGCGGATGGCGTGTAAGGTCGCGCAGGCTCCCCCAGGAGAACGTGCTGGCGGAGACCATGATCATGATGGCGACCAGCGCGGCCATCGGAACCTGCCCGACCCAGCGGTGCAGCAGAACCATGAGCGCCAGCAGAAATGCGCCTGCAGTGAAGGTCGACAGACGCCCGCGTCCGCCATAGCGCAGGTTGCCAACGGTCTGGCCAATCATGCCACAGCCCGCGATGCCCCCGAAGGCGCCAACGAGAATGTTGGAAATGCCGAGACCTGTGCACTCCATGCGCTGGTCGCCATGGGTATCGGTGATGTCATCGACGACGGAGGCCGTCATCATGGATTCCAGCAGGCCCACAGCCGCCATGGCCAGCGCATAAGGCAGCACGACGGACCATGTGGCCCAGTCCAGTGCGATATGCGGGAAGGTCAGGCTGGGAAGACCGGTCGGGAGATCGCCGAGATCGGAGACGGTATGAACCGGCATCGGATAAAACATCGTGATGGCTGTGAGAACCACGATGCAGATCAGCGGAGAAGGAATGGCATCTGACAGGCGCGGCAGCAGATAGATAATGACAAGGCCCAGCGCGATGAGCGCATAGGTGTGCCAGCTCACCCCCAGCATCTGCGGGACCTGCGCGGCGAAGATCATGATGGCCAGCGCGTTGACGAAGCCTGTCCGGACTTCGGCGGGGACGAACCGCATGACGGCCTGAAGCCGCAGCAGACCGAACAGGACCTGAAACGCACCGGCAACCAGTGTGGCGAGCAGCATGGCCTGAACGCCATGGGCATGAACCAGAGGTGCGGCCACCAGAGCGACAGACCCGGCGGCCCCCGAGATCATCCCCGGGCGTCCGCCGAAAATGGCGATTGAAACGGAAATGACGAATGACGCGAACAGCGAGACCGCGGGGGAGACCCCGGCGATATAGGAAAAGGCAATGACCTCGGGAATGAGGGCAAATGTTCCGACCATTCCGGCCAGCACTTCGCGCAGAGGGTTCTGTGCCCACTGGCGACGATAGAGAGCGGGAGTCATGAAAATCCTTGAGGGCAGGGCGTGAACGGGGTGCGACGTATTCAGGCCCGGCGCGGCAATGATGCACGCAGTGTAACCCGGCTCGGTTCAGGATTGAAGGTCTGGAGAACCTGAATTGAACAGGGGCGAGGTCTTTGCGTTGAGACGGAACAGACCTTCCTTCATCCGGAGCAGATCATGGCCACCTATCCCACCCCGCCGTTCAATACCCCGCATCAGGATCATATTCCCGGCCAGACATCACTCATGACGCCGAAGCCCGATCATGGCGAGCAGAGCTATGTCGGCCATGACCGTCTGCGGGGAAAGATTGCGATCATCACCGGCGGCGATTCCGGTATCGGTCGAGCCGTTGCAATCGCCTTTGCGCGCGAAGGGGTGGATGTCGTCCTGTCGTTCCTGCCAGAGGAAATGGACGATGCCCGCGAAACCGAATCCTGGATCCGCAAGGCAGGACGGCGCGCTCTTCTTGTTCCCGGAGACCTGCGGGACAGGGATGTCTGCGCCGAATTGGTGGACCGGACGGTCGCTGAGTTCGGGCAGATCGACATCCTCGTGAATAACGCGGCTTTTCAGATCGAGCGTTCGTCTCTCGCGGATGTCAGTGATGAGGAATGGGACAAGACGTTCGATATCAATGCCGGGTCGGCGTTTCGGCTGTCGCGTCTGGCTCTGCCGCACATGCCGCGTGGTGGCGCGCTCATTCATACGGTTTCGGTCAATGCCGACCAGCCCAAGCCGAAGCTTCTGGCCTATTCCGCGACCAAGAGCGCCATCCAGAACTTCAGCGGGGGACTGGCGCAACTTCTGGGGGAAAAGGGGATCCGCTCCAACGTGGTGGCGCCCGGCCCGATCTGGACGCCGCTGATTCCCGCGACCATGGAGGTGGAGCATGTTGAACGCTTTGGCGCGGACACGCCAATGAAACGTCCGGGGCAGCCCGCGGAACTGGCCGGGGCTTATGTGTTCCTGGCGAGCGATGAGGCCAGCTATGTCTCCGGCGCCACGATTGCGGTCACGGGGGGCACTCCGGTGATCTGAGGCGGAAGGGGGAAGGCGGAAAAACCCAGGATGCAAAAAAAATGCATCAAAGGACTGGACGACTGCCCCCACCTTCCTCTAGAGAATGCGTCGCTGTGTGGCGGATGTAGCTCAGTCGGTAGAGCGCCGGTTTGTGGTACCGGTTGTCGCGGGTTCGATCCCCGTCATTCGCCCCAGCACTTTCTTCTGAAAATCTGAATGAATTCTATCTAGGCTTTGCAGCATCCGTGTGATGTCTGTGTTCCCAGTGTTCTTCCAGTGCCATGCGTTCGAAACGCAGTTTCTGGCGGATCCAGTTCAGCATGCCTGACAGCGTTACGACGATGATTCCCATGAATGTCCAGTTGTCCAGCGGTTGATGAAACAGCAGGTAGCTGAACCCCACGGCCCAGACCATCTGGCTGTATTGCGGTAGCGCGACGCGGTTCGCGGGAGCAACGGCCGTGGCCATCATCATGAAAAGCTGACCAAGGGCCGCAAGAAAGCCATAGCCGAACAGGATGGCCCAGATCCGCAACCCATGTGGCCATGAAGCATGGGTTATCATGAGAAGGCCGTCGCCGATCAGCGGGCCGAACAGGCTCGACCCGAATAAGGAAAGCCGTGCACTCCTGTCTCCGGCCAGTCGGTAAGCCACAACGCTGATGGCGTTGGCGAGAGCCGCGACGATGGCGCAGACATGCCCGAGATGGAATGTCCGCGCCCCGGGCCGTAGAACGATCAGTACGCCAAGAAAACCGATTCCAACCGAGAGCCATGTCCAGAACGAAACCTTTTCCTTCAGGACCGTCACGGAAATGATGGTGACGAAGAACGGCATCAGGAACATCAGCGACAGGGCTTCGGGCATGGGCAGCAGCATGAACGCCATGACGCTCGCTGCTGTCGAGACGAATGTCGAAGCGGCCCGAAGACTCCACATGCCCGGGCGGCTGGTTGCGAAAATATCGGAATAGGGTTCTTCAGGGCGGCGGATGAACGGCAGAAGCAGGAAGCCGAAAACACCGCCGGAAAAGGCGACTTCAAAAGGATCGAGATGTCCGGCCAGCCCTTTGGAACAGGCATCGCTGATGGAAAAAGCGGCGTATCCGAGAAGTGCCAGCAGAATACCCGAGGAGAAAATGTTCTGTTTCATGGATCTGTTCTCCGCGGGCGGTACTGATTCCCGTGCGGGGATAAGAAAGCCTGCTCTTGCTTACAGTCAATCTTCGCGGCGTGCCGGGATCGTTCTTTCTGCGTTGTAATTCATTAATATTAAGTGAATATTGGATTTGGAGAAAGTATCTGTAAAGCGAAATTGGAATAGCTCTCACCTTCATGTATGGTGCTGGCCATTCGGGTAGGCTGTATGGCCCCCATCTCCTGGATGAAAAAGTTATGTCTCAGAAGATTGTTCCAGTCATTCTCTCCGGTGGATCAGGCAGCCGCCTCTGGCCGGTGTCCCGCAGCAGCTATCCCAAACAGTTCTGGCCCCTCCTGACCGAACGGACTCTGATTCAGGAAACTGCTCTGCGCGGCGTCCGGGCAGAACTCTCGGCGCCGATCGTGATCTGTAATTCCGAGCACCGTTTCATCGTGGCGGAACAGTTGCGGGATGTCGGCGTCGAAAACGCCCGGATCATGCTTGAGCCTGTCGGACGCAATTCTGCTCCGGCCATTGCGGCGGCAGCATTCCTCGTGGCCGAAACCGATCCGGACGCCATCCTGTGGATCATGGCTGCGGACGCCGCAATTACCGACGAAGCCGCGCTCTATGCCTCGCTTGAACACGCAGTCTCTGCGGCGGCCGAGGGACGGATCGTGACGTTCGGCATGAAGCCGACGCGCGTTGAAACCGGCTATGGCTATATTGAAAGCGGCGCGCCTCTTCCGGGGCTGGACGGTGTTTTTGAAGTGTCGCGCTTTGTCGAAAAGCCTGATGCTGCAACTGCCGAAGCCTTTTTCCGTGATGGCCGGTATCTGTGGAATTCCGGTATGTTCGTGACGCAGGCTGGCGTTTTCCTCTCCGAGATCAAGACGTTCGAGCCGGAGATCTATGAACATGTCGGGCAGGCCGTTCAGACGCGTCACAGCGATCTGGACTTCGACCGGCTGGACGATGCGAGCTTCCGTCAGGCTCCGGACATCTCTGTGGATTATGCCGTTGCCGAACGTACGAAGCGTGCGGCTGTGGTGCCGGGAACATTCGGCTGGTCGGATATCGGAAGCTGGGATGCGCTGTGGGACCTGTCTCCCAAGGACGATGCGGGCAATGCCACGTTCGGTGACGTTTTCCTGGATGCTGCCAAGAACTGTTACGTCCGCTCGGACGGGATCGTCGCCACGGTTGCCGGGGTCGAGGATCTGGTCGTTGTCGTGACGCAGGATGCTGTCATGGTCTCGCATCGTGATCGTGCGCAGGATGTCAAGCACATGGTCAGCCGTCTGAAAAAGGCCGGCCGCAAGGAAGCCGTGGCGCATAACCGCATGTATCGCCCGTGGGGCTTCTATGAGAGCCTGATCCAGGCGGACCGTTTCCAGGTCAAGCGGATTGTGGTCGAGCCGGGACAGAAGCTCTCGCTGCAGAAGCACTTCCATCGTGCCGAGCACTGGGTTGTCGTTGGTGGCACGGCGCTCGTGACGCGCGATACGGACCAGATCATGGTTCGTGAAAACGAGAGCGTCTATCTGCCGCTGGGCTGTGTGCATCGTCTTGAGAATCCGGGCCGGATTCCCCTGACTCTCATTGAAGTCCAGTCTGGCCCCTATCTGGGCGAAGACGATATCGTGCGTATCGAAGACGTTTACGCCCGCAACTGAGGCAGGCCGCAAACCCTGATCCTGAACGGATCAGGGTTTGCGCTTCTCGTGGGAACGGTGTCCGAACAGGTGATGAAGCCCGTTGGCAAGCGGGATGGGTGTCACGCCCAGACGATGTTCCATCGGGCCGACATCGAAGTTCTTGTCTTCCAGAAGTCTGCGGATTTCTTCCGGGGCGATCTGGGGCAGCCTGCGGATACGGCGCGTCACATGAGACAGCGCCATGAGCGTCCATCCCGGCAGGGAAATGATGGGGCGTCCGCCAAGTTCCGCAAAATACAGAACCATGCGAACGAAGGTCCGATAGGCCACAGCGGTCGGGCCCGCAATGACGATGCTCTCGGGGCCTGTGACGTCTCCGCTCTGAATGAGGCGGATGGCCGCGACGACGCAGCGTGTTACGTCGCGCTGGTCGATGGGCTGTACGAGTGCGCGTCCGCCGCCCGGCAGCGGAATGACAGGCAGACGTTCCAGAAGCCTGGCCAGCCGCTGCACGTTGTCTTCGCCCTGCGCGCCATAGATCATGGTCGGATGCAGCAGAATCGAGGGGCGACCATCCGCTTTGAGCGCGGCCTCCCCCGCGAGAACCCCGCGTCCGTGATCGTCCGGCCAGTTCGTGAACTTGCGCGTGCTGCCCAGAGCGACGATCGGAACTGTCGTGGCCGCGAGAAGGGCGGGCAAATGGCGCGCATGGGCCGTGTTGACGACAATCGCAGCGCCTTCGAAAGCCAGCGCGAGCGTACCGGGGTCCGTCAGGTCGGCAATGCGGACGGCCTGACAGGCCTGGGCGATGTCCGGCGCCAGATTGCCCTGGCTGCGGACGACGGCGATGATCTGCTGGCCCTGTGCCAGAAGCGTGCGGCACAGGGCTGCCCCTGAGCGTCCACTTGCGCCGATGATGCAGACAGGACCGCTGGTCGGGGTCGTGGGGGGTGTGATGTCATCGGGCGTCATTGTGCAAAAGCCTTCAGATCGGGGGAGGCGAGGAATGTCAGCATCGCGGCGGGCGAAGACATGGCCTCATTGAGCGCCTTGAGGGACATGGGCGTAGCCGAGGCATAAATTACTGTCAGGGTACGACCTGCAGGATGCATCACGTAATCGGGAATCGCCGCAAGTGCGGGATTGGCCGCAAGGCCAGTCTGAAGGATCTGGGCGGTCTGTTCGCGGATCTGTGCAGCGGTGATGCCGTTTCCGCTCTGCCGTGCGGCGAGGAGAAAACCGGCATCAAGAAGGCGGTCGCCCTGCAGGGAGATTGTGACATTCTGCAAGGCCGTGGATTGCAGCAGCTGCTGCTGTGACGGATGCCGTTCTGTAAAATCCGTCTGGATGGTCCGTGCATCGGCAGTCAGGGTCATGAAACCCGGAACTGCGAGGGTGGCGTTGGTTCGTGACGTGTGATCCGCAAGGTTGGAAACCTGCACATAATGGGCTGTCGAACCTGCCCCGTTGATGTGAAAGGGAAGCTTTTCGTCGCTCTGGAAATGAAAGCCTTTCAGATCCTGCGTCACGGTTGCGATCTGGTTTTCCAAAGTGCCCGTGCCATGCAGATCGTCCAGCCGGAACAGACCGGATGTCATGTTCAGTCTGAAATTATGCGCGGCGAAACTCTGGGGCGGGGCCATCTGCGACGGGAGCGGAAGATGATCCCAGAGCGCTGCGACCTGTGCGGCGAGATTCACCTGTTTCAGATCAAGCCGCTCCAGACTGGCCTGTCCGCTGACAAGCTGCGGGTCATGACCGGGGACCTGCAGCGTGCGTTCATAAGCGACGGTTGCGGCGTCGGTCCGTAGGGCCGTCAGCAGGGCCGGGCCGTAATTGTCGAGTGTCAGGCGGCGGGTAAAGAGGCTGTGAACATTGACCGGACCGGGCGCTGAGGACTGTGCCAGATTCTGGATGGAAAGCTGTTCGATCTGGCCGTGGGCAAGCGTTACGTGCGCCAGATCAATGCGGGAATGGCCTTCTGCCGCCGCCCTTGATGGTGGCAGGAACAGGCGCCTCAGGCTGAGCGTGCTGCCGTGAATAATCTGGGTCGGTGTCTGAAGGAAAGGTTCACGGACCTCTACCGAACGGATGGAAAGCCTGCCATCCGGCATCGGCCGGGGATGACCCAGTCGCATCTGGGAGGCGCGCAGGGTGATGGACCCGTCACGCAGGGTAATGTCCGTCAGGGTGGCGCCAAGAGCCAGAATGGATGGCGTAGCGGTCCCGTAAGTGAATGTGGTTCCCGGCGGAAGGGCCGCCCGGAAGCTCGACAGGCCGCGGACCAGTTCCATATGGGCTTCGTGGTGAACACCGGCCAGGCCGATCACAGCCGTTACTGAAATCAGGCTCGCCGCGAGCCAGGGTTTTTTCACGTTGATGTTCCTGTCTGAAACGGCCCCGCACAGGCGTCGGGCGCGAACGTTCTGTGTTGCGGCAGGATACCATTGTCGCGACATGGAGCAATGCGGACGTCGTTTTTGTTGCGGTAACAGGATACCATATTGTCAAAAACGGCTGAAAACCGCTGCGAATCACATAATTCAATGTGTGAACGGGGCTTGACGCGCGCGCCGCAGACGGCAATAAGGCCCCACCTGATCCGCCTTGCGGGGGAGGGGATGCTTTCGGGCATCGTTTTAACCGCAGGCGCCATCCACGGTGCGGCCTTTGTGGGCGCACCCCAAGCTGGAATGTCACTAATGAAGACCACACGTTCGCTGAAGCCAGCGGAGGTGACGAAGAACTGGGTGCTGATCGACGCCGAAGGGCTCGTTCTCGGCCGTCTCGCCACCATCATCGCCACCCGCCTGCGCGGAAAGCACAAGCCGCAGTTCACCCCGCACGTTGATTGCGGCGACAACATCGTCGTCATCAACGCCGAGAAGGTTGTCCTTACGGGCAACAAGGTCGGGCAGAAGCTGTTCCATTACCACACGGGTCATCCGGGCGGTATCAAGGAGCGCACCATCACGCAGCGTCTCACGGGCAAGCACCCGGGTGAAGTTGTCGAGAAGGCTGTCGAGCGCATGATCACCCGTGGTCCTCTGCAGCGCGCCCAGATGAAGCACCTGTATGTCTATGCCGGTTCCGAGCACCCGCATGACGGCCAGAAGCCCGTCAAGCTGGACGTTGCTGCGATGAACCGCAAAAACACCGTAACCCACGAGTCGTAAGGCCTGTATCATGTCCGAGACCCAAGAGCGCACCGGCACGCTGCAGGACCTTGCGAGCGTTGCTCCTGCCGTTACCTCCAACGCTGCCCCGGTTCACGAAGTCAAGCGTGACGCCCAGGGCCGTTCCTACGCAACCGGCCGTCGTAAGGACGCCGTGGCCCGCGTATGGATCAAGCCTGGCAAGGGTGACATCATCGTCAACGGCCGTCCGGTCACGACGTATTTTGCCCGCCCGGTTCTGCGTATGCTCCTCACGCAGCCGTTCCTGATTTCCGATCGCTACAACCAGTTTGACGTGTACTGCACGGTCGCTGGCGGTGGTCTGTCCGGTCAGGCTGGCGCCGTCCGTCACGGTATCTCCCGTGCACTGACGTATTACGAGCCGAGCCTGCGCGGCATCCTGAAGGCTGCTGGCTTCCTGACGCGTGACAGCCGTATTGTCGAGCGTAAGAAGTACGGCCGTGCGAAGGCACGTCGTTCCTTCCAGTTCTCGAAGCGCTGATTTTTTCAGCCTTTTCGAACGACGAAAAACCCGGTCAGAAATGGCCGGGTTTTTTTGTGCCCGATTTCTGGATAATCGGATCTGCCTTTTTTCTTAAGAAAAGAACTCAAAAAGCACTATAAACGCACCTTAATTTCAACAAAGAATTTGAAAAAGAAATAAGCTTTCCATATCGCCAGCGCGAACCATGTATGGCAGAGTGCGTCCGCTGTTTTAAAGACCAGAATCTTCGGAAGTGTTTTCCCATGACGCCTTTCATCATCGAACAGACCGAAACCCCGACCGATCCCGTGAAGCGGACGGAACTGCTGGCCAATCCGTCCTTCGGGCGCGTCTTTACCGATCACATGGCCATCATCCGCTATTCCGTGGACAAGGGCTGGCATGATGCGAAAATCACACCGCGCCGCCCCCTGAGTATCGATCCGGCTTCGACGGTCCTGCATTACGGGCAGGAGATCTTCGAGGGCATGAAGGCCTATCGCGAAAAGGACGGCCATGTTGCCACCTTCCGCCCCGAGGCCAATGCGGCGCGTTTTGCCGAGTCTGCTCGCCGCATGGGCATGGCTGAACTGCCAGAAGACCTGTTCGTGCAGGCCGTTGATGAACTGGTGCGTGTGGATCAGGACTGGGTGCCATCGGGAGAGGGGCAGAGCCTCTATCTGCGTCCGTTCATGATTTCCAATGAAGTCTTCCTCGGGGTGAAGCCGGCGAACGAATATCTGTTCATCGTCATCGCCTGTCCGGTCGGAGCCTATTTCGGTTCCGGTTGCGTATCCGTGTGGGTGTCCGAAAACTATACGCGGGCTGCGATCGGCGGCACGGGTGAAGCCAAGTGTGGCGGCAACTATGCCGGAAGCCTGATCGCCCAGGCCGAAGCCAAGGAAAAGGGCTGCGATCAGGTCCTGTTCCTTGATGCGCGCGAGCGTCGCTTCGTCGAGGAAATGGGCGGCATGAACGTGATGTTCGTTCGCAAGGACGGCAAGATCGTCACGCCGCCTCTGGGAGGCACCATTCTGCGTGGCATCACCCGCAACAGCCTGATCCAGCTTGCTGCCGATCAGGGAATTGAGGTGATTGAAGAGCCTGTCGAGATCGACGAGCTTTTCGCGGGTGCGGCTTCGGGTAAATACACGGAAGCCTTTGCCTGCGGCACGGCAGCGGTTCTCTCGCCCATCGGCAGGTTCGTTCGTCCGTCGGGCGAGGCCGTGTTCGGTGATGGAACGACGCCCGGCCCGGTGTCCCAGAAGCTCAAGAAGTCCCTGACGGATGTGCAGGGTGGCCGGACGAACGATGTCCATGGCTGGATTCACCGCATTTCCTGAAGCCTGTCTGCCGGGTTCGTAAAAGGGCCCGGCTTTTTTCAGTCCCGATCAATCCATCCGGCACTTATTGCACCATCAAGTTGCTCGGGCGTGTCGATGTCGAAGCCGAGTTCGGGAGCGTGGAGGAGGGTCGGTGTGGTTGCGCCGTTTTTCCAGAGCTGACGCAGCCCGGTATCGCCCTGCAGGTCGGCAAGATGCGGCTGCGTCGCGGGGCTGAGCAGCACCGGAATACCCCGGCCTTCCTCTCCATAAACTGTGACGACATCCCTGTGTTGCTCCCCCTGTTTCAGGAGGGCACGGAGATGGTCGTATGTCAGGCGTGGCTGATCCGTTCCGGCGATCAGCAGCGGGGCCAGGTCTGCTCCGAGCGCCCGGTATCCGCATTGGAGGGAGGATGCCATGCCGGTTTCCCAGTCATCGTTCTGCACCAGAACGACGTCGAGGTCAGCGAGAGCCTGGCCTATCTGCGCAGCCGCGCGCCCCGTCACGATAACAAGGCGCTCCGGTCCCGTCGCCAGAAGCAATTCTGCAATATGCCGCACCAGTGGCACGCCATTGACAGTCAGTAGCTGCTTGAGCCGTCCGAGCCGTGTGCTTCCCCCTGCAGCCAGAAGAAGAGCGGAATGGCGTTTCATTGAGGCTGTTTCGCGATCATCTGGGCCAGAATGGAAAGGGCGATCTCCATGGGAGCATGTGCGCCGATTTCCAGCCCGGCGGGCAGGTGCAGCCGGCCAAAGGCTTCGGCAGGGACGCCCGCTGCCTTAAGAGCTTCCAGACGTCCGGGAATTTTGCGGCGGCTGCCGAGAATGCTGACGCAGAAAGCATCTGATTTCAGTGCATGTGCCGTCAGCATCAGATCGGAATGAGCGTCGTGGGTGAGGCTATAAACCGCCGTCCATCGGTCCAGCGGCAGCGTGGGAAGGGCAGCCTCCAGATTTCCGCGCAGATAACGGGCCGGGTGCAGTCCCGGAGGAGGCTCGGGCGGTCCGTAGGGCCGGATGAGAATGGTTTCGAGTCCCATGATGGTGGACAGGTTCAGGATCGCGAGGGTGACCGGATCTCCGCCTGCCAGAACCAGTCGTAAGGGCGGCAGATACGGACGGAAGAAACGGCCTGCTTCCTGTTCGGCAGGGCGCACTCCGTCCCGGAACGTCATGCTCCCGCTGTCGAGGTCCGTGACCAGTGTGAGGGGGCGGCGGCTGTCCCGGGCCGCTATGCGGACGGCAACATGGGTCGCAAGATCAGGAATCGGGCGGACGAAAATACCGATCCGACCGCCACAGGTGAGCTGGATGTCCAGAACCGGGCTGCCCGCGCCATAATCTAGTGTCCGGGGCTGTCCGTCCTTCAGACATTCCAGCGCCTCGGCACGCACGGCCGCTTCTACGCAACCGCCGGACACATATCCCTGAACCTCCCCGTCCTCGCAGATCGCCATTTCACTTCCCAGCGGGCGGGGCGAAGAGCCCGTGATGCTGACCAGTGTCGCCAGGGCCGCATTTTTCCCGTCTGCGGACCAGCGTTGCAGCGTAGGAAGCAGGTCGTCCGTCAGGCCGTAATCCGGCCACGGGGGAAGGGGAGAGAACTGTGCCGCGTCCGTCATGGAGGGTCCCTGATGCGCTTTGAGGGCATCAGGGTAACGCCAAAGACAATTATGACATACCCTTTCAGCCGCAGACTGTTGATCCGTGGGCCATGAGGTCTATATCGGCAGGTAACGCGGCGTGGGCATTTCAGCCAGCGCAACAGACGCACCAGCGACCGGAGCGGAAATGAGTGATCTCCTGAGCGTTACACGGGCCATGGAACTGGTGCTGGATTATGCCGGCAGCTTTGGGCCCGAGACGGTGGATCTGACGATGGCGGCCGGTCGCGTACTTCAGCAGACGATCCATGCCGAGCGCGCCCAGCCGCCTTATGACCGCGTGATGATGGACGGCATTGCCTACCGTCACGGCAGCGGCCAGACGCTGGTGTCGCATGGAATCCAGCGCGCCGGTGCGCCGGGCCAGGCTTTACCGGATGGCCCTGTCTGTCTGGAAGTAATGACGGGTGCGGTCCTGCCGGAAGGGGCGGACACTGTGGTGCCGGTCGAACGTCTTGTCCGCGAAGGGCGACTGATCCGCTTTGAAGAGGGCTATGAGCCGCGCAGGGGCCAGTTCATCCATCGCCGGGGTTCCGATTGTGCGGCCGGAACGGAGCTTCTGGTGCCGGGGCGTCGGCTGGATGGTCCGGCGCTGGCGGTTCTTGCGGGGAATGGGCATGCGCAGGTCTGCGTGTCACGGATTCCCTCCATCGGGATCGTGGCGACGGGCGACGAACTCGTGGATGTGGGCGCCCCTGTGCGCGACTGGGAAATCCGCCGCTCCAACGAATTCGCCCTGACCGGCGCGCTCCTTTCACGCGGTTTTAACTGCATTAAACGCTCCGTCGTACCGGACGATCTCGCGGAGACGATCGTGGCGCTGCGCGAACAGCTTTCGCGACATGATGTTCTGATCCTGAGCGGGGGCGTTTCGATGGGGGCCTTCGATCACGTTCCCAAAGCGCTGTCGAAAATCGGGGTCGAGCGGGTGTTCCACAAGGTGGCGCAGCGTCCGGGCAAGCCGCTGTGGTTCGGGGTCGGGCCGGAAGGGCAGCGCGTTTTCGGGCTGCCGGGCAACCCTGTTTCCGCCACGACCTGCGGAGTGCGTTATGTCATGCCGATGCTTCTGGCCGGGCAGGGATTGAGCCGTCCCGAACCCTATACGGTCGTGCTGGATGCCGATGCCGAACGGATCCCGACACTGACGCGCTTTCTGCCCGTAAAACTCCATCACGATGCGACGGGACAGGCGCGCGCAACGCCGTGTCCAATGCCAACATCCGGGGATTTCAGCTTTCTGGCCTCCACGGACGGGTTTGTGGAGCTGTCACGCGGGGATGCCGTGTCGCCCCGTGGGACAGCCGTGTTGTTTTATGGCTGGTAACGCCCTGACTGACCGCTTCAGCCGTCCGCTGCATGATCTGCGGATTTCCGTCATGGACCGGTGCAATTTCCGGTGTCCGTACTGCATGCCGGAAGCGACCTATCACGAGCATTTTCGCTTTCTGGAACCTAAAGAGCGTCTGAGCTTCGATGAAATCGAACGCGTGGCGCGCGTGGCGGTGTCGCTCGGGGTGCGCAAGCTGCGGCTGACGGGCGGGGAGCCGCTCCTGCGTCCGAAGCTGCCGGAACTCGTGGCGCGTCTGGCGGCCATCGAGGGTGTGGAAGATGTTGCCCTGACCACGAACGGCGTGCTGCTGGAGCGTCATGTGCAGGAGCTGAAAGCGGCGGGGCTGAACCGCGTGACAGTCAGTCTCGACAGTCTGGACCCTGCGGTTTTTGCGCGGATGAGCGGAGGCCGCGCGCAGCTTGAACCCGTTCTGGAGGCCATCGACAGCGCTGCGCGGGCAGGTTTTTCAGGCGGCGTGAAACTCAATACCGTCATCCAGCGCGGCCTGAACGATGCTGGCGTCGAGGAACTGGCCGAACGCTTCCGCCACAGTGGCGTCGTGCTGCGGTTCATCGAATATATGGATGTCGGAACGCGCAATCACTGGGAGCGAGCGGAAGTGGTTCCGTCACGTGACCTGCTTGAACGTCTTGACGCCCGCTGGCCGCTCGAACCAGTCGACGCGCACTATCGCGGAGAGGTTGCACAACGATACCGTTACTGCGACGGGGGCGGAGAAGTCGGATTTATTTCTTCCGTCACAGCCCCGTTCTGCGGTGACTGTTCGCGTGCGCGCCTGTCGTCGGAAGGGCAACTTTATACCTGCCTGTTCGCTTCGGAGGGGACAGATCTGCGGACGCTTCTGCGCAGCGACGCGGAAGATACGGCCCTGCGCGCGCTGCTGGCCGGGGTGTGGCGCCAGCGGACGGACAGGTATAGTGAGGAGCGGGCAGCATCTTCCGATGCACCCGCACGCCGCCGTATCGAGATGAATTATATCGGCGGATAGAAACGGTAGTCGGACCGGGAGATCGAAGACGATGAAGACGCTCACTCATGTCAACGAACACGGCGAAGATCCGCGCATGGTCGATATCAGCGGCAAGGACGTGACCGAGCGCAATGCCCATGCCCAGGCCCGTCTGGTTTTCCCGTCCGACATGGCGCGGACATTGTCTGAAGCGGGGTTCATGACGGCCAAGGGCGCGGTTCTGACCGTGGCGCAGATTGCGGGCGTGATGGGTGTGAAATCGACGTCGCAGCTCATTCCTCTGTGCCATCCGCTGGCCCTCAGCGGCTGCCGGGTAGACATCACGATCGAGGGCGACGAGGCGGTGATCGACTGTCGGGTGTCGTGCAAGGGGCGGACAGGTGTGGAAATGGAAGCTCTGACCGGCGCGTCCGTGGCGGCACTCACGATCTACGACATGTGCAAGGCCATGTCCCACGACATGGTCATCCGCGAGGTTCGGCTGATGGGCAAGGCAGGTGGCAAGCGCGACTTCCAGAGGATCGAATCGTGAGGCCCCTTTACGGCCTGATTCTTGCGGGAGGGGCCAGCAAGCGGATGGGGACGGACAAGGCCGCGCTCGCCTATCACGGCAGGCCGCAGCTTCAGGCGGCCTTCGATGTCCTGTCGCCTCTGGTGGAAAAATGTTTCGTCTCGGTGCGTGCGGACCAGACGGAAGACCCTCTTCGCGCCGCTTTCCCGCAGATCGTCGATTCAGTGGAAATCGACGGGCCGGCGGCGGGTCTGCTGTCCGCGCATCAGGCGTGTCCGGATGTCGCCTGGCTGGTTCTGGCCTGTGATCTGCCGATGCTGGATCGGGACACGCTGGAGAACCTGATCGCAAGGCGGGAGGCCACAGACGTCGCGGTTGCCTATCGCAGCGAGCATGACGGTCTGCCGGAACCGCTCTGTGCCATCTGGGAACCCGAAGCACTCGACCGTCTGGAGCAGCAGGTTCTGGATGGCCGGACCTGCCCCCGCAAGCTGCTGATCAACAGCCCGACCAGACTGCTGGAGCCCCATGCCCGTGGTGCGCTCGACAATATCAACACGCCCGGAGAACGCGAGGATGCGTCCCGGCGTCTGGAACACCCGACAGGAGTGCCGATGATCCGCCTGACACTGGAATATTTCGCCCAGCTCCGGGAGCTTGCCGGAACGCGGGAGCAGTCACTCGAGACGGCATTTGCCACCGTCGGGCCGCTTTATGAGGAGTTGCGTGAGACATACGCCTTTCCCTTTGAAGCCTCGAAGCTCCGCGTGGCGATCAATGGCGATTTCGCGCCCTGGACGCAGCCCCTGAAGGACGGAGACCACATCGTGTTCATTCCGCCGGTGACAGGAGGATGAGCCGCTTTCGGATGGCGTCTGCGCCGGTGGATCTGAACCTGCTGCGTGAGGATCTGCATCTGGCCGAGGCGGGTGGCTTCTGCACCTTTGAAGGCTGGGTCCGTAACAGGAATGACGGCCGTCCCGTAGATGGTCTGGAATATGAATCCTACGAAGCTCTGGCGCAGCTTGAAGGCGAACGTATCGTGGCGGAGGCGCTGGAGCGCTTCGAGATCAGCGAGGCCGTGGCCATGCACCGGACGGGCAGCCTGAAGGTCGGGGAGGTCGCCGTGTGGATCGGCGTATCGGCGCCGCATCGCGATGCGGCATTCCGGGCCTGCCGCTACATCATCGACGAGGTCAAGCACCGTGTTCCTGTCTGGAAGAAGGAGCATTATCTGGACGGGGATGCCGAATGGGTAGCGTGCCATCACTGCCAGACGGCGCCTCGCGCCTCGGAAAATGATGCTCATGACCACGATCATGGGCACTGTGGCCACCATCACCACTGACTGAGCGTGCCTGCGGAACAGCATGTTTCTGTTCCGCAGCGTGTTTTTGAGTTGTAACTGCAAATCATTCTCAATTAGGATAACTCCGGTCCTGCTGATTCGGAGTTTTTCCCCATGACACGGCTGTCGCTTTCCCTGTCCGATCTCTGCTGCTGTGAACGGCTGGCGCTGTGGAGCATCCGCTGCCTCATCAGCCATTACCGTTTGCCGAACTGTCCCGAGACAAAAACGACCGACGGCCTGTTCCCGGTCTGCTTCCGTCCGGCGCTCGATGCTGCGGAAGGAGCCTTTTCGGACGCCGTCCATCTCCTGGCGGTCGCAGGGCAGCCACGGCTTGCCGTGAACGCGCCGGGCATGCAGTCCCTGACCGTGCTGGAAGAGCGCTTCCTGCGCGGGATCGTCGCGGCTCAGAACGAAGGCCAGCGTGACGTTTTCATCCTTCTTGCAGAAGTTTTTCCGGACCGCTTCGTACAGGGTTGTCTGGCCACCGCCCTGACGCTTCTGGCGGATTGCCTTGCCGGAGCAGGACACTGGCTTCCCAAAACGCTGCTGAAAGACGAGACCACGATTTCCGGGGGCGGGGCGCTGTCGTCGATCAGCCGCTGGCGATCGGTCAGCCCGTCGCGGATGCGTGTCCTGTGGCCGCAGGATAGCGGACCGCTGCAGCGCGGGGGAGCGCCTGACGCGAACAGGGTGATGCACTGATGATGTCGCTGGGCAGGCGCACTGTCCGGAATGGCGTTGCGTCACGCATTCCGGGCCTTGAGGAGCTGGAACACATGACGGTCTGTCTGTTGTTGCTGTCCGTGGGCGTGGTCGGTTTTTGCTGGCTCGCCTGCGTAAACCTTGAAATTTCCGCTGACGACCTTCTGTCCGCACTGGGGTACCAGTCCGGGCTGGAAGAGCCGTTCAGAGGCTGAACCCTCCCCAGCCCACAGATGGGCCGGAGACGCCGTTTTCAGATGTAATATTCGGTCAGCGGCGGAAAGCCGTTGAAACCGACGGAGCAGTACGTCGAAACATAGGCTCCGGTGGCGAGGATCTCGACGCGATCGCCACATTCGAGGGAATCCGGCATCGGGATGCGGTTCTTCTCGTACATGATGTCCACACCATCGCAGCTCGGACCGGCCACGACGCATGGCGAACGGACACCGTCTTCTGAATCGCGGGAGGTGCGGAAGGTGTAACGGATGGCCTCGCCTTCCGTCTCTGCCAGCCCACCAAAACGGCCGATGTCGAGATAGACCCAGCGCGGATCGGTGACGGCACCCCCGCGGCGGCTGACGAGAATGACCTCGCTCGACACCACGCCGGACTGCCCGACCATGTAGCGGCCCGGCTCCAGCAGGATTTCGGGTGCGTCGTCAGGGAAATGCGTCTTGAGGGACGCGTGGATCGTGTCGGCGAAATCCTGAACGGAAGGCACGTTCTCGCGGTAATGCGTCGGGAAACCGCCACCCAGATTGAGCATCTGAAGGTCCACGCCCTGCGCGCGCAGATCATGATACAGCCCTGCCGCCTTGGCGATGGCATGATCATAAGCCGCAACACCGGTCTGCTGGCTGCCGACATGGAAGGACAGGCCATAAGGCTTCAGGCCGAGCTCGCGTGCGCGCAGCATGAGCGTGCGGGCATTGTTCAGCGTGGTGCCGAACTTGCGCGACAGGGGCCAGTCGGCACCTTCGTTTTCTACGGCCAGGCGGCAGAAAACGCGGGCGCCGGGCGCATGCTTTCCGAGTTTTTCCAGCTCTTCGATGCTGTCGAACACGAACAGGCTGATGCCCAGATCATGCGCTTCACGGATCCACTCCGGCTTCTTCAGCGTATTGCCGTAAGAGATCCGGTCCGGCGTTGCGCCGGCATCGAGGCACATGCGGATTTCCGCAATAGAGGCGGCATCGAAAGACGATCCCAGACCGACCAGGCGCTCGAGGATGGCCGGGGCCGGGTTGGCCTTGATGGCGTAATAGATTTTCGCTTCCCCAAGCGCATCGTGCAGGGCACGGTAATGCGCGGCCACGACGTCGAGATCGACGACGAGGCAAGGAGTTGCCGGCTGCTGCTCGGCAAGGAAACGGGTGATTTTGGGAGTCATGACACTCAATTCCCAGAACCGGACTCGTCAGGGAACAATATCGCCCTGCGAGTGTGTTGCGAAACGGTCGAACGGACCGGCGAATAGCGGGAATCCGTAACGGGTGGATTCCTGAAGGCCAGAACGCTTGACGTCGTTGCGTAACCTCGAGTGGGCCAGTGGCACGTGCGTTGCTGCGTGAGGCGGGCATATGGGACCAAATGCCCCGTCGTGCAACCGCTAATTTTGCATTGTGATGCTTTTGCCAATATTGGTGTGGTGAATCTGGGCGAATTCGGAACGCTGAAGGCATCTTCCGCGTAGGTACATGGCTCATGTCGTTCGATCCGGACTGTCATGAGCGCGACCGCTGCCCCAACAGGACACTGCCGAGGAAACCCTGCGTGAGTTTGACACCCGAATCTGCGACCCTTTCCGGCTCCCGGGTCGTGCCGGAACAAGCCGTATCTTCGGAGTCGGGACAATCACCTGCTGTCACGGATGCCGCTGATTCGAATGCCGCATCATCGCAGAACAGACTGCATCATGCCGCCTGGCGGGTCATCGCCAAGCATCTCTTTGCGGAAGTCGGCTCCAGCCAGACTTCGCTCTCTGCGGCGGGATGCGCGTTTTACGCCACGCTGTCGCTTTTTCCAGCCATTTCCAGCCTGATTTCCCTTTATGGTTTGGCCTTTGATCTCCAGTCAGTCGAGCCCCAGCTCGAAGTGCTGAGGCATCTCCTGCCGCCATCGGCCTATGCCCTGATTGGTGACCGGATTCACGAACTGATTTCCCAGCCCCACTCGTCGCTGACAATCGGCCTGATCTTCTCGCTTGCAGTGGCCCTGTGGTCCGCTTCGGCAAGCACGAAGTCGATCCTCTCCGCGTTGAACATGGCCTATAATGCGCAGGAAACGCGGAGTTTCCTGAAGTTTCAGGCTGTCGCGCTGTCAACCACGCTGACGGCTATCGTGGGCGCTGCGCTCACTCTGGCGCTGATGGTGGCAGCACCCGCTCTCGTGGATTACCTGCCGCGCCATGTCAGTTTCCTCAGCGATCCGCCATTTCCAGTGAATTTTCTGCTGTCCTACGGTGCACCGATGATCGTGCATACGCTTGCGCCGGTTCTTATGCTGCTGTTCGTCTTTATTGCTGTGACGCTGCTGTACCGCTTTGCGCCGTGCCGCGTGCATACAGAGTGGCGCTGGATTTTTCCGGGCTCGATCCTCGCGACGATCCTGTGGGTGGCAACGTCTCTGGGCTTCTCATGGTATGTCGCGCATTTCGCCAGCTATGGCGCAACATATGGACCCCTCGGCGCTGTCGCAGCCATCATGATGTGGCTTTTCGTGAGCGCATATGTGGTGCTGTTTGGAGCGGAACTGAACGCCAGCCTTGAGGCCCGGGCTGGTAAAAGTCAGGCCGTGCCGCCGGAAGGAACAAGTCTGGCCTGAGGATCAGGCCAGTTGTTCAGCGTTAGTGATGATGGTGCGGGATGCGC
Organism: Gluconobacter sp. DsW_056; assembly: GCF_002153595.1. Lineage (NCBI taxonomy): Bacteria > Pseudomonadati > Pseudomonadota > Alphaproteobacteria > Acetobacterales > Acetobacteraceae > Gluconobacter > Gluconobacter sp. DsW_056. The sequence continues at coordinate 251,845 of NZ_JOPF01000002.1, forward strand.
GGTGATGTGCTGCCCCGCGGAGAGGTAGGGGCTGTATTGGTGCCTGCGGCTTCAATTGCCTGTGCGCTGGTGTCCGAAGGATCGGCTTCCGCCACTTCAGGCTCGGAGCCCGCCTGCGTGGACGGTGCCACTTCCGTCATTTTCGCGATGGTGACATGCGCTGTACCCGCGCCCAGCATCCCGATTTTTGCGGCCGCAGCGTGGGACAGGTCGATGATGCGGCTGTTGAAAGGGCCACGATCGTTGACCGTCACCACGACGGAACGCCCCGTATCCTGTGACGTTACCAGAAGCTTTGTTCCGATCGGCAGGGACGGGTGCGCGGCGGTCAGGTCATTGGTGTTGAAGGTGGCGCCGCTTGCGGTGCGTCGTCCGTGGAAATGCCGTCCATACCAGCTCGCCATGCCATGCTGGGACCAGGCATGTGCGGCCTGATGAGCCCGGTTGGACAGTGCGGCCCGAACGGAATCTGCCCAGCTTGTTCTTGGCGTTCCATCAATGGCGGACTCGTCACTCGCATGAGCGGTGTGATGACCGGCCAGACCAGCAAGCGCTACGGCAAATGTCATGCTGCGCAGGGGGATGAAGCCTAGGGGATTGCGAAGGACAGACAGGTTGAAGCGCACTATATCAGGTTCTTCTCCAGTGGACGGGACGGGCTCAGATTGGTCCTGATAGCACAAAAATGCTGCCCTGTCGCCTTTTGGACACCCCGAAGACGGCAGCAATAGGGCAATGACGCTTTCATGACAGCTTCGAAAGTGCTATCGCGCGGCCAGATGAAACGCCCTCTGATTACCGTTCTCAACGGTCCGAATCTTAATATGCTGGGTCTTCGCCAGCCCGGAATCTACGGTCACGCTACGCTCGACGATGTCGAGCAGGTGTGCATTCAGGCTGCGGAACGGCTTGATGTCGCCATTGATTTCCGCCAGACGAACGGAGAGGGTGAACTTGTGTCCTGGGTTCAGGAATGTCGCGGCCGTGCAGACGGAATCGTGATCAATCCCGCAGCCTACGGGCACACCTCGATTGCCCTGCTCGACGCGCTTCTGGCGGTCGAGCTGCCGGTGGTTGAGGTTCATATTTCCAATATTCATCGCAGGGAGCCGTTCCGTCATCACACCTACGTCTCGCAGGCCGCCATCGGCGTGATCTGTGGCCTCGGCGTCAGGGGATATGCGCACGCGCTTCAGGCAATAACCGACATGATCGAAGACGAAGGATGAGCCGTATGCTCGTGGACAAGGATGCCATCCGGGCATTGGCCGATATTCTGACCGAAACCGGCCTGACCGAAATCGAGATTTCCGAAGCGGACAGCCGCATCCGCGTGGCGCGCAACGTCAACGTGGTTCAGGCTGCTGCTCCCGTGCAGGCCGCCGCAGCACCTGCGGCTCCGGCAGTCGCCGCCGTTGCGGCTCCGGCTGATCCGGCCAAGCATCCGGGCATGGTGCCGAGCCCGATGGTCGGCGTTGCCTATCTGACGCCCGATCCGGCTTCTCCGCCGTTCGCAGTCGAAGGACAGGCGGTCACCGCGGGTCAGACGATCATGCTCATCGAAGCCATGAAGACCTTCAACCAGATCAAGGCTCCCCGCGCCGGCACGCTGACGAAGTTCCTTGTCGAATCCGGCCAGCCGGTCGAGTTCGGCGAAGCCCTGGCGATCATCGAGTAATGATTTCCAAGGTCCTCATTGCCAACCGGGGTGAGATCGCGCTGCGGATCCAGCGCGCCTGCCGCGAGATGGGCATCAAAACCGTTGCCGTGCATTCGACGGCAGACGCCGATGCGATGCATGTGCGTCTTGCGGACGAAGCCGTCTGCATCGGTCCGCCGAGTGCGCGCGACTCCTATCTGAACGTTGCAGCTATTCTTTCCGCTGCGACGATCACAGGGGCTGACGCCATTCACCCCGGCTATGGCTTCCTGTCGGAAAATGCCGAGTTCGCCGAAACCGTGGAAGAACACGGTCTCGCGTTTATCGGCCCGACCGCCGAGCATATCCGCACGATGGGCGATAAGATCGCCGCCAAGACCACCATGCGGGCGCTCGGCGTGCCACTGGTGCCCGGCTCCGATGGCGGTCTGGCCAATTTGCAGGCTGCCCGTGAGGTTGCGGAAAAAGTCGGCTATCCGGTTCTCATCAAAGCTGCTGCCGGTGGTGGCGGGCGCGGAATGAAGGTCGCAATGACGGCGGACGACCTTGAGGAAGCCTGGTCGGTGGCCCGTGCCGAAGCCCGTGCGGCTTTCGGCAACGACGAGGTCTATCTCGAGAAATATCTCAACCGTCCGCGTCACATCGAGCTTCAGATCCTTGGCGATGCGCATGGCAATGTCGTGCATTTCGGCGAGCGTGATTGTTCGCTCCAGCGTCGTCACCAGAAGCTGCTGGAAGAAGCCGGTTCACCGGCCCTGACAGATGCCGAACGCGAGGAAATCGGCCGCACCGCGACCGAGGCCCTCTCACGCATGGGCTATCGCAACGCTGGCACGCTCGAGTTCCTGTATCAGGACGGTCAGTTCTGCTTCATCGAGATGAACACGCGTCTTCAGGTCGAGCATCCAGTAACCGAGATGGTCTGCAGTGTGGATCTCGTTCGCGAGCAGATCCGTATCGCATCGGGTGAGCCGCTTGGTTACACGCAGTCGGATATCAAAATGTCCGGGCATGCGATCGAGTGCCGCATCAATGCGGAAGATCCGGAAACCTTCATGCCGAGCCCCGGTACGATCAAGGTCTTCCATGCTCCGGGTGGGCTGGGCGTTCGTATGGACAGCGCCATTTACGCTGGCTATCGCATCCCGCCTTACTATGACAGCATGATCGCCAAGCTGATTGTGCATGCCCCCACGCGCGCTGAAGCCATTGCCCGCATGCAGCGTGCTCTGGATGAATGTGTGGTGGATGGTGTGAAGACGGTCATTCCGCTTCACCAGAAAATTCTGGCCGATCCTTCTTTCCAGAAGGGGGACTATACCATTCATTGGCTGGAAAATTTTGTTGCTGCCCGGCAGGCAGGAAAATAATCCGGAGTCAGTCCATGAGTTATACAGAAACCATTATCCTTGATGTCCGGATCGGGCAGGTCCCAGTAGTGGTTTCTGCGCTCACGGGGCGTGACGGCCTCGCCGTGTGGGTGAGCGAAATTGGCGTGCTCAACCGGATTATCCTGTTTCGGACAGCCGACACCTATGCTGGTCTGCTCGATGGACGACCTGAACTTCTGGCTGCAATCCCCAAAGACTCCATCCAGAGCGTTGATGTCACAAGCTGGCGCATCATTTCGCCTCTGCTTCCCGCGGGAGCCCATGGCAGCGTCTATGAATGGCGCTGCTACGAGTTGAAGCTGGGGCAGGTGGGGGATGTGGAGGAAGCTTTTGCGGCGTCCCTCCCGCCACGCTTGGAACTGTCCGGGCTGGTCTGCGGGATGATTTCTCTCGAAGGCACGCCGCGGCTGGCCCATATCTGGCCCTACGCAGACATGAATGCGCGTATGGAGATCAGGGCGCACGCCGTAGCGAGCGGGGTCTGGCCGCCTAAGGTCGCAAGCTATCTGAGCATTATGGAAAATGCGATTTTGCTTCCGGCTCCCGATTCCGCCTGGCGTTAAGGCGTTCTGAATCATGGACAGGAAAGAGCGGTGAGGCTTTGGCCTGCACCGCTCTTTTTTATGCCTAAACCCGTGTCTGAAAAATTACTTCTTGGCGGGAGCCGGGGCGGCAGGCGCCAGTGTTTCGATTGTGCTTTCAGAAACGAACACCACCGAATTCAGAGCCTGGTTCAGGGCAGCCACAGCTTCCTGCGGATTATGTCCTTCGGTAAAGACGGTTGCCCGATAGACCGCACCCTGCACCGGCGTGACGGGAGCGAGCGCCATAATGAAGTCCGCATCTGCTCCCACGACCTTCATGGTCTCGGCAGCCTGATCCGTGTTGCCGGACTTCAGCTGGGCATTCGCAGAGACGATCGCGGCTTTCTTTTCGGGGGCCAGCGTCTCGCTCAGGATGAACTCACCGCCGACCGGAAGCCAGTCCGTCTGGCCAACGACAGGCTGGTGGTTGGCGATAACAGGATGCTGTGGGGCAGGATGGAGATCGTTTTCGGCAGCCTGAAATTTTTTGTCAGCCTTTTCCGCAGCAGCAAGGCGCTTCTGGGCATCGTACAGGGCCGGAATGGCGGCTTCGGTCTTGCCTGTCGTCTGGAGAATGTCCCGAGCCTTCAGAATATCCTGAAAAGCACGCTGCCCATCGGCAGAAAGATGATGAAACGCACGGTGTGCCTTGAATTTTTCCCAGTGTGTGTGCAGTGAATCGGCACTGGCAAACGGGGTTGCGCAAAGAATGGATGAAATTGCAGCCATAGCGGGAATAAATTTCATGATATTATCTCCGTGAATATTCTGTTCTGACCCCTATCGATATTTCATGAGGGTAGTTCAGACAAATTACCGATCATTTAATGACTGTTGGTCCATTTTTGGATTTTCCGAGTGGTACTCTGACGAGGGGCATTTCCTTGAGGATTGTGACTAACAGATGCAATTCTTTTTGTTGCGTCCTGAATGTGATTTTTGGAACTTATCGACGATATGAAATGATTTATTGAAATAAAAATGAGAATATTGAGGTTTTCATTTGGGGAACGGCTTGCCCTGAAGGAGGGGTTTCCGTATGAACGGGGCCTCAATCACGATACCGTGCCTTGCGCCGGAAAGTCGGCCTTTCCGGAGCGCATTGCAGGCATCAGCCGAGTAGCGAGTATTTCCAGATGTCTCTGAATCCTGTCGTCGAGAGTGTGACTGCCCGTATCATCGAGCGTTCGAAAATCTCCCGGCGCCGGTATCTCGCCCTGATGGAGCGCAACCGGGCCAAAGGTGTGCTCCGGCCCAGACTCGCCTGCGGAAATCTGGCTCATGCGATCGCGGCTTCCAGCCCCGACAAGCCGGAACTGATGCGTCCCACCGGGACCAATATCGGTATCATCACAACCTATAACGACATGCTCTCGGCGCATCAGCCTTATGGCCGCTATCCCGAGCAGATCAAGCTGTTCGCGCGTGAAGTCGGGGCGACGGCCCAGGTGGCGGGCGGCGCACCTGCCATGTGTGACGGTGTGACGCAGGGGCAGGAGGGGATGGAACTGTCCCTGTTCTCCCGCGACGTGATCGCCATGTCCACGGCGGTCGGTCTGAGCCACGGCATGTTCGAAAGCGTGGCGCTGCTCGGGATCTGCGACAAGATCGTACCAGGGCTTCTGATGGGCGCCCTGCGCTTTGGTCATCTGCCGACCATGCTGATTCCGGCCGGTCCGATGCCGTCCGGTCTTCCAAACAAGGAAAAGCAGCGCATCCGCCAGCTCTATGTTCAGGGCAAGGTCGGGCAGGCCGAATTGATGGAAGCGGAAAACGCCTCCTATCACAGTGCCGGAACCTGCACGTTCTATGGAACGGCCAATACGAACCAGATGATGGTCGAGATCATGGGGCTGATGATGCCGGACTCGGCGTTCATCAATCCCAACACGAAGCTGCGTCAGGCCATGACGCGCTCGGGAATCCATCGTCTGGCAGAGATCGGCCTGAATGGAGAAGATGCGCGCCCGCTCGCGCAGTGCGTCGATGAAAAGGCTATCGTGAACGCTGCTGTCGGACTGCTGGCAACGGGTGGGTCGACCAACCATGCAATCCATCTTCCCGCCATCGCCCGCGCTGCAGGCATTCTGATCGACTGGGAAGACATCAGCCGCCTGTCTTCCGCTGTTCCGCTGATCACCCGCGTCTATCCGAGCGGTTCGGAAGACGTGAATGCGTTCAACCGCGTGGGGGGTATGCCAACGGTCATCGCCGAACTGTCGAGCGCCGGAATGCTGCATCAGGATATCCTAACGGTCTCGCGCGGCGGCTTCTCCGACTACGCGCGCCGCGCTTCGCTTGAAGGCGAGGACCTCGTTTACAGCCGCGCAAAATCTTCCACCGACACCGACATCCTGCGTGACGTTGCAACGCCTTTCCGTCCGGATGGCGGCATGCGCCTGATGACGGGAAATCTGGGACGTGCGATTTACAAGAGCAGCGCCATTGCAGCGGAACACCTGACGGTCGAAGCGCCTGCACGGGTGTTTCAGGACCAGCATGACGTCATCACGGCCTATCAGAATGGCGAACTTGAGCGTGATGTCGTCGTGGTCGTGCGTTTCCAGGGGCCGGAAGCCAATGGCATGCCGGAACTGCACAAGCTGACCCCGACGCTGGGCGTGCTGCAGGACCGCGGCTTCAAGGTGGCGCTTCTGACGGATGGTCGTATGTCGGGCGCCAGCGGCAAGGTGCCGGCGGCCATTCATGTCGGCCCCGAAGCGCAGGTTGGCGGTCCGATCGCCCGCGTTCGGGACGGTGACATGGTCCGCGTCTGCGCCGTGAGCGGCCAGATCGAGGTGCTGGTGGATGCCGCCGAATGGGACAGCCGCACGCCGGTCGCCCCGCCGCTCCCGGCATTGGGAACGGGTCGGGAGCTGTTTGCGCTGCTGCGTTCGGTGCATGATCCGGCCGAAGCGGGCGGGTCTGCGATGCTGGCCCAGATGGATCGCGTGATCGAAGCCGTCGGCGACGATATTCACTAAGGAAGATTTCTCATGATCGATACTGCCAAACTTGATGCCGTCATGAGCCGCTGTCCGGTCATGCCGGTGCTGGTGGTCAATGACGTGGCGCAGGCCCGTCCGATGGCCGAGGCTCTGGTGGCGGGTGGCCTGTCCACGCTTGAAGTCACGTTGCGGACGCCCTGTGCGCTCGAAGTCATTGAGGAAATGTCCAAGGTGCCGGGTGCGCTCGTCGGGGCGGGGACCGTTCTGAACCCGTCCGATATGGACCGTGCCGTGAAAGCGGGCGCGCGCTTCATCGTCAGCCCGGGCCTGACCGAAGCCCTCGTCAAGGCTTCCGTCGCGCATGACGTTCCATTCCTGCCGGGTGTCGCCAATGCGGGTGACATCATGCGGGGTCTCGATCTGGGTCTGTCGCGCTTCAAGTTCTTCCCGGCCGTGACGAATGGCGGCATTCCCGCGCTGAAGAGCCTTGCCAGTGTTTTCGGCAGCAATGTCCGTTTTTGCCCGACGGGTGGTATTACGGAAGAGAGCGCCCCGGAATGGCTGGCCCTTCCGACCGTTTCCTGTGTCGGTGGCTCCTGGGTTACGGCGGGCGCCTTCGACGCGGACAAGGTTCGTCAGCGCGCAACGGCCGCAGCCCTCCTGAAGGTCTGAGCGCACCGCCACGGACGCTTCACGGGGCCTGCATCACGTCGTGGCCCCCGTGAACGTTTTATGAACAAATGGTTTGCGGGACGGGATGAAGCAGATCATAAGGGCGCGTGACTGGACGTTCCCATCTGTTGATCGGCGGCTTTGCCGTATTGTGTGCCATGCGCTGGCATGTGCTATCGCCTGAACCGCTCTCCGTCTGCACCGGGCTGCTGGGCAGCCTGCTACCCGACATTGATACCGAGCGCTCCATGCTTGGAAGCCGGGTGAAGATCCTCTCCCGCTTTCTGGCGAAAGCCTTCGGCCATCGTGGCCTGACGCATTCGGGCCTGATGCTGCTCATGGTTGCGGTCGTCATGAATGGTCTGATGGGCCCTGAAAGTCTTCGCGGACCGTGGGGTGCCCTGCTGCTCGGCGCTGCGACCCATATCGCCGCCGACCTTCCGACAGGAGGCTGTCAGGTTTTCGCCCCCCTCAGCCGTTCGCGACTTTCACTCTGGCCCTATGTCCGGACTGGCGGCATCGGGGAAATCATGCTTCTTGTGCCCATCCTCTGCCTTCTGTGCTGGGCAGGATTTTCCGGTAATGGCCCTGTTCCGGGTCATCATCCCCCCTCTGCGCATCACTCGCGGTTGCGCGGACATGTTTTGAAGGATATTTCATTCTCATCATGACACAGACCCGACTCCCCGTCCGCCGCGCTCTTCTCTCCGTTTCTGACAAGACGGGACTGATCGAACTGGGGCGTGCGCTTGCCGCCCACGGTGCGGAACTGCTTTCGACCGGGGGGTCCGCCAAGGCTCTTCGTGACGCCGGTCTGACCGTCAAGGATGTCTCGGACCATACCGGTTTTCCGGAAATTCTGGACGGGCGGGTCAAGACCCTCGTGCCTCAGGTTCATGGTGGCATTCTCGGACGCCGCGATCTCGCCGATCATGTTGCGCAGATGGCGAAGCATGACATCGCTCCGATTGATCTGGTCTGTGTAAATCTCTATCCGTTCGCCGCAACCGTTGCATCGGGTGCAGGGGACGAAGACTGCATCGAGAATATTGATATCGGTGGCCCCGCCATGATCCGCGCGGCTGCCAAAAACTTCGATCACGTCGCGATCCTGACGGATCCGCAGCAATATGGGGCGGTCATCGCGTCACTGGAGCAGGGCGGTACGGTGCTGGTCGAACGACGGGGCTACGCGGCCTCCGCCTACGCCCACACAGCTGCCTATGACAGCATGATCTCCCGCTGGTTTGCCAAACAGGCCGGCGAAATCCTGCCTCCCGTCCTGACCCTGAGCGGAACACGGGACGATCTGCTGCGTTACGGCGAAAACCCACATCAGAAGGCGGCTTTCTATCGTGACGGCAGCCAGCGTCCGGGTGTGGCGAGCGCGCGGCAGCTTCAGGGCAAGGCGCTGAGCTACAACAACATCAATGACACGGATGCGGCGTTCGAGGCTGTCGCCGAGTTTGATGAACCGACTGTGGTGATCGTCAAACATGCCAATCCATGTGGCGTGGCGTCTGCAGCAACGCTGGAGCAAGCCTGGATTGCGGCTCTGCGCTGCGATCCCGTTTCGGCTTTCGGCGGTATCGTCGCCCTCAACCAGACGCTGGATGGTGCCACGGCCCAGAGGATCAGTAAGATCTTCACGGAGGTGATCGTGGCTCCCGATGCCGATGCCGATGCCGTCGAGGTCCTTGCAAAGAAAAAGAACCTGCGTCTGCTGCTCACGCAGGGCGTGCCTGATCCGACCGCTGAAGGGCTGTCATTCCGCTCGGTCGCAGGTGGTTTTCTGGCCCAGAGTCGCGATGCCGGTCGGGTAACGCAAGCCGACCTCAGGGTCGTGACCAAGCGGGCGCCGACGGATCAGGAAATGAAGGATCTGCTGTTCGCGTTCCGCGTCGCAAAGCATGTGAAATCAAACGCCGTCATCTATGTCCGCAATGGCGCCACGGTTGGCATTGGTGCCGGGCAGATGTCACGGGTAGACAGCGCGCGGATTGCAGCGCGCAAGAGCGAAGATGCCGCAAAGGAAGCCGGAGAGCAGGCCCCGCTGACAATGGGATCGGTTGCAGCTTCGGATGCGTTCTTCCCCTTCGCGGATGGTCTTGAGAGCGTCGTTGCGGCGGGTGCCGTGGCTGTCATTCAGCCGGGTGGCTCCATCCGCGATCAGGAGGTGATCGATGCGGCAGATGCGGCCGGGATCGCCATGGTATTCACCGGCATGAGGCATTTCAGACATTGAAAAAGCTTGCTTGCGCCAGCCTGGTTCTGGCTCTGTCCCTCTCCACAGCGGAAGCTGCTCCCTGTGTCTATGACATGACGCCCCTTCCTGTGATCAAGGGGGTTGTCGCTGACATTACGCCTACTGGCGTACAGCTTAGCGATGGGACAGCTGTGATTCTGCCACAGGAGTTTCTGGCGCATATCCATCTGAACCAGAAGCTGGCCGTCAGAGGACTGATTTCGGTGGCAACCCATACGGTACAGGCTCTGGCACTTGATGGTAATCCTCCCATCTGCCCGAGCACGCCGGCGATCCCGCATGGCGCCTTTCCAGGATCGCCTGCATACGACACGATCCATCCCTGACCTCCCGCAACAGGCTATAGTATTAGGCAGTAGTTAAACGCTTTCTTTACGGTTCTTGTGCAAAAATTTCCCGGATTTACCGATGCTGGCGGATCCGGAGGCCCAAGTTCTTGTCACATGTCACGACATCCGCAGTTATGTCGACCACGGGCCTCGGGCGCACTGATATTGCTCCCGGGGCACAACTGGCCTCCAATGAGCGGTTCCACGATTTTCTGGCAAGCTATGTGCACCCGGAAACTCCCAAACACTCTGAAACCAGCCAAAAAACCTCAATAGTCAAATCCCAGTCTGCAACAAAAGCAGAGCCTCTCGCATCCGAACGGACAGCTCAGAGACAGTCTCCAAAAGCCGAGACCTCAACAACGTCCCCTGTGCGACCAGCCGCAGTCTCACATCTGGAAGAACATACTGTCCTTCCGAAACCCGCAGCTGCTCCTCAAAGTCAGACCCTTCCAACTGCCGTACAGAAGGGCGCCTCTGATGGCAGTAAAGAACAGCCACAGGATAGTAGCGTTCCGAATAAATCGCCCCAATCCGTTGCGCAGAAAAGTAGCGATAAATCTTTGCCGAAGGATGGTCTGAGCCCAACAGAAAATGAGTCATCTCAAACGGAGGGAGATGATTTCGTTGATAACAATACGACGTCTCTTCCTGTGAAGGAGGCAAGCTCTGCGGCGGACGGTAAGGGAGAGTCTGTTTCAAATAAAACAAATCAGATCAGCGATCTTATTGGGAATAATAATTCAAGAGTTATTTATGATAATGAAATATTGGAGGAAAATAAAAAAGAACAAAATATAGAATTCAATCAATCCGAAAATTCTATAAAAATAGAAAACAACTCTTTTATTGACTCAGATTCGATTTCTTCGGAAAAAATGCTGCCTGAAGTATTGAATGAGACAACTCCTGAGACACAGGCAGAAAATACCACTGCACCCCCCGGTGATGAAGAGAAAATCTCCCGGCATGCTGATCCGCATGTTCAGCTTTATCAAGAAGAAAGTAGTGAAAATAATATAACTCATATCGAAATGAATGTTGGAGAAAACGAAAAAATACATATAGAAATTAATGGAACTATCAGTAAAGAGCATCGGATTCATATTAATACGGATAATCCGGAGGTTTACCAGTCGCTTAAAGAAGACAAAAGTACACTAATTGAAGCACTGTCTGATAATTCATCTTTTGTTTCTGGCGCGCAGTCCACAGTGAAAGCAGATATCCAGATCAGTCTTTCGCTGCCAGCTTTTCTTGACATGTCGTCTCGTGATGAGCGGCAGGAGGGCAACACCCGCTCATCAGGTTCATTACGGGGCGATACGCCTGAAGCTTCAACTTCTGTCGCTGAACGCCGATTTCTCCGCGGCGTCGTCGATCTCACAGTCTAAAAATAGGATTGAAATCATGGTCTCTTCAGTTGGTACAACAACAGGCAGTACATCTCTTTTGAGTCAGGCAATAAGCGCAGCCAAAAGTAATGCCGCCACAAATGCCGCTGCGTCGTCCAGCACCGCAACGAGCAGTTCAAGCAGTTCCTCCTTGTCTTCTCTGGGCGGAAACTTCAATCAGTTTCTTACACTTTTAACGACGCAGTTGCAGCATCAGGATCCCAGCAATCCGACCAGTACTGATTCATTTACTGCGGAACTGGCCCAGTTTGCCGGTGTGCAACAGCAGGTGCAAACCAATACAAACCTGACGAGCTTGATTTCAGCCACGCAGGATAACCAGATGGCTTCTGCTGTCAGTCTTATCGGAAAAACAACGACAGCCAGTACTTCCAGTCTCCCATTGCAAAGTGGGACGGCCTCTTTGTCTTTTACCGCACCTCAGGCTGGAGATGTCGCGATTGCTATAACGGATAGTACGGGGACTGTCGTTAAATCCGAGACAATTGATGCTTCAGTTGGAACAAATACCTGGACATGGGATGGTAAAAATAACAGTGGGATACAGCTAAGCAATGGCGCTTATACTGTGGCAGTAGAAGGGAGTTCAACAGACGGGACCAGCGTTGCGCTTCCGACTACGGTAACAGGAACGGTTACAGGCGTTTCAAAGGGAAGCACGGGGGTTAATATTGATATGGGTAGTGCCACCATCAACATGAGCGACCTAACCGGCTTTTCAAGTACCTGATTTCAGGAGCCTTCGAGATCGATTGTTAGTCATGTATTAACCTTTTTGCCCCACAATGGAGTTTATCGAAAAGTAAAGTTTTAGGAACAGATTCGCATGTGGGCAGGGCAGGGAGGTTTTTCTGACAGGAATCGCAACGATTACGATTCTCTGAAAAATTGGAAAGAGAGCAATCAGTGAAAGCTCTTCTGGAAAACCTTAAGCAGCTCGGCCTCCCACGTCTGGCAGCTCTTGGTGGCGTTGGCGTCTCAATGCTGATCCTGTTGGGCGTGCTGGTCATGCATGGCATCAATGCCACTAATGGTCTCTTGTATCGTGATCTGGAACCCCATGAAGCTGGTGAAATTGTAGACCAGCTCTCAAAAGCCCATATCAAATATCGTCTTCAGGATCAGGGTAGTACGATCATGGTACCTGATGATGATGTCGCGCGCGCCAGGCTACTTCTCGCTAAGGGAGGTTTACCGTCTGGAGGTTCAGTTGGATATGAGATTTTTGACAAGGGTAACAGCTTCACCGCAACTCAATTTGAACAGACTATTAATGAAACCCGCGCCCTTGAAGGGGAGCTGGAAAGATCCATTCGCCTTATTCATGGTGTGCAGAATGCCAGAGTTCACCTTGTATTGCGTCATAGGGAACTTTTTTCAACAGATGAGCAGAACGCTCAGGCGAGCGTACTTCTTTCCATGGATGGCGGCCGCCGCCTTGATGAAGAAAATATTGCCGCAGTTGTTAACCTCGTTGCCGCCGCAGTTCCCGGATTGGATGCACACAATATCTCGTTGATCGATAATCGTGGCCACGTCCTGCTCAAGCAAGGAGAAGGAAGCGTAAATGGTGGTCAATCCTTAGAAGAGCAGCGTCAGGTATTTGAACAGCGCATCGCACATGAAGTTGAGGATCTGTTGGGATCATCGCTTGGCCCTGGGCACGTTCGTGTAGAAGCGAATGTTACCATGAACAATGATCACGTTCGGGAAACACAGGAAAATTACGATCCTGATCAGCAGGTTTTACGCTCTCAGCAAACTAAAAGCGAAAAGAATATTAATACTCAGGGCTCCGCTAATACGACAGTTTCAAATAATCTTCCTAATGCGAATGCAGGACAGCAGCAGAACGGGAGCCAGAGCAATAGGCAGGAGCAGACAAACAATTATGAGATTGGTAAAACAGTACGTACTTTAATTCAGGACCAACCTCGTATTGCACGTATCAGCATGGCAGTGATGGTCGATGGCATCACTCAAGCTGATGGAAAAGGTCATTCGTCTTGGCAGCCGCGCAATGAAGAAGAGCTGGCTCGTCTAACAGCGTTGACTAAAAGCGCAGTTGGCTTCGATCAGGGGCGCGGGGACGTGGTAACTGTCATGTCCATGAAATTTACCGATATGGAAACTGAAATGCGGCCCGAGGTTTTCAGATGGGGAAAATTTTTCACTCACTCAAATCAAATGGAAGCCGTAAGATTTAGTCTATTCGCTTTTTGTCTTGTAATGGTATTATTTTTTGTTGTCCGACCTTTATTGAAACCAGTCGGGGATAATAAGCCTGAAAGGCTTCTTGCCTCTGCAATTTCTGGGGCTGGGTCCCAATCTCTATCCTCAACCTCCCAAGCCGCGCTTTACCTCCCCGATAATCAGTCGGATAGACAAAAATTACCACTGCTTGCAGTTCCCGATGGGGAAAGAGACTTGGTTGATGAAGAAACTGTTTCTGTTAATGGAGTGCAAGGCAGAATTAGAGCATCATCCGTACAAAAAGTCATAGATCTCGTAGAAACACACCCTGCAGAAAGTATTTCTTTAGTGAGAGGGTGGTTAATGCCTGCCCAGGAAGGAGCATCGAGATAATGGATATGGAAAAAAATATCTCAGGTGTGCAGAAGGCTGCCATCTTGATGATGGCGCTGGGTGAAGAAAATTGCTCTAGGTTATTTGAACAAATGCATGAGGAAGAAATCAGAGAAGTTTCTTCAGCAATGGCTCAGCTTGGTATTGTATCATCAAATATCGTGGAAAAAGTATGTCATGAATTCAGCCAAGGTTTAGGAACTGCTGAAGGAGTGGTTGGGGATCTTGAAAGTACAGAAAAACTTCTCAAGAATGCGCTTCCCGCCAATAGAGCAGCGGCGATTATGGAAGAAATTCGCGGTCCTGCGGGCCGGACAATGTGGGATAAATTAGGGAATGTACCAGAAGCTGTACTTGCTAATTACTTAAAAAATGAATATCCACAAACAGTATCGGTCATCTTGAGCAGGATAAAACCTTCTCATTCAGCTAAAGTATTGGCACTTTTCCCGGAAGAGTTCTCTCTAGATATTATGATGAGAATGCTAAAAACAGAAACGATACAAAAAAGCGTAATCCAGAGCATCGAAAAAACTTTGAGGTCAGAATTCGTTTCTAACCTGCCTCGAGGGGTAAATCGTAATAGCCACGAAGTATTAGCTGATATATTTAATAATTTTGATAGAAGGCTCGAAAATCGTTTTATGACTGCTTTGGAGCAACGTAGCCAAGAAGATGCTGAACAAATTAAGAGCCTCATGTTTACGTTTGAAGAACTTGTGAATCTGTCCGGAGAGGGTTTGATAACGTTGTTGAATCAAATTCCTCGGGAAAGTCTGCCATTAGCACTGAAGGGTGCAAGTGATAGGCTGCGTCAAGCATTTCTGGCGTCTATGTCTGATCGGGCAGGGCGTATTCTGTTGGATGAAATTGAAGATCTTGGTCCTGTCCGAGTGAAGGACGTTGATATAGCACAAAATGAAATTCTCATTGTTGCTAAAGATTTGGTGGATCGTGGAGAGATCGATCTGATTGACCAAGAACAGCCTGGAAATGAAATGATCGTTTGATGGCTAAGCAATCTGTGGAAACGCAAAAAAAAATAGGAAATTTATATGCTGAGGATTTTGGAGAAATAGAAAATAAAAAAAATAATACCTTAGAGGATCAATCCATACCTCCAGTTTTAGAAGAAGAAAATGTAAATTCTCAAGATACTTTAAACGAATACTATAATAAAGGCTTTCAGGATGGATTAAAGAAAGGAAAAAAAGAATACGATATAGAAAAAGAAAAAATTAATACAGGAAAAGATTTAAAAAATTATTTCATATCAGAAATTTTGTCTATAGAGG
>NZ_JOPF01000020.1:0-21573 GCF_002153595.1 Gluconobacter sp. DsW_056
CCCCAATCAACGCAGGAGAGATGGAATCACAGAGGAACCCTCAAATCCAGAAGGTTTTTCGAACCCTCCAATTGTTCGTAGGCGTGTTAGCAAGAATTTGGATACCAAAGACGCGCTCGACGCATAGAAGCGGAGTGTATTGCTGGTTGTCGGTGGGGTTGAAGTAGGGGATTGCTGCCAAGCGGATTATCTCAAGATTCAGGTAGCGATCAAGCCACGGTGAACCAGCAAGCAGGTTGTAATACTCGGCAAACCTCGTCCCAAAATCGCGGTGAAACGGGCTTTCGCCCATCTGATGCGATAGGCACGTCTTCACCTGCTGCGGCAAGGCGTCCACGCCGGACACCATGGCCCATTTGCCGTTGCTGGTCATCAGGTCATGGCTATCCGACAATGCCCACATCTTCGGAATGTCGGCAGCTGGAATCCGTTCGGCACTCGGGAAAACCAGACACCGAACCGTGTAGCAGCCAGTTGTCTCCCTGGTGACAGACGGCTTAGCCCTCAACGCGCGTCCGTCTCCAAGCTCATTCACAAGGACAAATCGATCTTTGACCGCGGTTTGTTCGTAACGATCGGCAAACGTGATCAAGTTATGAACATCGCCGTCAATGAAGCTCTGCAGATGGAAGCTCCATACTTCACCTTCAACGCCCAGAAATTTGCCAACGAATACGATGTCGGGTCCGATAGCGATAAGGTCGGCATTGGGCTGCCCAACTGAGAGGACATTGCGCTGTCTTTCGGCGCACTTCCCCTCGTGCTCGGCTTTCATCTCGCGAAGCACTTCAGCTGTGTAGGTCGCCTCGTCCCGGTCGATAAGGTCGGCGTGGGTTGCACACAACCAAATAGCATTGGAGATGTGAGTGCGCTCCTCGCGGGTCATTGACGCGAGATAGCGCCGCGCGCCTGGTCCAGGGGCGGCAGCATGAATGTGCGCTGCCTTACCGATCATGTTTACAGCCTCGGGCGATTCATCGCTTGGGCCTGATGTCGGCTGGGGGCAATCACGAAACGAACAATGATGATTGGCGCGAAGCGCGACTGCATTCTTTGTGCTACGGGAGAATTCGTCGCGGTTACTCATCACACCTTAATATCCGAACAGCGCGCTTGCTGCCAGCATTCCGAATGCCGCTTCCGCTTACATGCCCTCGTTAATCAAAGTCTGCTTGTTGTTGTGGTGCAGCTATCCCCGACAGTCTATTCTTGACCGGGTCTCGCCATAAGGCGAATGTCCGGTATCCGCATTCGCTGATCGTAAGCTGACTGGCAATAAGCCCTCCAAGTCAGCCGCGAGCCTCAGAATAGTTACAGACCTGCGTGAGTTGGAATGTCTCTCGCAAAGAGGGCCAGGGACGATCAGGCTGTCCTTCCGTGAGCAGACTTTGTCCTTGCATGAGCGTCCGTGGAACACGCCTTGAAAAGACCTTTGCGGGTCTTTTTTGTGCCCCACCCCTATGTCCGATAATAGAAATTAACGGACATAGGGGGTGAAGAGGGGGCGCGTTTTGGAAAAATTTGCAAATTTAACCTAAGACCGATTTAACATGACTTCATGCCTGTCTTCGCTCTCTCTCCAAGCCTGTCTCGGCTCACACTGAAAGCCACCTTTAAGCCCTTTGATGTGAGGGCACTGATGCTCCATGATCCTGCGCCGACGATGCCGTGATGTTGTTGCCGACCCGTACGACGCTTCAGGTCTCTGACGTAGCGATCGACCTGACCGCGGCATCGATAACCATCGGTCGTCTCGATCAGCGGCTCCAGAATCATCCCCTGAAGGAGGCCTTTCTCTATCGCGCCCGTCTCGACGCTGTCCGGGCCCAGGCGCAGGTGGAGGGATCGAAGAACCGTTGATTGATGCGCTTGTTTCGTGATTTCAGGCTTTTGGCGATTTGATTGACGGTTTTCGGGAGAGCTTTCGATCTGCGTTTTGAGCAGATCGAGTGCTACCCCCCGCTGGATGGCTACGCGCTCGCGCTGATCCGCTCCAGGAAGAGGAAGCGGCGCATGTTGTAGACGATATTGGCGAGCCCGATCCTCATGGTGGCCCGGGTGATACCGACAGTTCGGATGAACAGTCCCGTCTGCGATTTCTGATCGGCGAAGACATGCTCGACACGGGACCGGATTACGGACTTTCCTGCATTGGAGCGCTGGATATGGCGTGGCATGGGCTTGAGATGCGGCTTTTTCCTGTGAACCTTTGAGACAAAACCCTGCTTTGCCATGAAGTCTTCGTTGGCTCTGGAGCGATACGCCGTGTCTGCCCAGACGCTTGAGGCCGTATTGGTGTTATCCAGCAGTCCTTCTCGCAATCGCGCACCATCACTGGCGGCGGCATCTGTCGTCTTCCATTTGCGGATGAACCGGAACTTCCGGTCGATTGAAATGTGAGATTTGTAGCCAAAGAACGGGATAGCGAGATCCGTTGTGGGGATCGTTCCGTCATCCTGCCGTTTTGCTTTGGTGAACTTCAGTGTCCATCGTGCATGACGATCCTTGTGTGACAGCTTTGCGGGTTTGTCCTGCCAGTCTTCAGGAATACGCCCTTCCCGAAGATCGGCTTTCTCTGCGTTGGTGTTCCGCTGCTTTGGAGCAGCCACCAGCGTTGCATCCAGGATCTGGCCCGACATCGGCAGATAACCCGCGTTCCGCAGAGTGTGACGTGCTCCCCGGAAATGTGACCGTTTTAAAGTAGAGTCCGATCGCTCAGGAGACGGACGAATGAAACGCAGCAGATTTACGGAAGAGCAGATTATTGGTGTCCTGAAGGAACAGGAGGCCGGGCTGAAAGTCGCTGATCTATGCCGTAAGCACGGGATCAGTGACGCGACGTTTTATAAATGGAAGACGCGGTATGGCGGGCTTGAGGTTTCTGAGGCCAGACGGCTGAAGGGCCTGGAGGATGAAAATAGCCGCCTGAAACGCCTCCTTGCGGACGCGATGCTGGATAATGCGGCTCTGAAGGAAATTGTTGGAAAAAAGTGGTGACGCCTGTCGCAAAACGGCAGGCGGTCCAACATATCCGGGATGCTCTGGGCCTGAGCGAACGTCGCGCCTGCGCCCTTATCGGCGTTGGCAGGCGTGTTGCCCGGTATGTTTCTACCCGGGCGGATGATGCCATACTGCGGCAGCGCCTAAAGGATCTGGCTGGTGAACGCCGCCGGTTTGGTTATCGCCGTCTGGGGTATCTTCTGGCGCGTGAGGGCCTCACACCCAATCATAAGAAACTGTTCCGCCTTTACCAGGAAGAGGGGTTGAAAGTTCGTCATCGGGGCGGCCGCAAGAGGGCTCTGGGAACGCGTTCACCCATGACCATCCCACAGGAGCCCGGTCAGCGCTGGAGCCTGGATTTTGTTTCAGACGCGCTGATCTGTGGTCGCCGGTTTCGCATTCTGGCGGTCATTGATGATTTCAGCCGGGAGGATCTCGCTCTGGTTGCGGATACTTCACTGTCAGGCGGGCGCGTGGTTCGGGAACTGGAGGTGCTGGTGGAGCGGTATGGCAAGCCACACATGATCATCAGCGATAACGGAACGGAGTTTACGTCTCATGCCGTTTTGAAATGGTCCGAAGAGAGGCAAATTGAATGGCATTACATCGCCCCTGGCAAACCGCAGCAGAACGGGTTTGTGGAGAGCTTCAACGGGCGATTGCGTGATGAATGCCTCAACGAGACCCTGTTCACGTCTCTGGCCCATGCGCGCCGGGTTTTGGCGGACTGGCAGAAAGATTACAACACCGTGCGCCCACATTCCAAGCTGGGAGGCAGGACGCCTGCACAAGTCGCGGCACAATGGTCTCGGGGGCATGCCCTCGAGACCATTGTCATCCCATCAGCAACGCACCATAAAAATACAGAACTCTCCTTTTGAACGGATACAAAAAGGGGAGCACGTCAAGAATCTTGAACATCAGCACCGGATCAAATGGCGGACGCCCGCCTTTACGGCCGTCCGAATAGGCCAAAGCCTGCTCCAGATCAGGGCGGAACACTTCAAAATCCACAGTCCGGGAAAACGCTTCGAGCTGATCGCCAAGCCCGCTCAACCGGGCAAGCCGCTCTTCAACATCAAAAAAGCCAGTCTGCTTCATCTTCCATATCCCAATCAACTCACAGGAAATGGAATCACAGAGCAGCTCTCAAAACCAGGGGTTTTTCGAACCCTCCACTTCACTCATCGCCCAGATAATAAAATCAAGGCAAAACCGAAATCCCCGCACGCCATTTATGCAACAAAGCCGTATCACCCGGGCCACCATGAGGATCGGGCTCGCCAATATCGTCTACAACATGCGCCGCCTTCTCTTCTTGGAGCGCATCAACTAACAGTTCTTCGATCCATCCACCTCTATTCGAACTATCTATATTATAACCGTACAGACAATATTATATAGTTTGTATTGTAGTATCTATATTATCTTTCGCAAACAATTTTAGCTCATCAAGAAAAATGCGAACACTCCTTTTTACATATGACTTCGAAGGCAATACAGCATATAAAGATATAATTTCTCCGTTATAATTAGGAAGTATTCTTACAAGCTTTCCTGTTTGTAAGCTCTCCGATAAATCCCAATATAATTTATATGCAATTCCGTTACCGGAAAGTGCCCATCTATGTATAATCTCTGCACTCGTACTGCTAAATTTCGGCTCAACCTTAATGATAAATGATTCTTCATTGTTTTCCATCAACCACTGATTAATAGCTTCCATGGTTTTATAACGTCTCAAACATAGACATGTATGCTGCTGAAGCTCTTGTGGAGACTTGGGCTCACCATGTATCCTAATATATTCAGGAGAAGCACAGGGCACACGAATAGTCGATGCAATTTTTGTGACGATTGCGCTTGAAGACTCTGGAAGTCCTATACGAATAATTATATCTAAATAGTCATCGAAATTATATGAGCCTTCAGTCGCCACTGCAAGATTAACATTGATGTTCGGATATTTCTTCACAAATTTTTCAACGAATGGCGCTATTTTATTTGATCCAAGCTCTAATGGAGCACCTATGCTTAAAAAGCCCTCAATTTTTTTGTCTGAAGAAGAAATTCTATAATCAAGGTCATCAATATCTGATAATATCAATGATCCTTTTTCGTAGTAGTAATGCCCATGATCGTTTAAATGAAAATGTCGTGTATTTCTTTCTATAAGTTTTATTCCAAGTCTTTTTTCTATTTTACTTAGACGCCTCGAAACAGAAGGTGGTGTTACACCAAATCTCAGTGCCGCGCTTGTAATACCGCCTGCGTCTACCAGGTCGACAAAAAATCTTAAATCGCTGATTTCTTCGAGACTCATCTTCAGTATTCCACAGCAACCGAAATTTCGATATTAGAAGGTTATAGACATTCTTCCACCGAGAGTATTACCGGAATTGTAACCGATATACAAACCATGTGTATTTAAAACATTAGCATGCGTAAAATTAAACATAAAACGAGCGTAATTCAAAAAATACCAATTAACTCCTAATGTAACGGTAGATGCATTCGAACTACCCAAGCTCCGGGATACACTCGCACGATCATATCGAAGAGAAACTTCCCACGCACCCAATCCGCCTTGTGTTACTGGATGGAGAACTCTTGGTGCAGCCCAAACACCTGAATGCGCGAAGTAATTAGGCGTCTCACCCGTCAAAAAAACGCCTCCCTGAACACTAATGGCCTCTTCGGAGCCAGATTTTCCGGCCCAAAGAGCATAATTTGGATACGATGAATACGTGCGCCTTAGCGATAACTTTCTTAAGCCAAACTCGAATAATGCCCAAAAAGATTTCCAAATACCAAAAAGCTCAACGCCACCAGATAAAGAATGAGAAAGAGGAGCTGTTGGTCCGACCTGAAAATTAAATGCGTTATCCGTATAATTTAATAAATTCACGTTCTGGGTAAAATTTTGTGTCGGTTTTGAATCTTCGTAGAACCCCCAAAACCCTAAATGAATTAACGATACCTTATCCTTGAAAGGTATATAGTGAGCACGCAGAAGATACGTTAAATCATCTCTAACGTTGTTAGTATTATTTGTTGAATTGACTTGATCGCCAGATATTTGCGTCGCAATATGCCAGTTTTCACCATATATCTTATATGCACCGCCTAAACCGTACCAACCCATCATGGGCACTAACAGATTGGCAACAATATCTCTATTAAGAAATACCGTATCACTCGACCCCGTAGAGCCATCAAAACCTCGTTCAGAAAATTTATTTCCGATTGTGTATTCTGATAATAACCCAGCTGTTTTGTCAGTCCAGGTTGCAAATGCACTCATGAGTTGCAATGTATTGCTAGAAAAATCCCCTTCCAATACCCACGATAAATTACGGGCCCTACCTTGAACCCCTAATCTAGCCGCGCGAAGTATTGTTCTTGAAATATTTTGCTGCGGAAAGCGGCTCGAAAACGACGCACCATAATCTGCCAATATTCGACCACGAACTCTGAAGCTATAATTGCCATCAGGCGTCGAGAACGATGGTAAACCTTTTCCCCATTTTAATACTAAACCATCAAACTCAGTAGTTCTATTTGGTATTTGTGATGATATACCCAAAATAGAACCGGAATTTGAAGGCATATTTGAGACGGCTCCAAATGTTCCTGGAGGAGATGCAACCAATGGGAAATTTATATAATTATTATTAATTTCTCTATGTGAAATTTTAACAGACCTAAACTTCTTCTGCTTATAATATGGAATGTCTAATATTGAATGATCATTATAATTATTTTTTACTTTCTGCTTTTGATAGGAATGCCCTTGCAGTTCAATAATTTCTTTTTCTAAATATCTAATTCTTTTATCTTGTTTTTTTAATTCATTGACCAATTCAGATATTCCTGAATTGGTCTGGGCGAACGATACGGATGTTGAAATAAAAAAAGACAAAAATGAAAAAATGAAAAAAGATTTTTTCATCGTAATAATTGCCAAATCTTTATTTATTCACGATGTGAGAGCTATGAGTGCTCCCATCGTGAATATGGACACCACTGTAGAAAAGAATACGGTTGATGCGGCCTCTCTCTCACCTTTTTTAATTTGATTTGATAAAATCACTATCACTGATGCTGAAGGCATAGCAAATGTTAATACTGCTTCCCTTAAGTAAAAAGGAGAAAGGTGTGCAGCGATAGCTAACCCCCATGCGACCATAGGTGCTGCGATATTTCTGAAAAATACCGATGTAATGACCATCTTGTTGATCATTGGTTTCATAAGGCAAAGTAAAATGCCAGCTGCGAACATCGCAGCTCCGCCAGTTGTCTTTCCAAGCATTATGAAAGAAATATCAAGTAATCTTGGAATCGGAATACCTGATAAAACCCAGATAAATGCGCAGAGTGGTGCTAAAACGACAGGTTGTTTTAGCGCATTTTTCAAATGAGAAACCCAATTCTCGCCATTCCCCATAGTCTCCTTATTGTCACTAGACAGTAAAAAAAATACTACAGGAATAAGAATAACATTTATTGTTAAGCTCGCCAAAGAAACGGCAAGCGCACTTTTCCCACCGAAAAGAAATCCCAAAACAGCAGATCCCACAAATGGGACCGATGGATTCCCGATAGCCAAAGCCTGAAGTGTCGCAAGCGACACTGATCGCTTAAAAACAAAACGCGAAATCCAATAGGTTATAAAAAAGCTGCCAATCATCCAGAAAATAATAATTGCTGCAAAACTACCAGAATGTAAAATTTGCGTACGATCAATTTTAGAAATTCCAACAAATAAATCCATTGGAAGTGCAAATTTAAGTACCATTCGATTTATCGCAGTTGCTTGATCGCGATCAAACATACCCATAGAAGCACCGAGATATCCGAGCATCATCGATACTACAATCGGGAAAATAGCTCCGCAAATAATCTCTAACATACGCTCTCTCCACTCAAGAAATAACGCTCGAAATCAACAAGAAATAACATCACGGACAAAAGGTCGGCACTTCCACCTGGGCTGATATTCCGTGAAATAAATGCAGTATTCATCTCAGAAACCTCTGTTTCAAAATTTCTAAAACCTTTTTCCCGCAAAGTATTTAAAGCTTTTTTGGAGAAAATCTTAGCGTAGTTCAATCCATATATTCCGGATCTTGAAATAACATTTGTGTCATTATTGTTTGATATTAAAGAAATAAGCGAAATTAACTCGGATTCAACTGCGGAGTGTCCATCGCACAAGGCATCGCGATAAGCGGGAAGCGCATAACGTTGAACGGTTAAGAAGCCAGATTCTGCTTCAGCTCGTGCACCACCGAAGCCGTATTGTCGATAAATAAGCTGCCCCGCTGTAGGGGGTGCGCATCTTTCATTTCCCGATCTTAAATCATTGTGCAATAACCCGTCGCAGATCCGGCTTACTTCGATGCAGACGTTTTCTATAGTACATTCCTGATTGTTAGAAATTAATCTTCCTGATGCACCACATAAAAGACCAAGAGCGAAAATCCCACCTTTATGGGTATTGACTCCATTAGTCGCGGAAAACATTGCATTTTCACATTTCACGCCGACTTTACGCAAATCATTAAGCGCCTCTTTCGAAGACGTCGACGCACAGCCGGATTCATAAAATAACGAAAAAAAAGGACTTATTGCATCTATGCTCTCTAAAAATAGAGCATGATCCATATCTGAATGGGCACCGTTATCAAAACGATCGACCAGCCCTGGCTTAGGCGAAAGATTAATTTCTTTAAGCAAAGCACTTCGTGCTATTTGGGATATCTTCTCTGACGTAATCAATTTTTTTTCTCCTTTTCGAAGAGAAAAAAAATCCGCTTCATCTCTCTACGAAGGTCCTCTATGGAGTGTTTTCTACTTCTCGCACAATTCATTGCAATATCGGAACACAAGAGACATCTACGCGCAGGGAAATCAAAATTTTCTCTAGAAAGGGAAAATTGATCTGGTGCGATAACATCCAGATCCCACAACCTGCCGAGAGGATGCGTTTCCTCTAATAGCATAGTCATTTTCTTGATATCGATTTGAGACAAAGCCGATACCACAAAAATCGCCTCCGGCCCCGACGAGCTTACACTTTCTTCTTCCAGCAAAACACGTGAGCCCGAACTTTTAACAGTAGAGCAAATACTCTTACGCGCTTCGGAAAATATTTTCATTATGATAGAGGAACATTTGTCACTCCCTGGAGAAACAACCGTTACCGAAATAATCGGGCGTTCGAAGCGTCTCAAAATAAATAACTGCCTGCGAGCGCGCTCTTCGCGCGCTCGCAGGATAGAATCAAAAATCTCAGGACCTTCTGTCATTTCATCAGGTCTCCGCGCTATCGTCTTACGACGCAACCTGACGAACGATATCCATCACACTTCCATCGCGATAGCGGACTACAGCAACTACTTTATCTGTGTACTGAATAGGATCAGGTTTTCCGGCGAGGAGAATAGCTTTTTTCTGAAGCTCCTCAATAGTTGTAACAGGAAGTCTCGCATCTACGAGGCGTTTTTTGAGATCTACATTATTCGGATTAACGGCGATCCCATGATCCGTCACCACTACGTCGACAGTTTTTCCTGGTGTGACCACCGTATTCACACAATCAACAATACAGGGCATTCTTGCTCGAAGAAGAGGCGTAACAATAACCGTCAAATTTGCAGCTGCAGCAACGTCACAATGCCCGCCAGAAGCCCCACGTAGTACGCCATCTGAGCCAGTTAGCACGTTAACATTAAAATCGGTGTCTACTTCAAGCGCACTTAGCAAAACAGTATCTATACGATCGACGTATGCACCCTTTGACGAAGGATTTGCATATTCATTCGCAGAAATTTCGGTGTGAGCTGGGTTATCTCTTAATGACTGAGCTGCGTCGACGTCAAAGGACTGTACATCAGCAATCGCTTCAATCATGCCTTTTTTTAACAAATCAACGATAGAACCCGTTACACCGCCAAGCGCAAAACTGGCTTTAATATTCTTTTCAATCATCTTCTCTCCCAAGAAGATGGTAGTTGCAGTTGCAGCACCACCGGATCCTGTTTGAAGAGAAAATCCTGCTTTGAAATAACCTGAATTCTCAATGACAGATGCCGCAATTCGTGCCAGCAACAGATCTCGAGGGTTTTTTGTAAGCCGAGCTGCGCCAACACTGATGAGAGATGGGTCTCCTACTTCGTCAACCTGCACAACCGCGTCTACCTGGTCTTGAGAGAGGCTTGCTGGATAATTCGGAAATTCCACTATATCTTGTGTTAAGACCGCAACATAGCGTGCGTATGCAGCGTCAACCTTTGCATACCCCAACGATCCACAGCTTAGCTCACCATGACTTCCATTCGCATTTCCAAACTCATCTGATGATGCAACGCCCAGAAAAGCCACATCAATTGAAATTTCGCCCGTTTGAATAAGATGAACACGCCCACCATGAGAATGAATCTGAACGGGTGTGTTCATGATCCCCTTAGAAATAGCTTCTCCCAACTCACCACGCAGGCCTGACGTAAAGATTTTCGTAATCACGCCCGATTTAATAAATTCAAGAAGTCCATCGTGACAATTCAACAGCGAACTGGGAGCAATGGTGAGATCTTTAAAGCCCATTTCGGCAAGTTTTTTTACAACCTGCAAAACTACTTTATCGCCTTCGCGAAAGGCATGATGAAAAGAAATCGTACCGCCATTCTTTAGACCTGAAGACTTTATAACGTCCTCAAGAGAAGGCTTTAACTTACGCTTCTGTTTCGTCGTAATGTCTTCCAGCTGCGGAGAATTAGCGAAAACTCCTTTAAAAGCTGGGATATTATTCTTTGCCGCATAATCTTCGGCTGCTTTTTTATTGTAAGCCATTTCTTTCCTCCTCAAGAATGTTCAGCTAGGAGAAGTACACGCTGCGCTTCATGCACAACCGGCGGATCAATCATTTTTCCATCAAGTGAAATGACCCCAAGACCTTTTTTTTCGGCATCTTCAGCTGCCGCGACAACTTTTCTAGCGTGATCGACATCTTTCTGGGCCGGAGCATATGCTTTGTGTAAGAGCTCGATTTGGCGAGGATGAATCAGCGATTTCCCGTTATACCCAAGATTTTTTGCAATCTCCACTTCGCGTAAAAATCCCTCTTCATCATTGACGTTTCCATAAGCGACATCGAATGCGTCAATTTTTGCTGCTCGGGCAGCATGCAGTACTGCAGCTCGTGCGTAAAATAGCTCGGGCTCACTGCCTGAGCTCCGGGAGGTCTGCATGTCAACCAAGTAATCAAAACCCGCCAAAGCAATTGCCACCATACGCGGTGTCGATTTTGCAATGGCGACTGAGTTTACGACGCCACAAGCAGATTCAATAGCTGCCATAATTTTTGTATCGCCGATTGTGCGTCCACAATCTTTTTCAATTTTTGCGATACGTTGCTCGAGCTCTTTGACTTCTTCTACAGTTTCTGTTTTAGGCAAGCGAACAATCTGCACACCTGCTCTTACGGCCATATCAAGATCGTCTTCCCAAAACGGCGTTTCTACCCCGTTAATGCGAACAACAGTTTCAATATCGCCATACAAGTTTTCTTTTAATGTATTGAATACCAGAAAACGTGCACTATCTTTTTCTGTCAAACTCACTGAGTCTTCCAGATCAAACATCACTGAATCAGGTTTGTAGATATATGAATTAGACAACATTCCAGCGTTAGCTCCTGGAATGAACATCATACTACGGCGAAGTCTCATGACAGATCTCCAAATTTTACGGTTTTTTCGTCAGAAGCCCGGTAAACAGCGGCTTCAACACGCGCTCTGATTACACAGTCCAACGCACCCTGATCTCTCACGTCAACTAATGCTGACAAAACACCGCATTTTGTGAGTGTATCTTTGACTGTTTTTCTGATCGAAGAACCGAATTGTTTTTCAACTTTACTCTGCACAACCAATTTTATCTCTTGAGAATCATGGGGATTAATTACCACCATGACATCACTAGACTCTAGCGTGCCTGCGATACCACGTTTGTTAATTTTCATGACACGATTTCCTTTCTTCTTTTTCATTCACAAAGAATTTGTTGAGATATAGATATGTTGACTTTGGAACCAAATCCGCAGTTTCTCTATATCTATTTTCCTGAATTAGGCTTCTTACACGAGAAGCCGATACAGCTATATCTTGAAATTTTACTCTTTCTATCTCTTTTAATTCGATTTTCTTATCTGAATAAGAGCAATCTTCTAAGAACTTCTTCAAAACAACGTTGTACATAGCTGTTGTTTTGTCCGTTGGCTCTGTCCCAACATACCTGATATTTATATTTAATGATGGCGCGATATATTTCCGAAACATTAAGGCATCGATTGCAGATGCTTGTTCCGTGATTTCTTCGTCCTTTTTAAGAAAATATTGAGGAAATGTTGCGTGAGAAATAATATAATCAGAACCCTCATGAACAACGACATTTCTTAAATCGGAAACTCCGTCTCTGACGAGAGTGAGACGAGTGTCATACGAAAAAAAGGAGACATCTTCTCGTACTAGAAAAACATGTACCCAATCACACTCTTTAGACGCCTGCTCTACCAAATATCGATGGCCATTTGTGAAAGGATTAGCATTCATTACTATGCTTCCTATACGCTCTCCTGCCCTTAAGGTTGATTTCAAAGTATCAAGATAATATTCTAACTGCGTAGAATCATAATCCATAAACGAGACTACATTTGGAATTTCAACTAGGGATTTAAATCCCCATCCATCAAAAATCCTAGAATTTATATATTTTGTGAATAGAAAAAGGTCATCGTAACCTTTAGACAATCCTTGCATTATAACTTCTGTACCAAGGCGCACACTCAGACCAGAACCACGAAGCTGCTTGTCAACGCAAACACATTTAACAACATTCTTGTCCAATCCAGCACAAGCGACAATCCGTTCATTATCCTGGCTCAAAGCAACTACGAACGTCGTAACTTGATCATCGATACGCAGATCCCCGGTCGCTAAAAAATCGATGATATCGTGTTTCTTTCTTTCAAGGTCAGATCCCGAAAGAAGAGAAATCGAAATATCATCTGAGTTCCGATACATATCGATAACTGTTTCTAGTGTGCACGGACGAATTTAATGATACTGCGCGACATTTGATCCTTTGCCCAATTAGGCATTTTTCGCCACGGAGTCACAACCTGAGCTGTATCACCCTCAATTTTGACAGTACGACGCTGTTCCGTACCCACCCATTCAGGAGCCCATGCAGTTTGTACCGTCGTGACCCACTGATTGCCTTCAATACGATAGCGACCAATATAAGCAACCAAAGTTTGCATTAAACGAGAGCGTTCCGCATCGCTATGCGCCGGCTCCCGGCCGGTGCCCTCAAGGTTAAAGGCAATCCAACCATCGTTTGTAAAAATCACTCGACCACGGGGGTGGTCACCCATTGCGTCTATAAATTCACCCGTGGCCTGCAATTCCACTTGGTAAGAAACAAGTTGCCACGTTCCAATGATTTGCTCCGCAAGCTCCATTGACGGTGTTTCCTTCACATGAAGTGAGTTTTTCATTCCTACCCCGTGATATTTACTGCCCTTCTTTCATTCAACTTAATACATCCTCCTGTGTATTCTAGATCTAATTGACGCAAATAACTATTACGTTTGACGTAATTAATTTCTATTTTAATAATTGAATGTCTTTCTACAAATTTGTGAGGCGTCCCATCAATACCAAGGAATGCTGCGACTGATTCATCCCTGAATAGAGTTAGCCTGGTTTTTTAGACTGAAGGATACGCTAACCCAGCCTGATAGCCCTTTTGGAAATTCACGGATGAGCGTTTCGCGCGCAGCATGGCTTTCTTAGCGTTGGTATGGTGCGACTTTGTAGCTGCGACCAGCGTTGCATCCAGGATCTGGCCTGATATCGGCAAATAGTCGGCGTTGCGCAGGATTGCGTTGAAGCGCTCAAACAGCCTTTCAATGGCTCTCGCCTGTGTCAGGCGTTCACGGAACAGCCAGACTGTTTTGGCATCCGGCACTCGATCTGAAAGCTCCAGACCAAGGAAGCGCATGAGCGACAGGCGGGCGTTGATCAGATATTCCGTCCGTTCATCAGACAAATTGTTCAGCGTCTGGATCACCAGGATCTTGAACATTAACACGGGATCAAACGGGAGACGACCGCCCTTGCTTCCACCTAAATAGGCCAGAGCCTTTTCCAGATCAGGGCAGAAGACCTCAAAATCCACAGTCCGGGGAAAAGCTTCGAGTTGATCACCAAGCCCATTCAGGCGGGCAAGTCGCTCTGCAACATCAAAAAAACACGGCTGCTTCATGATCCATGCCCCAATCAACTCGGGGGAAATGGAATCACAAAGGCAGCCTCAAAACCAAAGAGTTTTCGAACCCTTCAGTTAATCTACAAGATGAATTTCCTATACTCAGACAGGCTTACGGGAATTCGCAGCTGCAACAAATTTACCCCACTGCACGAGCGTTTCGGTGCAATCGGTCTGATCAAGCTTACATTCGATCAATGTTGGCCCGCGCGTATTCTTCTTGGCCTTTTCAATGGCATCAGCCAGTTCTGCACCTGTCGTAGCGTGCAAGCCCAGTCCGTATTTACCACTTTCTACGCCCGGAACACCCTGGTTGAAGACCTGCATCAGAGCGGCATAGTCCCAGTTCTGGATATAATTATAGGGGCCGTCATGAATTTTGATCTCAATGACGTAACCAAAATTATTGATAAGGAAGATGATAACCGGCAGTTCGTAACGAACCATCTGCGCCACTTCCTGTGCCGTCAGCTGGAACGAGCCATCGCCAACCATCAGAACATGCTGACGCTCAGGAGCAGCCAAGGCATTACCGAAAATAGACGGTACAGACCAGCCGATATGTCCCCACTGCATTTCCGACTCAACTTTAGCACCCTCAGGCAGATGCATGCGTGTTGCATTGAACCAGGAATCACCGGTCTCGGCGTATAGCGTTGTGTTGCCATCAACCAACGCATTGATCTGACGGGTCATCTCATCATTAGTGAGCGGCTTGGCAGCGTCAACAACTGGCAACGCAACGGGAGTATACGGCTTCACCAGAGAGGCAGGCTTACTGGACACCCGCTCCGTCAGAGCAGCCACAAATTCCTTCAAACGGAAACCTTCAAAAGTCTTTCCGCTCACCGTGACACGACCCGGGTCCACTTCAAGCACACGCTCTCCACGCACGGAATCCCGCCAACCGACAGTCGAATAATCATTCCAGACCGGGGCCAGAGTGATAACAGCGTCAGCGCTCTTGATGACATCTTCAACGCCAGGGCTGCTGACCTCCCCCCAATAAACTCCGCGGAAACCCGGATGCGCCTCAGGAAAAAAGCTCTTGGCCGCAGCCATAACAGTCACAGCACAACCAAGCTTGTCTGCGAGAGCCACTGTTTCAGTGAGTGCCTCACAAGAGCGTAGCTTGCTCCCGACAAGAATGGCAACATTCTGCGCTTTTTCAAGAAACGCGAGACTTTCTTCGATCGCCGCTTTGAGGCTAACTTCGTCTGCTTCCAGGTGCGACAGAAGCGACGAGACCGGACCTGGTCGAACGCAAGGCTGACTCGCAACGTTACAGGCGATTTCTAGATAAGCTGGCTTCTTCTCGCGCAGTGCGGTCCGAATGACGTGATCGATTTTTGCAGGTGCAGTATCTGCCGAGGTGATGCTCTCAGCCGCACACGTAACGTGCTTCACCATCTCCATTTGATAATTATAATCTGTCGTGCCGATCGTGTGGTGCAGGACATGGCCCGACCCATGATCATTAGAGTTCGGCGCACCAGAAATCAGAATAACGGGAAGATTTTCAGCATAAGCCCCACCCAGGCCATTCATTGCTGAAATTGCACCGACACTAAACGTCACGACAGCAGCAGCAGCACCATTTTCGCGTGCATAACCTTCTGCCGCAAAGCTGCAATTCAACTCATTGCAGTCATAGATCTGCTTCATACCGCCATGCTCAATCAGTTGATCAAGCAGGATCAGGTTGTAGTCACCAGCAACAGCAAAATGGTGCTTCAAGCCGATTTGCGTTAGCCGCTCAGCCAGATAATGCCCAACAGTGAAAGCCATAACTCAGTATCTCCAACAAAAATTCTTCCCCCAAGATGGATGCCCCTCTTTTAAACGTCCAATATATATTTTAACTGATTATCATATGTGTATAATATGGATACATGGACCTTCGTCACCTACGCTATTTCGTGGCCATCGCAGAGCGTGGCAGCTTCACAAAAGCTGCGGAGGTGCTCCATATCGAGCAGCCCCCTCTCAGCCAGCAGATTAAATCCCTAGAAACAGAGCTAGGAGTGCAACTCTTTATCCGGTCTAAGCGCGGGGCCACCTTGACGGATTTTGGGGAGCAGCTTTTTGAAAAAGCCCAGACAATTCTGCGCCTTGAACATCAATTTCACCTTCTGGCCAAAGGATTATCTCTTGGCGAACAAGGGCGTCTTAGAATAGGGATGGCTGGAGCCGTCGCGCTGTTACCTCTAATACCTAAAGCCATACGGGCATTTCGAGAGCAGTGGCCCGATATTGTAATCACACTCGAAGAGAGTAACACCCCCGCTCTCTGTGAGGCTTTACGAGAGCGCCGGGTAGATCTCGCCATTGTACGCCCGCCAGCGCCAGATCCGGACATCGCACTCCATCCTCTCTTTGATGAACCAACCCTGATCGCCATTCCAAAAGGCCATCCACTGTCCAAGCGCCACACGCTCAAATTAATCGACGTCGCCAAAGAACCATTTCTTATTTTTGATCGCTCACTCGGCCCCGGTTTCTACGATGCTATTATCTCAGCCTGTCAACAAGGCGGCTTTACTCCGCGTTTCGGACAAGCAGCCCCTCAGATCACCGCAACAATTCCAATGGTTGCGGCGGGACTGGGTGTAGCAGTCGTTCCGGCTTACCTACGACAAATTCATGCTGATGGCGCAACATTCCATCCCATCTCCGGCCCCTCACCTCGAGCCAGCATCTCGCTTGCCACCCTTGAAACGGAATTGACTGGACCAAGCGCCAATTTCCATCAAATTCTTCTGGATATAGGCAATAATAATTAGAATATAATATTGAGTGTATTATCCGTAATTTCTATTAATAATTACAAAAAATCCGATCATACATATTAATTATTTTCACTAATGCCATGACGGTCGGTGCGCCAAAAAATCTCTTAAATTGTCGAGAAAAGTTCGAACGCGCAGAGGCACGTTACGTCGACTTGGCATCGTTGCAAACAATCCGATCGTCTCCCCTTGGTACTCCGGCAAAAGACGGACCAGCCTCCCGCATTGTAGGTCGTCGCCAACGTCCCACAAGACTTTGAACACGATGCCTTTACCCTTGAGTGCCCAATCATGCACCACTTCGCCGCTCGTCGTCGAGAGATGCGGCGTTACCTCAATAATTTGATCTTCTCCCGCACGAGACAGTCTCCACCGGTCGAGCATCCCAAGTTCATGCCCACGCATCAAACAAATACAACGGTGCTGATGGAGCTCGGCAGGAGTCGCAGGCATGCCAAACCTCTCAAGATAGGCCGGAGAAGCACAGATGACCCGTTCACTACTCATTATTTTCGTCGCAACAATCCCCGCTTCATTCGGCATTCCAATCCGGATGGCCAGATCAAGCCGACTGTTAACGACATCCAGTCCTTCGTCTGACAGAAGAAGATGCACACGCAGCTTCGGAAAACGATCGGCGAATTCGCTGACAAAATCAGCCAAACGGCGACGCCCCAGTTCAAGTGGCGCCCCGATACGCAGGACGCCACGAAGCTCCTTCTGATTGGCAGAAATCTCTGCTTCAGCCGCCTCGATATCAATCATGATCTCTGCAGCACGCTCATAAAACGTCTGTCCCTCGTCCGTCAGGTCGAAACGCCTCGATGTCCTTGTTACCAGCCGTACGCCAAGCCGCTCCTCCATCCGAGCCAGTCTTCGACTGGAAGCTCCTGCCGAAACGTTGAGATGACGTGCGACGGCAGTCAGATTTCCCGCTTCAACGAGGAGTACGAAAAATCTCAGGTCACCGGCGTCGTCGTGCATGGAGAGGACCATCTTTGCGTTTTATACACAGATACAATGCCTTTTATGCGACTACCAGCACCATCAACGCACATCCATTGTCTGTTCATCAATGAATGGAGACAGACATGACGTCCGATCGCACTGCATCTTCACTCCCTCCCCTTCTGGATGCGGTTCACAACCGCGAAACCGCCTTTACAAATGAGGAGCGACACAAGAATGGTACGCTCGGCCTCCTACCTGACTCCGTCGAAACCCTTGATCGGCAGATGGAGCGCGTCCTGTGGCAGCTTGACAGCAAGAGCAGCGATCTCGAGCGCTTTATGCATCTGAACGGATTGTCACAGCGAAACGAGACCCTGTTCTTCAAGGTTGTGATGTCCGATCCGAAGCGCTTTCTTCCCATTGTTTACGATCCGACAATCGCTGATGCCTGCCTTCAGTACAACCGTCTCTTCGAGAGACCACAGGGTATGTATCTTTCGCTACGTCACAAAGGTCGTGTGAAAGAGGTACTCGCCAACTGGCCCGAAAAAGATGTGCGCTTCATTTGCGTCAGTTCCGGCGGCCGTATTCTGGGGCTCGGTGATATCGGAGCCAATGGCATGGGGATCCCGGTAGGCAAACTGCAGCTCTATACGGCCTGCGCCGCCATCCCACCTCAGGGCCTGATGCCAATGTTACTGGATATCGGTACAACCAATCAGGAGTTGATTGACGATCCACTCTATCTCGGTTTGCGACAGGCACCCCCATCGTCAGACGAACTCGACGCATTCGTTGATGAACTCGTGGCAGCCATTCAAGAGCTTTATCCTCGTTGCTGCTTACATTTTGAGGACTGGAAAGGAGACGATGCCATCCGCCTATTGGCGCGATATCGTGACAAAATCCTTTGCTATAATGACGATATTCAGGGGACTGCGGCCATTACGATCGCGGGCCTCGACACCGCCCTGTCGATCAAAGGCGAGGCGCTGAAAGAACAGCGTATCCTGTTCTACGGTGCAGGGTCTGCCGGGATCGGTATCGCAAATATGATCGTGAGTGCGTTACAGGACGAAGGTCTTTCTGAAGCTGACGCCCGCGCCCGCATTTCCATGATGGATATCAACGGTTTGATCGAACCTTCGCGGCAGGATCTTAATCCGTCTCAGAAAGTGTTCGCCCACTCCCATGCCGCGACGAAAGACCTTGCGGCGGCAGTCAGAGCCATTAAGCCCACTGTTCTGATCGGCGTCAGCACCAACGCGGGTGGCTTCACCGAGGAAGTCGTTCGCACCATGGCGAGCATCAACGACAAGCCCGTTATTTTCGCGCTTTCCAATCCTACCGATAAGGCGGAATGCACTGCCGAACAGGCCTATCGCTGGACCGACGGCCGCGCGCTCTTTGCTGCAGGTGTCCAGTTCGATGATGTTACTTTGAATGGCAAGACGCTCACCCCAGGACAGGCCAATAATTTTTATATCTTCCCCGCCGTGGCACTGGCTGTCTGGGCAACACAGGCACGACGCATCACCGACGAGGTCTTCCTTGAAGCTGCGAAGGCAACCGCTGAACAGGTCACAACGGAACAACGTACCCATGGCCTGCTTTTTCCGCCGCAAAAAGATGTCCTACGTGTGGAGATCAACACGGCCATCAAAGTCGCGCGTCAAATCTTCAAATCGGGCCTGGCTCAGGTTCCTGAACCCGAAGACATCGTGGACTGGATTGAAGCTAAGCTCTACCGTCCGGAATACTCTACGTTAGAGGAGAACTGATCCATGGCTCTTCCGCTTCATCTGCGAGACACCCCGATCGGCCTCAACGTTTCGGGAACGCGTGTCGAAACAGACTCAATGGGGCGGATCGACGTCCCAGCCGACCGCTACTGGGGTGCCCAGACGCAGCGCAGTCTTGAGCATTTTTCCATTGGCAACGACCGGATGCCAATGGAAGTCTATCATGCCTATGGGATCGTCAAGAAAGCTGCAGCGCAGGTCAACGCGGCAGGTGGTCGCCTGACTGCTCTCAAAGCAGGTGCAATTATTCAAGCTTGTGACGAGGTCATTGCTGGCGAACTGGATGCTCATTTCCCGCTCTTTGTCTGGCAGACTGGATCGGGGACACAGAGCAACATGAACATCAACGAAGTGGTGTCCAACCGGGCGATCCAGCTTTTAGGTGGAACACTCGGTAGCAAAAACCCTGTTCACCCAAACGACGACGTTAACATGGGCATGTCGAGCAACGACAGTTTCCCCACAGCGATGCATATTGCGACACTTACACTGCTTGATAAGCGCCTGCTTCCGGAGCTGGACGCTCTGGCCACCACCATCGAGGAAAAAGCAGGGTGCTGGATGGACGTTGTCAAGATCGGGCGCACTCACCTCGAAGACGCCGTACCGCTGACGGTTGGGCAAGAGTGGTCCGGCTATGCTCATCAGATCCGAGAGAGCATCGCAAACCTGAAGCTGGGACGTGCAGGGCTATTCGAACTCGCGATTGGCGGTACCGCAGTTGGAACCGGCCTAAATGCACCTAAAGGTTTCAGCGTCGATATGGCCAATGCCATAGCCCAACTAACAGGCGAGCCATATGTTACAGCGCCGAATAAATTTTCCGCCCAAGGTACTCTAGATGCCATGGTTCGCATGAGCGCAGCTTTGCGAGGCGTGGCCGTAGCACTCATGAAGATCGCCAACGACATGCGCTGGCTGGCTTCCGGGCCACGATGCGGGTTGGGTGAGTTGCGGCTGCCAGAAAATGAGCCCGGATCGTCGATCATGCCGGGCAAGGTCAATCCTACTCAATGCGAGGCCCTCGTCATGATCGCGATCCAAGTCATTGGTGATGATACCGCGGTCGCTTTCGCCGGCAGTCAGGGCAATTTCGAACTCAACGCCATGCGACCGATCGTCATCAATAACGTCCTGCATGCAATCCGTATTTTGTCTGATGGTTGCCAGAAATTCCGTCAGTATTCTGTCGAAGGTACAGAACTTAATCTGAAGCGTATTCGTGAAATGGTCTCACGGTCGATCATGCTGGTAACAGCACTAAGTTCTGATATCGGATACGATAAAGCCTCTGCCATTGCCCATATGGCGATGGAGCAGGATATGCCCCTCAGGGACGCTGCTCTCAAAAGCGGCTATATTGATGAGCAGACATTCGATCGGCTCGCCGACCCTATGACAATGATCGGTCATGGGGTCGGGGGAGCCTGATTGCGATAACACCCTAGCAACTGTGTTTAAGCGGCGGAGCTAATGCGCCATGTCAGGGCGGTTTTGAGGACGGCATTGGCGATTGTGACGAGACGCCGTGCGATAGCGACGATCACCAGTTTGTGTGGCTTACCCCGCTCTTTCATACGCTTGGCAACAGCTTTCAGAACCGGATTATGGCAGGCAGCAGCCAATCCTGCCTGGAACAGGACGTGGCGGAGAGATCTTCTTCCCCCTGAAATGACACGTTTCCCCCGCATCGCGCC
>NZ_JOPF01000021.1:0-10847 GCF_002153595.1 Gluconobacter sp. DsW_056
GCGATGTCGGCCCGGGTCTGGTCGGCATCGTAGCCGCGATCCGCCAGAAGCCTGTCGAGCCGACCGCCTATAGCCTGGAACAGCGGTCCGAAGCCCCGCTGATCGTGGGCATGCCCCGACCGTGAGGCCGAAGGCGAGCGGGAGACCGCGCGCGTTACAACGGGCGTGGAGTTTGGTCGAGAAGCCGCGGCGCGATCGTCCGAGCGCCTCGGCCGGGCCAGCGCCTTTTTGATCCCGGCAGCACAGTGATGGGCCCGGACCACGGTGCTGTCGATCATGTCTGCCGACCGATCACGGCCGACCAACTCGGCCAGCGTCTCCAGCAACGCGTCGAACACACCCTGCTCGACCCAGCGGCGATAGCGGCGGAAGACGCTGTTCCACTTGCCGTAGCAGGGCGGAAGATGCCGCCATTGCGCTCCCGTCCGCGCCATCCATATCATCCCGTCGAAGAACTGACGATTATCTCCGGCAGGACGGCAACCGCGCCCCGTTTCGGAAGGAAGCAAAGAACCGGTCAGCGCCCATTCCGCATCCGTCGCCCCGATCGTCTCGTCCACCGCCACCTCCAAATGACAGCGTTGAATCAATCTCGCTCACCCGCGTCAAGCTTTGTCCACGAGCGATAATGACCTGTATTTTCAGGAAGTCGGTAACGACACCATGTTTTGTGCCCGACATGAAACTTAGGCTACGGAATGAGAGACTTATACAGAAATGATAGAAATAAATCGTTTCCGTTTTTTCTATTTGTCATTTGTCCTGATTGCGAAACGTCTATCCCATGTAGCAATCCCTGTCCCGGCATGACGTTCGATCAAAAATATGGAAATACTGCCTGACGTTCAGTTCTGAGGATTGCTGTTATGAGACTGCCGGATTTCGAGGCCTGGGCCATTTTCGCCAAAGTTGCCGAACGTGGTTCCTTCGTGCGCGCTGCGGAAGAGCTTCAGCTTTCCAAACCAACGATCTCGAAAGCCATCAGCCGTCTGGAGCAGTCTCTGGGCGTTGCGCTGTTCAGCCGTAATTCCCGTCAGATGTCCGTGACGGAAACGGGCCGTATGCTGCTTGGACACGCCAACCGGATACTCGCTGAAGCGGAAGCTGCTGAAAGCGAGGCGCGCGGAGGTACCCATCGCCCCTCAGGCCTGATCCGGGTCGCCGCTCCCATGACTTTCGGAATCAGACATCTCTCGCCCGCACTTCCGGCCTTTCTTGAGCGATATCCGGATATCGACATCACCGTGGATTTCAGCGATTCCCTCGTCGATCTCGTGGCTGAAGGCTATGATCTGGCCTTAAGGATCGCATCTCTGGCGGATTCATCCCTGCGGGCTCGGCATCTCTGTGGAGTACGCCTGCTTCTGGTCGCAACTCCGCATTATCTGGATCGTATCGGACGTCCGACACATCCCCGTGACCTCGAAGGACAGAAAAGCTTCGTTTATACGAATACCTCCGCTCCAGGTACGCTGCGCCTCACATCCCGAAAAACCGGTGAAGACTATGTTCTCTCCCAGGCTTCACGCTTTAGAGCCGATAATGCTGAGGCTTTTTTGCCAGCACTGAAAGCGCATCTGGGGTTCGGGCTATTTCCGGAATTCATGGTCTGGGATGGCCTGCAGGAAGGGCGGTTTGAACAGATCCTGCCAGACTGGGATGCCGCGAGCATTGCGCTTTATCTCGTGACATCCAGCAGCACGCTCCGCCCCTTCCGGGTCAATGCCTTGATGGAACATCTGGTCTCGGCATTCGAACATCCGCCCTGGGCCAGAACAACCGCATAGGTTCCAGCAAACCCGGTCAAAATTACGCTCTCATCGACGCAGGGCGTCCACAGAGAAACGACCGGATCCTGAAGCCGCAAGAGCGAGAAGACCACCTGCGATACTGAAATTCTTGTAAAAATGGATCCACATATCGTAACGGGCCACCCCGTCGAACGTCCAGTAATGATGCCCGATGAAAGCCGTAACGATGGTGTAAATCGCTAGTAAAAGAGAGAGCGGTCTTGTCAGGAAACCAACGACGAGCGCCAGACCAATCCCCAGTTCGGTGACGATGGCAATAATGGCGGACACAGTCGGAACCGGGGCGCCCGTGCTGGCCATATACCCTACGGTTCCCTCAAAGCCTGTCAGTTTGCTCCATCCCATCAGCACGAACAGAAGGGCCAGAAGAAGACGTGAGGCAAAAAGAACCTGATCGCGCGGAAAGGACGTGTTCATCGGTTTGTCTTTCATGTTTGAAAGTATCTGACATTCGGTCGGAGATTTGATGCATTGTTCTCCTAAACCGCTGATGTCAGTTTTATCCTCGCTTCCGACATCAATAAATGGAAATGAAAGAAACTATCTGTTTCCTATTTTTTATTTATTGAGCCTCTGAAGATCCGCTCCGGAAACAATCGCATGATGCTGACAGAGCGGATAAGGACGTCATGGATTCCCTGACGTCTGGTTTGCTGTGATATCAATGGTCACCCCGACCTGAAGGGCGACCCACTGTCCGGTAGCCCACGGTCCCTGACCAATACCAAAAGCGGAGCGGATCAGGTCAAGATGGCCTTTGGCGTGCGCTGTCGGACCGTTGATATCGAGTGTGAAAGGCAGAGTTTCGGGCCTGCTGACACCACGGATCGTGAGCGTCCCGACAGCTTCGTACGCATTGCCCCCTTTAGCCCGGAAGCTGCGGGCTTCAAACGTCGCGGTTGGGAAACTGGCGACATTGAACCAGTCACTCCCGGGCATGGCACTATCACGCTGC
This sequence comes from Gluconobacter sp. DsW_056, assembly GCF_002153595.1. NCBI lineage: Bacteria > Pseudomonadati > Pseudomonadota > Alphaproteobacteria > Acetobacterales > Acetobacteraceae > Gluconobacter > Gluconobacter sp. DsW_056. Next base: position 2,767 of record NZ_JOPF01000021.1, read on the forward strand.
CTGTCCGCTGTCGTAGCACTTGCAATATTGATCGTGATTGTCGCATGCCCGTCTTCGGGATGAGCAGGATCGAGAGAAACGGTTCCGTCGAATTTTCCAAAATGTCCTGTAAAGGTATTGTCAGTCTGCGTTCCTGAAAAACCAATGATGCTGTGAGCAGGATCAATCGTCCAGTCTGCGGCGAAAACAGGTGTCGCGGCCAAAAAGCTCATGGCAAGCGCTGAAAAGGCTGCTTTTTTAAAAAAAGCCATGATATCAGTCTCCATGTCTGGAACCAGATTTTCTGCCTATGGCAGGAAGCATCTGTCGCAGAACGTGATCGTTCAGAAAGAAATGATGACGAAGGGCCGCGGCAACGTGCAGACCAATCAGCGCCAGCAGAAACCAGCCACCCCAATGATGAACGACTTTCAGTGTGGCTTCGACGGGCGGCTTGTCCTGCAACGTTGAAAGCACGGGCAGATCGGGCCAGGGAATGGTGCCATACAGAACGGTGGGAATCCCCAGAACGGACACCGACACCATCGCCCAGCCACTCAGCGGCATGAGCGTCTGCAAGCCATACAGGGCAGCATGCGTCAGATGGGCCGCCACACGCTCGAAACCCTTCATGTCAGCGGGAAGTCCCGGCGCCCTGTGCGTCAGGCGCCAGACGATGCGCAGGGCAATCAGCATCATGACAGTAATGCCAATCGACTTGTGAAGCTGGTACAACTGGAAAACCCACATCGGGTCGAGAGACAGATGATCCATGACCAGTCCCATAATGATCAGGGTCAGGATCCCCGCAGCGATCAGCCAGTGAAGGATGATCGCCACACCGGTATATCGCTTGATCCCGCGGCTCTGGTTTGCGGACACGGCCATAGAACTCAGCCCTGCTTTTCAAAAGCGCCGGCGATCCGCAGTTGCACGGCATCGCTGACATACGGGACATACATCTTCACACCGAAATCGCTGCGCTTGATGGTGCCCGTGGCTTCAAAACCGGTCGTATATTTCTTGTCGAGCGCGTTCACGCCTGCACCGATGAAATGAACCTTCAGCGTCTCGGGTTTTGTGACACCATGTAGCGTCAGATTGCCAGTCACAATGGCATCGGCCTTGCCCGTGCGTCGGACGGAGGTGGATTCAAACGTCGCATTCGGATACTGCGCGGCATTGAACCACTGGTCGCCCTTGAGTTCTTCGGTCAGCTTGGCGCTGGTCGTCTGAACCGATCCAACCGGGATAGTCACGGAAAGATGGGACGCCGCAGGATTTTTATCATTAAGATCCAGCGTACCGGAAACATTCGAAAAAACGCCCTGGTAGTTCGTGAAACCAAAATGCAGGACTGAAAAACCAACCTGTGTATGGCTGGATTCGACGTCATAGGTGCCGGACTGAACCTGCCCCGGGTCCGTTACGACCTGAGCCGATGCCGGATAGGGAATGCTGGATGCAAAAGTCAGAGCGGCTAGGGAAAGCAGGAAAAAAGAGGATTTCATGTCGGGAATCTCTGGTCAGAATGAAGAAGCAGGGACAGAGAACCAGGCCCCCGGAAGAGCCTGTCGTGCATCCTTGTTGACCCGAGAATTACGTGAGACGAATTGAGCAATAAATAAAAACAACAGAAACTCATTGTTTCCTGATTTTAGTGCATGGAACGCGGCACCATTTCCAGGTCTCCAATCACTCCCGCTACAAAATCCGAGAAAGCCCGAGCCTTGGCGCTCGTCAGCCTGCCCGAAGGATAAACCACCCACAGATCAACAGGCGGCAGGGACCAGTCTGTCAGGCAGCGCACCACCGTTCCGCACTCCAGTTCCGGCCGGAACATCCAGTCCGCCGCAATGGTCAGGCCCAGATCTGCAAGTACGGCGGCCCGGATTCCTTCAGCCGCGCTCAGGTTCAGGCGCGGTCTCAGGGTCGCGGTCATCTCCCTTTCCTGCTGGCGGAACGTGTATCTGACCCCATCATCCCGCGCATAAGTGACAGCCTGATGCAGACCCAGGTCTTCCGGCGTCTCGAGAGCCAGGGACTGTTCCAGATACCGCGGCGTTGCGAGAACGGAACGGCGCCCTCTCGCAAGGCGCTTTGCAATCATCGTGCTGTCATTCAGAGGCCCCACGCGAATGGCGACATCTATCCCTTCCATCACGAGATCCACCCGCCGGTCATCGAGTTCGATATCCATTTTCAGTCGGGGATGCTCCTTCAGAAACTCTCCAAGGCGGGGCACGATCTGAATGCGTCCGAAGGTTGTCGGAACCGCCACCCGGAGCCTTCCCTGCAAACTGAGCGTACTGTCACGCGCAGCAGCATCCGCGTCCTCTGCATCGGACACGATCCGGACAACACGCTCGAAATAACGCTGTCCTGCATCCGTCGGTGTCAGACCATGGGCGGAGCGAAGAAGAAGCTGCACACCCAGCTGGCGCTCAAGCTGGGCGACGGCCTTCGAAACCGCCGGCTGTCCGAGATGCATCAGCCGCGCCGCAGCGGAGAAAGAGCCACTCTCAACGACGCGTACAAAAACGGTCATGGCCTGCAGACGATCCATTTTAGTATTCCATTATGGAATTCTCTTTATACTGGAATAACGACTGCCAATCCAATACGGAAATATCCATCCTCTGGAACACGGCGCCGATGGCGCGTTTCACACAGGACTGTTTCCCATGGCTAATCTTCTCTTTTCCCCGAAATTCGTAGGCCCCATGCGGCTTGAACACCGCATCATCATGGCGCCCCTGACCAGAATGCGCTCAAGCATCGGCAATCTGCCCAACGACCTGATGCTCGAATACTATACCCAGCGCGCCACGCCGGGCGGTCTGCTCATTTCCGAGGCCTCTCCCGTTGCCCTGACGGGATATGGTTTTGAACGTGCCGCCGGAATTTACGAGGACGCACAGATCCCCGGCTGGAAACGCATCACGGATGCGGTCCACGCCAAAGGAGGACGCATGTTCCTGCAACTATGGCATGTCGGCCGTCAGTCCGCCCGCAGTCTCCAACCCGGTGGCGCGGCACCTCTGGCCCCCTCCGCCATCAGGGCGGATGGCACGGCATGGACGCTCGACGGCCCGGTCCCGTACGACACCCCCCGCGCTCTGGAACTCAATGAAATCTCCCCCCTGATCGAAGCCTACCGTCAGGCCGCAACACGAGCCCTGCAGGCAGGATTTGATGGCGTGGAAATCCACGGCGCCAACGGCTACCTGCCCGATCAGTTCCTGCAGGATGGCACGAATACCCGGACCGACGCCTATGGTGGACCGATCGAAAATCGCGCTCGTTTTCTTCGGGAAGTTACTCAGGCTGCCATTGACGTATGGGGTGCCGATCGCGTCGGCGTACGCCTCACCCCCAGCGGATCTTACGGGTCGATGTCCGATAGCAACAGACACGCCACATTCAGCTATGTCGCCTCGATGCTGCAAACCATGGGAGTCGCCTATCTGCATATCGTGCAGCCAAGGATCGGCGCCGATGCGGAATCCGACCCGGTAGATGTGTCTGTCCTACGTCCGCTCTTTTCCCGAACCATTATCGCGGCAGGCGGTTTTACGAGTGAAAGCGCCGAAAAGCTTCTGGAATCTGGCGATGCAGACCTGATTGCATTTGGACGCGCCTTCATCGCCAACCCGGATCTGGTCCTGCGGCTACGGAATCACTGGCCATTAAACCGATATGATCGTTCAACATTCTATGGCGGTGATTTTCATGGCTATACGGACTATCCGACATTCAGCGATGAAGAGAACGAACCGTCAAACCTCTCATCTCGGCCGACAATCAGATAAGGTATTTCCCGTGATGGACGACGCATCCCTTCAGAATTTCGCAATACGCGCTTCCGGAGCAGGTCGCAAACCGGCAGCGCCTCTTTCCGGATTTCTGACGCTGGGAATGGCTGTTGCGGCCGGTGTTGCGGTCGCCAACATCTATTACAACCAGCCCATGCTAGGCGTCATGCAGCGCGACCTACCCGGCCCCTTCACAGGCCTTATCCCAACCGTTACCCAGCTTGGTTATGCCGCAGGGCTCTTCCTTCTTGTTCCAGTAGGCGACCTTCTGGAACGCAGGCGGCTGATCGCCTGCCAGTTCATGCTGCTGTCTCTCGCCCTCGCAGGAGCAGCTTTGGCGCCCAGTGCCGCCATCCTGCTTGTCGCCTCCCTTGCCGTGGGAGCCATGGCAACCGTGGCACAGCAGATTGTCCCGTTTGCCGCACACCTGTCTTCTCCTGAACGCCGTGGCCATACAATTGGCATCGTCATGGCGGGGCTTCTGGGCGGTATCCTGCTAAGCCGGACCCTGGCAGGCGTGGTTGCGACATATTCCGACTGGCGCGACATGTTCTGGCTGGCCGTGCCGATTGCTCTGGGTGCCGGAGCCCTGATGGCCTGGCGGCTACCCACGCACCGCCCCGCCGATACCAGCCTTAATTACGGACAACTGCTGGTGTCCCTCGGCGGATTGTGGAAGGAATTCTCCGCCCTGCGCCTCGCCGCTCTCACGCAGGGCTTTCTGTTTGCTGCTTTCAGCGTTTTCTGGACGACGCTTGCCCTCCGCCTGCAACAGCCTCGCTTCGGCCTTGGGGCTGATGCCGCGGGCCTCTTCGGTATTGTCGGAGCAGTTGGAATTCTCGCCGCGCCTCTTTCTGGGCGGATCGCAGATCGGCACGGTCCCCACCGGATCATCATTCTGGGGGCAGCATTGACACTTGTGGCGTGGATTATCTTCGGTTTGTGGACCTCACTGGCCGGCCTGATCGCAGGCGTCATCGTGCTGGATTTTGCAATCCAGAGTGCTCTCATTTCCAACCAGCATGTTGTTTACGCGCTGCGCCCACAGGCCCGTGCACGACTGAACACGATCTTTATGGGCACGATGTTTCTGGGAGGGGCAGGCGGCTCGGCTGCGGCGATCTGGACATGGCAACCATATGGCTGGACTGGTACCGTCATGCTCGGCATGGCACTGGCCCTGTCAGCCACCCTGCTTCAGCTGCACGGTCAAACGCTGTCAAAAAAGCAGCCTGAACAGATATAACATTCGAATATTATTTTCATTCCGACAAAGAGCTCTAGCCGGTCGGTTTCCAGGCGTTTTTGCAAAAAACCCTACCTCCCGGGAACTTTGGAACGGCTTTTACATAAATATCGATGCCGCAATATCAAGATCGGCACGGCAACAGATACATGAATTTATTTACGGAGACTTAATAATGAAGAAAACCTTTTTAGCCTCACTTGTTTGTATGGCTGCACTTTCTGCCTGCGAATCCCCTCAGCAGATTGCCACCCAAAAAGACGATCACCTCGCTGCGGCAGGATTTCTGTTGAAACCCGCCTCAACGCCACAGCAGATTGCCATGCTGAAGAAACTCCCAGCGCATCATTTCGTGCGCCGGATACACGGCAACACAGTCACCTATGTCTACGCCGATCCAACAGTCTGCGGGTGCCTCTATGTGGGGAATCAGGCCGCTTACGGTCGCTACCTTGCGTACCAGCAGCAGCAGAGCATCGCCAACGAACAGCAGACAACCGCAGAAGACTATCAGGATGCTCAATGGAATTGGGGAGAATGGGGCCCCTGGGGAGACGGCTTCGGCCCGGACTATGGTTTCGGCCCGGGTTGGGGCTGGTAAAACCCAGTCAGCATAATATTTATGCGATAAGCCCTCATGAACATGAGAGCTTATCGCTCAGAAAACGACCCAGCCTGACAAACCCTAGCCCAACGAACCCGTTCCAAAAGCCAGCCCCGCAGCCGCAATCAGCGCGGCATAATAAGCATCCGATCGACTGATATTGGCATCCAGAAGCCCATTCTGCGCCAGTTCAGCCTGCGTCACTGATCCAGTTCCCGCGCGATAGGACACCAAAGCTGCATCAAAATTCGTTTGTGACGCCACACGAAGTTTGGACGCCGCCTCGTAGGCCTGAAGGCTTGTATGAAGGGCATTCTCTGCCAGAACGATCTGCTGAACCGCGCCATTTACTGTCTGCCGAAGCGTGGCTTCTGCGCTGTCTTCCTGATCCTGCGCACGTTTGACAATGGCAGAGCGCAAACCACCATCAAAAATAGGAACGCTGATTCCCCCGAGAATCAAGGTGCTGAAACGATTTCCCGAAAGATTGAGCGTTGGAGAAACACTGTCGCTAGCACTCGGTATGGAGGTCAGGCTTGTTTGCCCTGTTGAATACGCCACGTTACCCGTCATAAAAACACTTGGAAGAAATGCTGCCCGTGCTGCAGAAATACGGCTGTGAGCAGAACGCGCTGCCGCATAGGCAGCCAAAACATCCGGGCGACGCCCGACTGCCTCCTTCACCACCTCGTCGCTCAAACGCACGTCTTCCAGCGACAGGGAGCGGCCGGATACATCTTCAAGATTGAGATGCGAATTCGTTGAGACACCCATATTGTTGAGTAACGCGAGATAGGTGTTCTGCTCCTCACCCTGGGCCTGCACAAGACGCAGATTAACCTGTGCGGTAACCTGCCGTGCCTGTGTGACATCCATAATTGTTCCCTGCCCCTGCTTCAGCCTTGCTTCTGCTGCTGCTTGAACATGCTCTGCATTTTCGAGGGATGTTTGTAAAAGTTGGGCGCGAGTAGATGCCGCCGCATGTGTATAAAAAGCAGTTGTGACGCTATAAATTATTTTCTGATGAACGCCTGTAAAAAGAACGTTTGTGGCCAATTGCGCCTGACGTGCAGCGCCAATCAATGCTTCTCTACGTCCAAAATCAAACAGCAACCAGCGCAACCCTACAGTCTGCACTTCCGCAGTGCCTGAACTGCGCCGCCTCGGAGTACCGTTAATACCGATAGACCCATATTCATCTGTATCAAGAGACGCATCGGTAGTCTGACTTCTTGCCCGAGACCATCCCCCTACAACGGTTGCTGTCAATGTGGGTAGATACGTACTTTTAATAATTCCAACAGCCAGCGCAGCATCCCGCGCAGCATCCCAGGCCTTTCTTGTCTGCGGATTAGAAGATTGTGAAATATCAATCAATTCTGCCAAGGTATAAATTGATTTTTTTCGATCATCGATCAGTTGCATACTCCCCTGAACGATAGCATCTGGATTTGAAGGAAGAGTATATTTTCCTGGAAATGATAACTTTGATACTTTTCTTGCTTTCCCTGGAACAATCACACCTGCAGAAGTAACATTAGGCTGCCAAGGATGATCAGGACCAGAGGGAGCAGTATCCAATTCGGAAGATGCACACCCCGATAAAATAATTGAAAATACAGTAATGAAAAATGAATTTTTCTTATAATTTATCAATTTAATTTCTCCTGAATTATGTTTTATCCTTACAATATCAAGGTTAAGAAATTTATTATATTATAGATTTCCCCACTTTCCCAAATAACTGTGCAAGCTAGATAAATCATATTCGCTTGTCGCTATATTGCCAATCCAAGGCCTGCACATACACGTTTTCCGTCTACTTACAGGAATTTAAAGCCATTTTGGGGAAAAACTCGACAATATGGGTAGTCCGCCCGTCAAACGGGAACCGATCGCGAGCAGTACCAACCCACAAAGTAGAGAACAAGCGGAAAGAAGCCAGATGTTAATTAGGTTTTTTATTTATAGGTATAGTTAAGACCTATCCCGAATATTTAGTATTCTTCGATATATCCAAACGCATTCTGAGTGAATGTTAAATCGATATTAACTATAATTATATATAGAAACAAATAAATTTATTTTTTTATTTACAATATAGTTTTCCTTATGATCTATGTGCTTTACCGAAAACCCTGAATATAATTTATCTTTAGGGGAATTTATTTATAATTCAATCTGCCACAATATTGATATAATTCTTTTTGTTAAAATATTTCTCTCTCATTTATTTATAGTTATACAATAACACACACTCTTCATGTGTTTGTATTCAAGGAAAAAAATTCAATAATTTTTGGTATTCTATATTATTTTTTTCTAAATTATTATTTTGTGTCGTATATTTAGAAAAATATGAATATCTAGGTCACGTTGACAAAAGATCTATACGATCTGCCTGAGATCTGATTCACTTCCTGGCTATGGTATAACG
>NZ_JOPF01000022.1:0-998 GCF_002153595.1 Gluconobacter sp. DsW_056
AGGAAGCGGCGCATATTATAGACGATATTGGCAAGGCCGATCCTCATGGTGGCCCGGGTGATACCGACAGTTCGGACGAACAGACCCATTTGCGATTTCTGATCGGCAAAGACATGCTCGACACGAGATCGGACCACCGACTTTCCAGCATTCGATTTCTGGATATGCCGGGGCATAGGTTTGAGATGCGGCTTTTTCCTGTGAACCTTCGAGACAAAGCCCTGCTTGTCCATGAAGTCCTCATTGGCTTTCGAGCGATACGCTGTATCAGCCCAGACGCTTGAGGCCGTATTGGTTTTATCCAGAAGGCCCTCGCGCAGTCTGGCACCATCACTGGCAGCAGCATCCGTTGTCTTCCATTTCCGGATGAACCGGAACTTCCGGTCGATGGAAACATGGGACTTGTAGCCAAAGAACGGAATGGCGAGGTCCGTGGCTGGGATCGTCCCGTCATCCTGCCGCTTCGCTTTGGTAAACTTCAGTGTCCAGCGCGCATGACGGTCCTTATGCGACAGCTTTGCGGGTTTGTCCTGCCAATCTTCAGGAATACGCCCTGCCCGGAGGTCAGCTTTCTCAGCGTTCGTATTGCGCTGCTTTGGGGCGGCTACCAATGTCGCATCCAGGATCTGGCCGGACATCGGCAAATACCCGGCGTTGCGCAGGGTCGCATCAAAGCGGTTGAACAGCCCATCGATCGCACCCGCCTGGGTCAGACGCTCGCGAAACAGCCAGACCGTTTTGGCATCAGGTACCCGGTCCGACAGTCCCAAACCAAGGAAACGCATGAAGGACAGGCGGTCGTTGATCAAATATTCCGTTCGCTCGTCGGACAGATTGTTCAGCGTCTGGATCACCAGAATCTTGAACATCAACACGGGATCAAACGGCGGTCGTCCACCTTTGCTCCCATCTGAATAGGCCAGAGCCTTCTCCAGATCAGGGCGGAACACCTCAAAATCCACAGTCCGGGAAAATGCCTCAAGCTGATCGCCAAGCCC
>NZ_JOPF01000023.1:0-3356 GCF_002153595.1 Gluconobacter sp. DsW_056
GGTGTTAAGCGCTGTATCTCACCTCATGAACGCCCCTGGCCAGGGGCGTTCATGAGGTCATCATAACAGGCTGGAAACACATAAGGTGTTTAGTCCCGTGTTTTGATGGGGTACTATTTTCACGAGAGTGGAAGGAAGCCTTATAGGCCAGAGGTGGCCCCGTCTGTTTGGACAGTTTTTGGGTTTGAATAAGCGATACCCGGTTGTTGTCATGCCGCCATTCTGACGGCGCTGCTGTTGGCCCTCTGGTCCGGGGTTAACCCCGGACCAGAGGGCGTCGGCACGTCATGATACGCCTCATCGGGCGTGCGTCCAGCCAGTGCCGCGTGCGGACGCTGCCCGTTATAATGGGTGATCCATTTCGTGAGCCCCACTCGAAGTTCTGATCCGGTCTCAAAGTCGTGCAGGGAGACGCATTCGTATTTCATCGACCGCCACAGACGCTCGATGAACACGTTATCCAGCCAGCGCCCACGTCCATCCATGCTGATGCGGATCTGACGCTCTTCCAGGAGCCCGGTAAAACGGGGCGTCGTGAATTGTGAGCCCTGGTCAGTATTGAAAATTTCCGGGGTGCCGTAGCGCATCAGCGCACCCCGGAGCGCCTCGATACAGAACTCCGCGTCCATCGTGTTCGACAGACGCCAGGACAGGACCTTGCGCGTAACCTTGCCCATAAAACCCGTCCTCTCTCAGGTCGGATTATAGCTTAGACACCTGTCCGAAAAATGGGGTCCACCTCTGTCTGCAAAATATGGACTTCAGAGCCAGAAAAATTCATCATCAGTCCAACCCATCAAATCACGGGACTAAATATCTTTTTTGAGCAGGGACGCCGATGTCCGGTATGCCTTGAGATGTGTTGCATCGATCATCAGCTGCTTCGAACAGCCAACCTCTTCTGTCAGGGTGTCGCTCGGCCTGCCCGCATCATCGAGCTCCCACACGCCGATCCTCCATAATCCTATATCGGATCAGAACGCAAAGGATCACGCACCCCGTGGCGACCGCATAGGTCGTCACGAACCCTTTTGTGCCGCTCGTCGTCAGGGCTAGAACGGGAACGACAAGGATATGTGCCAGGAAATAGGACGCGCCGGAGAGGAACACGGCGGACGCGGCGCGCTCCGATTCCCGTCCGTATAGAATGATCAGATGCGTAGCGAAACCGCTAAATAAGAAATAGCCCGCTTGCAGGCACAGGAAGCCAACGATCGTGAGCGCTGGCCTGCCCGTCACGCTGGCTGCCAGAAGGACGAGGATCGCGCCGACCGGAAGCCATGCGCCTGCCACCTGCTGCCATCGTTCCGATCTGCCGCCCGGTTGGCACGCGAACGCCTGAGTTGCGGCGAAGAGCAAGAGGAGGGCAATGCCGACCCCCACGGTAACGGCACCGACCCAGTCCAGTGATAGGCCCTGACGAAGAAGTAGCGTTTGCACCACGCGATAGGCGAGATCGAGCCCGAGCCAGCCTGAAACCAATGTCGGCAGTAGCAAGGCGAATCTCGTTCGCTTATCGTCCCTTCGCAAAAGCCGTGCTTTGGGGCCGTTAGGGAAGCTTGCCGGAATAGAGCGCGGGGAGGATATGCGCTTCGCCGTCGCCGCGCTGCGCCATAAAGGCAGCGTGATAAGGGCGACCAGCCCGGCCATGACGGCGCAGCAGGCGGGAAGGCCGAGCCAGGCGCTCAGCCCGATGGACATTCCGCTCGCCAGCGTCGAGCCGGCGAGCGCGCCGGCGGCTTCGTAGTGCGAGAAACGCTCCCGTTCCGGCCAACTCCCGGCACCCGAGAGCAGCACCGCGCCGGCATCGAGAATGCCCCGTTCGATTCCGCAGAGCAGGCAGACGGCCATGCCAGCGCCCAGCAGCGCCGTCCTGATCATGGCGATCGTGCTCATAAGGGGCAACGAGGCGGCGAGGGCCAGAAAGATGCTAACGACAGCCGCGCGCAGCACGCAGAGAAGGAGGAGCGGCTGCATCGCCCATTGTTTCGCGCGGGCATATCTCAGCACGGGCGGTACGATGACGGCGCGCATCGACCAGAACAGCGGCAGGGTCGCGAAAAGCGGGAGCGTTCCCCTAGGCGCATTCTGTGCTTTGAGGATCACCGGCGCGGCCGATGACAAGAACAGCACTGCGACGAGGTTTCCGAGATAAGCGAAGCGGATCGCCTGCGCAAAAGGTGCACGTTTCCTCATTGGGATGTTATATCATATCAGTTTGGAGAACCCAACACGGCCGGAATCATCAAAGGTCTGAATGCTCAACGATCGCCTCTGTTTTCTGTAAAAAGTAGTTTATCTTTATCCGCAGCTTCAAACTGAAGTGTGTCACGTCATAAGAATGCAGGCCCTCAGCGCTACAGCCTTTGATGAGCCAATCCATCGCTTCTGCAGGCGTGAGATACCCCAGGCATTTTCTCGGCGTGGCGTTCATCAGACACACGATCCCGGCGAGGTCTTTGGGGGTGAGGGATGCGAGATCCGTCCGCGAGGGCAGGAGCCTGCGCAGCCTGCCATTCATGTTCTCGACAGATCCCTTCTGCCACGGCGTGCGGGGATCGCAGAACCACACATCCATACCGCCACGCGCGACCAACGGCTTATAATGGAGGAATTCCGGGCCACGATCGAAGGTGAGGGATTGCCTGAGAGCCTTAGGTGTTTAGTCCCGTGTTTTGATGGGGTATTATTTTCACGAGAGTGGAAGGAAGCCTTATGGGACAGATACGTCATGGGAGCGCCACGACCACGCACGCCGTGCGAGCGGCAATACAGCGATCGCAGGCTTCGCTCGCGGCGCTGAGCAAGGAGTTCGGGATCAACCCGAAAACAGTTGCAAAATGGCGGAAGCGTCAAACGGTTGAGGATCAGAAGACAGGTCCCAAAGAGCCGCGATCCACGGTTCTGTCCGAGACGGACGAAGCGATGATCGTGGCGTTTCGCCGGCATACGTTGCTACCGCTGGATGACTGTCTTTATGCCCTGCAGGCCAGCATCCCTCATCTGACACGCTCGGCTCTGCATCGCTGCCTTCAGCGCCACGGGATATCCCGGTTGCCGGACATCGAAGGAGACAAGCCCAAACGACAGCGCTTCAAACGCTATCCCATAGGCTTTTTTCACATCGATATTGCCGAAGTACAGACTGCTGAGGGCAAGCTGCACCTCTTCGTTGCTATCGACCAGACAAGCAAATTCGCTGTCACACAACTCGTCGGGAAAGCTGATCGGAAGACAGCCTGGGAATTCCTCGAACATCTCCTGAGCATCATCCCTTACCGGATCCACACCATTCTGACCGATAACGGCATCCAGTTCGCTGATCAGCCCCGTAACCGCAATACGGCCTGGTCTCG
>NZ_JOPF01000024.1:0-17718 GCF_002153595.1 Gluconobacter sp. DsW_056
GGAGCAGCCCGGTAGCTCGTCAGGCTCATAACCTGAAGGCCGCAGGTTCAAATCCTGCCCCCGCAACCATCTCAAATCGCAAAAACCCCGCCAGGTCATTGACCTGGCGGGGTTTCGCTTCATGGACTAAGCTTAGTACGCGCCTGTTAAATGTCGTGTTACCTCAATGGTTTGGAACGGATGCGTTCAAAGTCTCGTCCCATATGTAGGGGATGGCCAGCAAACCGGAAGAGAAGGTTGTTGGATTTAAGAACGAATCCATTTTGGGATATAGAATATTTGCAGCAGTATTGCGGATATGTAGATTGATTTTGAGGTCTTGATCGGCGGGAAGAAGAAATGACGCGCTTTGTTCGATGCTTTTTCCTATCTGCCGCCCATTCACGAAGCATCTCACTGTGCCTGCAATTTTTGGTAAGACTAGATAGAGATTTTTCTTATGGCATCTGTTGAAATTGGATAGGTGCAGAGTATAGATACCTAGGCCGGAAAAATGCTCAAATCCCTGTTGTTCCCAGCCGCATTCAACAGCGATAGGCACTGGACGGGTATTGGGATTTGACTGAAAGAGCCATCCTCCTTCGAGCATTTTTTTGTAAGGAGTAGAAAAGCAGTCTTTGTTCTGTATTGGCAAACACTGGGCTTCTGCGGCTATGTCAGATAATTCAAAGGTTAAAAGCTGCCTGGGCCTAAGGGAAAGAATGCAGGTTGTATCGGCTGGGATAAAAACCGGGGATACTGCCGACGCGGTGTCACATCGCCATTCCAGAAGAATCCGTTCCTGTGACGCTGGGGCAAGCCTGGCTGTTCTTTCCCAATCTGTGTCATTAAAAACAGCTACGCGTAACAGAGAGGGGGTCAATCTCTGTAACGTAATCCTTTGAGGTTGATCTTCGATTGTCAGAAGAGGTGACGAGAAGGTTTCTGCAATAAGACGGGCAATTTCCGAAGTCGTGATAACCGGCCCTTCGATCCGCTGCGTTCTGTCATTTCGGGAGGTTGTGACGATTTTTCCTGATCTGAGCAGGCGTCCTCCTGTACGGGAGAACTCTTCAAGGATTGAGAGAGTTTGAGGATCGCGAACGACGGTGACGTCTGGCAGAATGATGGTATCGAACTGGCCTGAAACCATATGCAGGCAGCCGTTTCTGACAGTTTCCTGACGGATCTGCCTTTCGTCAATAATCGTATATCCGATGCCTGCGTCCATCAGTGCCCTGGCCCAAATGCCGAAATGCGCTGCGCAGTCCGGGATACTGCTGGCTGCCCTGAGATCCTCCAGAGGATAGAACAAGGCTACCGATCGCACTGGTACTCCATCTTCCAGAAAAGCCGAGAGACGTGCGAGTTCTTCCAGAACATCCGGTGCGTCGTCCCACCAGGGCTGAAGATTGAATCCTGGAGCAAAGTCGAAATGCGGGTCTGACTGGTGCGTGGGGTTCGGGTGGATCGCGTCCGGCAGGAAGAGGGCATGGAGCAGAACGCGACGTGCGCCTTGAAGGATATGACGGATCATCTGGGCGCGTAGTCGGGAAAGTGAAAGGTCCCATTGTCCATGCAGGGACGGTCGGCCTACTTCCCGCCCAGTAGAATATTGTTCGACCGTGCAACGCGTACGCCCGTGCGCACGGGCAAGAGAATCTCCCAATATGGCGGAAAGCTGTGGACTGTAATCGGCAGCATCCGTGACGCTCTGGGTTTTGAATGCGTCGATATCAAAATAGTCTCCGCCTGGAGCGACGCGCGCATCAATACCGCCCAGCCCTCCGAGAAGATTCCAGCCACCGACATGGGGCAACAGTTCATGGCCGGTAAGGCCAATGTCATGTGCGTCGCACCATCGCCTGAGGGTTCCGAAAAAGGCATGATGCACCTGTCGGGCATAGGTTTCAAACAGATATGCGCGCTGCGATGCGGCCTGTGGATCCGTGCCATAAACCGCGTCCAAAAGGACAATACCGTCGATACCAGTCTCAGTCAGGCTGTTGTCCCAGAGAAGGGAATTGTGGATTGCGTCGGGTCCGGACGCTGAATTCTGACCGTTCCATGTATAGAAACCGGCATAAGGATGGTCGAAGAAAAATGCCTCTGCTCTGGGAAAAGCCTCTCGCAGGGGGGCGTAGACGCGGTCGGAAAAGCGTTCAGCCGTTTCCGGCAGAAGGTAGTTGACCAGCCGGGATGTCAGGCATGTCGCTGCCACGAAGAGAGCAACGGGGCTTCCGTCCGGGAGATCTGGGGCAGTGATCTGTAAGGTGCAACCGCTGTCGCCTGTTTCAAGGAATCTGATTTGGGAAGGCTGAAGCAATGTCCGGGACGCTATGACGCCACCGGCGACGATCTGCCACAAGCCCCATTGGGCCCTGCCGCCCTCATATGTCCAGCGTCTTGCGGCCGGTCCGAGAAAATCCAGAAATGTGGCGTCGATGTCTGAAATCTGAAGCGTGGCCTGCCCGTTCTGGAGGCTTCCGGAAGTCCAGAACAGGTGTCGTTCACGGAGATGATCGGCGCCCTGAACAGTGAGGCCCCCTCCATGTCCCGACATCCAGCCATATTCATCGTAGATCTCAATGCTGAGTCCGTATTCCTTTGCCAGATCCGAGACGAGACGGCACAGGGCCAGATAGTCAGGGGACAGATAGTCGGACAGGGGCATGGCGAGCCGTGCCTGTACGAGAATACAGCCCAGCCCGGCACGTTTCATGTCCGCGATGGCCTCGCGGCACATCTGAGGCGTGGGCAGGTGGTGCCAGAACCAGAAGGCCGCAGTCCGGAAGCGGTTTTCGGGTGTCTGAAACCAGTCGGGCAATGCCGGGGTGTTCACGCCGCAATCAGCGGGCTGAGGTAGAGATCGAGCCGTTGTCCGCGACGCATACCGGACAGGTCTATGTTCGGGTTCTGTGTGGCGGAGCGGGGACTGCCATCCACACGAAGTTCCACGATCCGCGCGGCGTAGGTCGGACCAGGTGTCAGAACCCCCTGCTGGCCTTCATGGGCGTGGATGCGACAGCTCATGAGCGCTTCACTGATGGTGAGTTCTGTCAGGCGGCCTGTTCCCGTCCAGGAGAGGATCTCTTCCTGACCACGGAAGAGCGTCATGCGGCCGTTTGTGACAGCCATGATGACCTGTCCGATGGGTGTGTGGATCGGGCCAAGTGTGACGTCGGTCCCTGTATTCTGCAGTTCCCAGCCTGCCCAGGGGTTAATGTCCATAACGTCTGCAACACCCAGCATGGGCAGCATCGCGCCCCAGGAATAGAACAGGTCCGTATCCGGTTGGTCGTTGGCCTCGCCTGTTATTGCCGAGTAATTTTCTGCGGCAATCCTGCGTTCCGTCCATGACTGGTTGAAGATCGCCATGCTGCGTTCGGCGAGCCGGGATGCTTCTGCGATAAAACCGTAGCGCCGCAGACCATGCCACACAAAATAGTTCACATTTGGCCAGATACGGCCCCGCCAGTAGACGTTATCTGCAAAAGCAGGATCATCCCGGCTGACATTGGGGATCATAAACGGGCCGTTGAAGCGGGCCGGATCAGAGAAATGTCCGATCAGGGACTGTGCCTGTTCAGGTGTTGCGGCACCGCAGATCAGCGGGAAGAAGCTTGTTGGGCCGACACTGTGGACGAAACCGCCGTGTCGTTGGCGATTGGCAAAAATGCTGCGTTCATGATCCCACAGATGTTCCCGGATTTTGCTACGGGTATCGTTTGCCAGTGCATTGAAAGTCTGTGCGTCTTCAGTGCGTCCCAGCTCCCGCGCAATATGCGCCAGACATTCCGCATCAAGCGTCAGAGAGCAGTTCAGTCCGACATCAAGCAATGACAGCGTGCGTGTTTCGGGGCTGTAGAGCGCTTCGTCATGGGTTGGGGAATTGTCCATCCCCGTTTCGTTGCGGGCTCCGAAGTGGGTGCCTTTGTACAAAGATTCTCCGACATCGGATGTTCCGCACGAGACAAGCCCCATGCCGTCGGGATCACGTTCACGTCGCCACCACATGTGATTGCGGGATAATGCCTCGTAATGACACTCGAGGAATGACCTTTCGCGCTGGCGCAGATAGATCATCCACGTCATGAATGCGCCGTTCGGAGCTTGTGTCCGGTCCACCCATGTGTCGTTCGATGTGGCGAGGCAGGCAAAATTGCCTTGAGGCGTTGCGCTTGCTGTCGCTACCGCCATGTTCTCTCGCGCAGTCTGTCCATCAATGAGGGCGGTCATCAATGCGGAATAAGTCTGATCGTTGTACCAGACTGCGAATGTCCCCAGATTCCAGATCCGGCTGAAAGTGGTATAAGGGCGACGATTGATGCCGTCATACAGGGTGTTCCAGGCCATAACATCACGAACGGCATCCAGGGCCCCGGCGTGACGTCCTGTCTGGGCGGGAAGTACAGGTTCTTTCTCAAAAGCGCGCTCACGCTCAAGTGCCGCCCGGGCCTTCGCGACGGCCAGTGCTTCACTATCCGCGACGGCTGCGGCGAAGCGCCCTTTGCGCATCATTTCCAGATTGAACCGTAATGCGATGACGGGGGCGGATGTGCCTCTGCTGCCTGTATGGAAATAGCCGTTATCGTCGAAATCTTTTGCGACGGCTTCCAGAGACTCATGAGCCGTAACCTGCACGGGGGCCATGTCGCCCATCAGGGCTACATACCGGTAGCCCAGCCGGATGACGGCGGCTTCCCCGTTATAGGTCACTGTGGTGCCACACTCGGAAGACAGACACAGTGTCAGCCAGTATCGTAGTCCCCATTCCGCGAGGACTTTCCCCTCCCATGTCCCCAGCAGGCAATAGGGATCATCTTTCTCATAGCGGAATGCGATTTCCGTCCCACCATGCCGGGTTTCGAACTCCACCAGCCTTCCGTCCATGTCATGACGGCCGAACAGAAGATCCTTTCCCGGCGGAAGCAGCGTCGCGCTGCGCTGGCTGGTGGAATAGAGCAGGGGCGTCACATGAACGCCCAATGGCAGGAATGTCATTGCTGCCGGTCGATCGGACCAGGTGTTCCATGCGCGGGCCGGGGCCACGGTGCTCTCAACAATCATGATGGATCCAGTTCGCTGCTATGGTCAGGGCAATGTCCGGGTTTTCTTGCGCCGCTACGTCTGTTGGCGTCGTCAAGGATCTGTGTCAGTCGGATTTCGTCCAACTCAAGACCGAACGACCAGCAGAGTGTGTCGTAGATACCAAGGAAGGAACGGCGGCAGGAAGCAAGCCGCGTTTCGGTCCCAGCGATGCCCTGACCCGTCACACCGGCAAGCCACGCGACCAGATCGTCCTGTACGCCCGGAACTTCCAGCGCCTGTCCGGGCGGGGTGTGCGGATCGAGCCATCGCGCTGCTGTGGCATCGCCCGTGACATGAAGGGGAGCCGAGAGGCGGATATCGCGGGATGATGCCCCGATTTCGATGCTGACCTCTCCGGCAGGGACGGCCCAGTCGTCCCGTACGGTGTCGAAATAGGCGAGATCGCGGCGGCTTAGCGTCATGTCCACGACGCGGCTTTCTCCCGGCTCCAGACAAACCGTCGCAAACCCTTTCAGGGCCCGGAGCGGATGGTGGGGGAGCGCCCGGTTTGGGGCGGTTGGAGTCCGCCCGAGGTAAAGCTGACAGACTTCCCAACCGGTCCGGGCGCCGGTGTTGGACAGTGTGAAGCGGACGGTCACGTCATCCGCTCCGGTCGTCAGTTCCAGCGCATCGTAGGTAAAGGACGTGTAGGACAGTCCGTGGCCGAATGGGAAAAGCGGCTGTATGTGGCGGATGTCGAAAAATCGGTATCCGACGAAAATGCCTTCCCGATACAGATGTGTTCCCTGTTCACCGGGATATCCCAGAAAGGCAGGGCAGTCTTCCGGTCGCACAGGCCATGTAACAGACGTTTTGCCGGACGGGTTGGTATGCCCGAACAGGATATCGGCCACGGCCTGTCCCAGGCCGGCCCCTGCATAGCCTGCCGAGAGAATGGCCTGCACGTTGTTGGCCCATGGCAGCACGACGGCATCCGGATGGCTCAGAACCACGACGATCCTGTCATGGATCTTCGTCAGTTCGGTAATCAGGCGATCATGCGCCGGGCATAGCCCCAGATCGGGCCGGTCGGCGTTTTCGCCACTGACGCAGGGCGGCGTGGAGGCGAAGACGATGACGGTTTCGGCCGTGCGCGCTGCGGCAAGGGCTGCGCCCTGACGGTGTGCGTCATGGTTGCCATCCTCACCCCAGCCGGGTTCCCAGTGGAGGGATACACCTTCAGGTGCAGTCTCTCTCAGGCAATCGAGCGGAATATCGCACCGGATGGGCCGGACGGCGGCGCTGCCCGCCCCCTGTATTTCAGGCAAGACCGCGCCTGTGCCAATGACCAGCAGGCGTTTACCGGGTTCCGGGGTGAGAGGCAGGACGTCATTCTGGTTGCTCAGCAGAACACAGGCGCGGGCGGCCGCCTTGCGGGCGAGATCGTGATGGGTCGCGAAATCCGGGCGTGAAACGGGCAGTCGGCGCTGGGCATCCACGATCCGCAGGGTGAGGGCAGCGATATGGGTACAGGCTTGGTCCAGCGCAGCCTCAGGCACCCTCTTGTTCAGGACTGCGCTTTCAAGCCGTCGCCTGCGGGCGGCATTGAACGGCATATCCAGATCGTTCCCGGCCTTTACGGCGGCTGGGAGATCCTGAATCCCGTGCCAGTCAGACATGATCACACCGTCATAGTGCCACCGTTCCCGGACGACCCCGCGCAGGAGCCACGGGTTCTGTGACGTCTGAAACCCGTTGAGCCGGTTGTAGGACGTCATGACCGTCCACGGGTTACTCCGGGCAATCGCGCGCTCGAAACCCAGAAAATACAGTTCGTGCAGCGCGCGGGGCTCGACGACAGAATCCATGCTGATGCGTTCAACTTCGGAATTGTTGCACGCAAAATGCTTGAGAGATGCTCCCACGCCCTTGTCCTGAAGACCCCGGATGACGCCGGCTGCCATGTCTCCCGTCAGGATCGGGTCTTCGCTGAAATATTCAAAACCCCGCCCCGCCAGCGGCGAACGGCGCAGGTTGATGCCCGGTCCGAGCAGAATCTGCGCGCCTGCAGCCCGGCATTCGATCGCCAGTGCCTCCCCGATCTCATGGGCCAGTTCGATGTCCCAGCTGTTGGCCAGAACGGACAGTGCAGGAAAACAGGTTGCCGGCACGCTCTTGCCGAGCAGGACATTGCTGTCACGACTTTCCGGATCGTCAGTTGTATCAACGGCATCGAGGAACGCCCCGAGATCGGCATTCTGTGGGTCTGTGGAGATCTGATTCGGTACGACGCGCAGGCCGTTGGAACCATCGACCATCAGTAATGACGGCAGTCCCAGTCGGGGCACGCCCGTCGTGCGCCACAGGCCGTTGCCGCAGACGAGGTCGAGCTTCTCCGTGATTGTCATCTGCGCGACGATGGCGCCGGCCTCACTTCGGAATGCGTTTGCCATGTCAGATCCCCTCTAGCGCAACGGGAGTTTCAGGCTGAAGGGTGCGCGTCATCTCGTCTTCGGAAGGGTAAAGCAGGATGACCAGGACCGAGAGCAGGGCGACGCAGGCCGGGACACCCAGAAAACCGAACGTGATAAAGGCGCGTGCGGTCTGTGTCTGTGTGACGGCATGGGGAACATAGCCGCCCCAGCCCAGAATCGCTGCAGAAAGCGAGCCGCCGACGGCCCAGGCGACCTTTCCCGCAAAGCTGTTCACGGAATAGGCCATTCCGGACGCTCGAATGCCCGTAACGGCCGTACCGTAATCAATGGAATCCGCGACCATCGCATAGAAAACAGGCAGGGTCATGCCTTGGAAAAAGCAGATCATGCCAAAGACGGCGACCAGATAGACCGCGCTGTTCGGGCCATAGGCAAACAGGGCCAGACCGATTGCAGAGAGAATATAGGGCAGCACAATCGTCAGTTTCTGTCCGACATGGCGGGCAAGCCAGGGCGAGCACATCACTCCCAGAACCTTGCTGGCCCCCATCATCGAGATGAGCAGCCCCCCGAAATACTGCGGGCGATGCAGGACTTCTGTCGCGTAATACAGCGACAGGCCATAGAACGCCGTCAAATTGATGTAGAACAGGCTCAACACGATCGTGACGATCACCCATGCCCGGTTGCGGAACAGGGAGCCGAGCAGAACCCGGATGGGGCTGTCATTCGCTTCCAGGTCATGACGCTCGCGGCAGGTGAAAAAAGGAATGAGCGCCAGTCCTCCGCCTACGGCCCCTGCAACGGCCATCGCCAGCGGGTATCCCAGCTTCTCGTTACCAGCACCAAACAGATGCACCATTGGCAGGATGGACGATCCGACCAGAAACGTCGCGAGTGTTGCGCCCATCATGCGGAAAGTGGACAGGGAGAGACGGTCCTCCCGGTTGCGGGTCATGACGTTGGGCAACAGCCCATAGGGCACGATGACGAGCGAAAAGAGTATACCCATCACGAGATAGGTGGCGTAGGCCCAGGCGAGGCGTCCTCCTGCTCCAAGTGGCAGTGGCAGAAAACAGCAGAATGTCAGGAGGCCGAGTGGTAGCGAAAACCATTTCAGGTAAGGCCGGACGCGCCCACCGAACAGGATGCGATGGTCGATCAGATATCCGATGACCGGGTCCACCACGCTGTCGACCACCCGTGCCAGAAGCATCAGCAGGGCAACAGAGGATGCGGAGAGACCGTAAACATTGGTATAGTAATAGATGAGATAGGCCCCGGTAATTCCAAACAGGGCATTCCCTGCCAGATCGCCGAAACCGAAGCTCATCCGTTCCCACAGTGCGGGGCGCTGGTTGTTCGTCGTGCCGTTCATGCAGCCATCCGGTTGTAAGCGCTGCGCTGCCTTTTCTTCATCCTGAAAAGGCAGCGCCGGGGAAGTCCGGTCCAGACAGGGGAATGTCAGAAGTCTGCTTTCACCCCACCGAAGAACTGGCGGGGTGCACCCACGACCAGCGACTGGTAATCGCCCGAAAGCGGATTGCCGCCGTCATCACCGGTCATGATCAGGTAGCGTGACCCTGTCAGATTGGTGACGTTAAACGATGCTGTCAGATTTTCCAGACGTCCGATGCGGCCGAAATTGTAGCGTGCCCCGAAATTGACCAGCCAGTAGGACGGAAGGGAGGTGTCGTTCGTGTAGCTGAACGGACGGCTGCTGGTGTAGAGCGCGTCGATGTTAAAGCTGGCCTTCTTGTAGGTGTACTCCGCCGTCGCCTTGTACATCAGGTCCGGATAGTTCACGACGTGCTTGCCCTTGGTGGCATAGGTCGTGCCCTGCTGGCTGATGTTGTTGTCGTAGGTCGAGTGGTTGTAGCTGATCGAGTTAAAAATCGAGAGACCACGCAGCGGGCGCAGGGTCAGACCGGCATCCACGCCGTTCATCGTCACACCGCCGAGGTTCAGCACCGTTGTCTGCGGGTTGGTCTGGCTGCCCTGGACCAGCGCGCCCAGACGGTTTGAGAAGTTTACGCGATAGGCACTGACCGAGAAATCCACACGCCGCTGCGTAAAGCGGTAGCCAACCGAGTAGGCCCAGCTGGTCTCGGGTTTGACGGAGCTGCGTGACAGATCGAAGGCCTCCTGCGAGACGGCAAACGGCGATGCCGACAGGTGATAGCCGCTTTCCGGATAGGCGCGCATGTTCTTGGCGATATCGAAATACAGCTCATGATGCGTCAGGAAATGCCAGTCCCCGCTGAAATGCGGCAGGAACGCCCCGAATGTCGTCAGACCCACGCCGCCGGCAAGAGCATTGGTGCCGGTATAGGGTTCGTAATTTCCTGTCTGTCCGACATGGGTCGTGCTCAGCATGGATTTGAAACCTGCATGGAGCGAAAGGTCTTTAACTGGACGCCAGGTGTCCTCGATATAGGTCTGCATCGTGTTGGTATTGTAGGTCTGCCCCCAGAGCTTGGCGAAGGGGTCGGACCATTTGCGGAAAGGATTTGGCGTCAGCGTCTGACCGTCGGCAAGAAGCGGGTCGTTGTAGGCGAACATGTTCGAGACGTATTTGTTGTTCTCGTACCAGATGCCGCCATGAATTTCGTGTTTCCCAATATCATACGTCATGCTCGACGTCAGGCCGAAGCGCTGGATATCGGGCTGCTTGACGATTTCGGAAAGGGGGGCGCCGTTCGCTGACGCCATCCAGGGGTCAGACCACTGCGTATTGGCCTTCTGGTTATGGCCGTACACGACGGAATCCCACCGCAGATGATCCGCCAGCTTCAGATGAAAATTCAGTCCTCCCAGCAGATCGCGGGAAGCCGTTGTTCCGGCGTAGTAGGATACATCCTTCGGGTCGCTGGTTTTGTCTTCGCCGTGCGAGTAGATCCCCTGTGCTGCGTTATAGGCCAGTCGATAATTCGGATAGTAGTTGGAGATGCCGTAACCCAGCTTCTGGACCGTCTCCAGTGTTTCGGACTGGTAATTGAACTGCTGGACATCCGCCCAGTCGAACAGGAGCGAGACGCTGCTTTCATTATGGATCGGCTGCACCAGCTTCAGGTTAGCCTGCTGGAAGAACTGGGTGCCATAGCCTTTCCACAGTTTGGTGTCGTTCCGCATGTAGGACACGTAGAACTTGGTCCCGGTGGGGTTCAGCTTGCCGCTGTCGATACGGATGAAAGCGTGGGTGGTGGCGTTGCTTCCGCCGGTCGCGGCCAGCGTGCCACCGAACTTGTCCTTGGGATCAGACGACGAAATCATGATCGCACCGCCGAGCACATTGGTGCTGGGCATATCCACGGCGCCTGCGCCCTGTGACATTTCCATATGACCAACATTCTCGGATGACAGCGCGGCAACGGCGTTGAGGCCATTATAGTTACGATAGACGGACTCACCGAGTGGAATACCGTCCAGTGAAAAACCGATCTGGTTCTGCGAGAACCCGTGGATATAGAGTTTGACACCGCCCGTATCGACGCCCTGCGCATCGTCCGATTGAAACAGGACACCTGGCACGTTCTGCAACGCTTTCATGACGGAAGTTCCGGCAACAGCGTTTGTGAAAACGTGTTGGGAGATGACGGTCTGTGCACCATGAGAAACACGCCGTCCCTGAACTTGCATAAGTTCGGGTTGCATGGCGCGGGACGAAGCGTGCCGTGCGGCAGATGGTCTGGACGCAGGGAGCGTGTGCTGTGGATGCGCCTTTCCCTTACGGACATGCTGCGATTTTTCTGCCGCCCACCCGTATGAGGGAATGACGGCCAGCACTGTGGAAAGCAGAGCCATGTGGCGTAACGCGAGTTTGTTCTGAGAGACGATACGCATTGAGATCAATCCTTGCTCTCACACGGGTCGGATGGGATGGCAATCTGATAGCGGGAAAACGTCACGTTTCGATCTTATAACGTATAAACGATATTATGAACGACAATTCGATTCTGCAACAAAAAAGAATCTCCCGAAAAGCACTGTCTTACAGCCATTGTTTTTCGTTTTTCCGGATGCTCCGTTCAGAGATTGTGTAGCTATTACTAATGTGTACGTCATTAATCAGAAGCAGGGCAGCAGAGGCGTGCGTGGACAGGGGAAGTGACTGAGGCATTGCGAGATGTGGCATGGGGTGCTGGCCTTCTTTCTGGATGGGTGGGGGTATCCGGGGTATTTGTCGCGCGCTGTGAAGGGAAGGCGATCGGGAAATTTGGATATACAATCCCTTCAGAGGCTGTAAAAATCTTTTGGGGTTTCAATGGAGAAAAATCCGATGTCGCGTGATGCAGATTACGAGCTTTGCAATCAGATCGGATATCTTCTCCGGCGCGCCTATCAGCGACACACGATCATCTTTCAGCGTGAAATTCCCGACGATCGGCTGACCTCTGCCCAGTTTGCAGCCATGGTGACAGTCTATCGGCTGAAGGAAGCCCCTCTCGTACAGATCAGTGCCGCGACCGGCATTGATCACGCAACTTTGCGTGACATCGTCATGCGTCTTCGCAAGAGAGGACTGGTGAGCATTGTTCAGGATCGCAATGATCGCAGGCAGCGTATCGTGTCCCTGACACCGGAAGGGCTCATCCTTGTCGAGAGTACGATTCCAAGTGCTGCGGATGTGACAGCCCGTACGCTGGCACCGCTTGATGCGTGCGAGAGGGTTGCGGCGCTCCATATCCTGAAAAAACTGGCGTTTTTCGAAGACTGAAAACTCCGGAATATATCTCAAACAGGAAAC
Organism: Gluconobacter sp. DsW_056; assembly: GCF_002153595.1. Lineage (NCBI taxonomy): Bacteria > Pseudomonadati > Pseudomonadota > Alphaproteobacteria > Acetobacterales > Acetobacteraceae > Gluconobacter > Gluconobacter sp. DsW_056. The sequence goes on from NZ_JOPF01000024.1 coordinate 12,193, forward strand.
GAAACGGAATCGTCATAATTTTCTTGACGCACCCGGAAGGACTGTGAATTATTCATATATAGTGTGTACGCCATTATTGTTGGGCTCTCTTGCTCCGCGATGGCCAGCAGCAGAAGGGCAATCAGATGTCGGGTGGTGTTCGGGTCGGTATTGTGGGGGCTGGTCTTGGTGGCGTTGCTGCAGCGGGGCTTTTGCAGCGTAAGGGCTTTGACGTAACGCTTTATGATCAGGCGCCCGGTTTTTCCCGGCTGGGGGCAGGCATCCAGTTTGGCCCTAACGTCCTGAAAATCCTTGCCCATCTTGATGGTCTAGACAAAAAACTCGAGGAAATTTCCTGCCTTCCTGACTACTGGGTCAGCCGAAACGGAACAGATGGCTCGGTTCTTGCAAAAATCCCGCTGAATGCGGAGCGTGAGCGCTACGGTGCACCTTACATCACCATTCATCGTGGTGATCTGCATCAGGCGATGCTTGATTGCATTGAGCCTGACCGCATCAAATGGGGCCACAAACTCGTCGATTTTACGGATAACGGTAAGACCGTTTCGCTGGAATTCGAGAACGGTTCTACGGATAGCGTAGACATTCTGGTTGCAGCAGACGGAATAAATTCGCGTGTACGTGAGAAAATCTTCGGTCTGGAAGAAGCTCTCTATACCGGCTGGATCGCGCATCGGGCGATCATTCCCGGTGCCGCCGCGAAGGCTCTGGGAGCGGATGTCAACGCCAAGTGGTGGACCGCTGACCGCCATATTGTCTGCTACTATCTCGATCGCAAGGAAGAGGAATTCTATCTTGTGACGGGAGAGCCGGCGGAATGGACCAGCCGGGCCGGTCAGCTTCCTTCTACGCGTGAAGAGTTCAAGGCGGCATTCGCGGATTATCATCCGATGGTTCAGGGCTATATCGATGCGGCGGAAACCGTGACGAAATGGCCGCTCAAGACGCGTGAGCCGCTGTCGAAATGGCATGAGGGCCGTGTGGTGCTTCTGGGTGATTCCTGTCATCCGATGAAGCCCCATATGGCACAGGGTGCAGCCATGGCAGTCGAGGACGCAGCTGTGCTGACACGCTGTCTGAGCGAGCTCGGTGTTGCCGATCTGGATGCGACGTTCGAAGCCTATTACGGGGCCCGCAAGGAGCGTGCGACCAAGGTCCAGAGCATTTCCAACGCCAATACCTGGCTGCGTCAGCCTGAAGATCCGTACTGGTGCTACGGCGATAATGTCTACGACCTGAAACTGACATCCTGACGTGAAGGAGAGGGACGCTATGACGGACAGCGTCTTTCTGATGGTGAACGGGGAACGGCGCCAGGTTCACGCTGCCCCTGGCACACCACTTCTGACTGTGCTGCGCAATGATCTTGGTCTGAATGGCCCGAAATTCGGATGCGGACTGGGAGAATGCGGGGCCTGTACCGTACTGCTGGATGGCAAGGCCGCGCGAAGCTGCGTGGTTCGGGTTGAAACCGCCGCTGCGTGCGCGTCCGTCGTAACGCTGGAGGGGCTGTCTTCTGACAGGTCCGATCCGGTCCAGAAGGCTTTCATCAAAGCACAGGCCGCGCAGTGCGGATATTGCCTGAACGGAATGGTCATGACGGTAAAGGCATTTCTGGATGCCGTGCCCGATCCTGACGAGGCGGCGCTGAAAGAAGCGTTGCGATATAATCTGTGTCGCTGTGGCACGCATGTTGAAATCATGAAGGCCGCCTGCATCGCGGCAGGTCTTGTGAAGGGAGAGCCCTGATAATGCAGGCATCGCTCCCTACGGGCTCCCTCAGCATTTTCCGTCCTGCGCAGCCTCCGAAAGGACTGGCGGCACGGGGCGGCTTTATTCCCAAAGACGAGATTTTCCTGCGCATCACAGCTGACGATCAGGTCGTGGCGTTCTGCGGGCATGTGGATCTGGGAACGGGGATTGCGACGTCTCTGGCGCAGATCGTGGCGGAAGAGCTTGATGCCCGTCCGGCGCAGGTGCGGATGGTGCTGGGCCATACCGAGGATACCCCCGATCAGGGTGCGACGATTGCGAGCGAGACCATTCAGGTCACGGCCATTCCGCTTCGCCGGGCAGCAGCGCAGGCGCGGCATCTCCTGCTGGAACGTGCAGCGGAACTGACGGGCCGGGCGGTTGGGACCATAACGCTGCGGGAGGGTGAGCTGGTCTGTGAACCGCCTTTGCCGAACCGGGTCTATCGGATCGGAGATCTGGTCGAGGGCGTGGAACTGCGGGTGCTCCTCGATGATGCGGCGGCGGTGAAAAGTACGTCAGAATATCGTCTGGTGGGGCGGGATATGCCGCGCGTCGATATTCCGGACAAGGTGACGGGCCGGGCGGTCTATGTCCATGACGTCCGTGTGGACGGGATGCTGCATGGGCGCGTCGTGCGGCCGCCTTATGAGGGTTACGATCACGGACCGTATGTCGGACGGGCGCTGCTTTCGGTTGATCGGGAGTCTGTGACGCATCTTCCAGGTGTGGTGGATGTGGTCGTGGTCGGCGATTTCGTGGGTGTAGTGGCCGAACGCGAGGAACAGGCTGCGGCTGCCGCAGAAGCATTGCGGGTCAAGTGGGCGCCTGTTGCACTGCCGGATCTGACCGATCCGGTCGAGGCCGTGCGGGATAACCCTGCAACGCCGCGCGTTGTGCTGGATCGCGGCACGCTTGAAGACGGTCTGGCAGGTGCGAAGACTGTTCTGGAGCGGGAATATTTCTGGCCGTACCAGATGCATGGCTCCATCGGTCCGTCCTGTTCAGTGGCGGACTGGCAGGATGGAAAGCTGAAACTCTGGTCCGGGACACAGAACCCGCACATGCTGCGCGCGGATCTGGCGCTGCTGATGGGCCTGTCTACGGCGGATATCCAGGTCATCCGGCATGAGGCCGCCGGGTGCTATGGGCGTAACTGCGCAGATGATGTGGGCGGCGACGCAGCCCTGCTGTCGCGCGCGGTGGGGCGGCCGGTGCGGGTGCAGCTTTCGCGCGAGCTGGAGCATGTCTGGGAGCCGAAAGGTGCTGCACAGCTCGTGCGGATCCGGGGCGGAATTGATGCGTCCGGGCAGCCTGTCGCGTATGATCTGGACACCAGTTATCCGTCCAATGTCTCGCCATTGCTGGCGCTGGTGCTGACGGGTGTGGTTCCGGCTGACGTGCCGTCTGTGGCGCAGATGGGGGATCGGACGTCTGTTCCGCCCTATGATTATCCCAACGCGCGGGTGACGGTTCAGGATATGCCCCCGATTGCGCGGGCATCCTGGTTTCGGGGCGTTTCTGCGCTTCCGAACAGTTTTGCGCATGACAGCTATATCGACGAGCTGGCGGCGGAGGCCGGGGCTGATCCGCTGGAATACCGTCTGGATCATCTGCCGGACCAGCGGGCCTGCGAGCTTCTGAAGGCGACGGCGGATCGGGCTGGGTGGACATATCAGGCCGGGCCGGTCGAGGTTGATCCGCAGGCCCGCGTGCTGAAGGGACGGGGACTGGCCTATGCGCAGTATGTGCATGGGACATTTCCCGGCACGGCGGCAGCGTGGTCGGCCTGGGTTGCGGATGTGGAGGTAGATCGTCAGTCCGGCGTGGTGAGTGTCACGCGGGCGGTGGTCGGGCAGGATGCGGGCATGATGGTGAACCCGGCTGGGGTGCGCCATCAGCTTCAGGGCAATGTCATCCAGTCTACGAGCCGGATCCTGCGCGAAGAGGTCCAGTTCGACGAAAAGGGCGTGGAGAGCAGGGACTGGGGTGGCTATCCGATCCTGACTTTCCCGGAGCTGCCGGCGATTGAACCCGTGCTGATGGAGCGTCAGGACCACCCGCCTCTGGGGGCGGGGGAGTCCGCGTCCGTGCCGAGTGCGGCGGCGATTGCCAATGCGCTTTATGCTGCCACGGGCGTGCGTTTTCGGGATGTGCCGTTCACGCCGGAAAAGGTGAAGGCACGGCTGGATGAGGCGCTCGGGCCGCTGACGGCGGAGGCGGTGCGACCATTGGCGGCGCTGGGTGTGGCTGGGCCGGAAATGCGTCCGGCGATGGCACGGACGACGCTGGGCGCGAAGCTGCGTCGCGGGGCGTTTGCAGCGGCTTTTGCGACGGTGGGCGGTCTGATGGCGACGGTCATGCCCTGGCGGTCGGCAATTGCGCCGGTCTCACCGCCGGAAGCCGGGCTGTTTTCCGATGCTGCGATTGCACGGGGCGAGAAGGTTGCCGCCGCGGGGGATTGTGCGGTCTGTCATACGGCGCCGGGTGGGGTGACGAATGGGGGGGCATTCCCGCTGGAGACGCCGTTCGGGATCATCTATTCCACCAATCTGACGCCGGATGTGGATACCGGACTTGGGGCCTGGTCCTATGAAGCGTTCGAGCGTGCAATGCGTCATGGCATCAGCCGGGACGGGCGGCATCTCTATCCGGCGTTTCCCTATACGGCATTTGCAAAGACGAGCGATGCGGATCTGCGGGATCTGTATGCCTATCTGATGTCGCAGAAACCGGTGCGCAATGCGGTGCCGAAGACGGCGCTGAAGTTCCCGTACAACATGCGCTTCTCGATGGCGGGGTGGAACATGCTGTTCCATGACCCCGCGCCGTTCACGCCCGATCCGGCCCAATCTGAACAGTGGAATCGTGGGGCCTATCTGGCGGAAGGTCTGGGGCACTGCTCGGCGTGTCATACGCCGCGTAATGCGCTGGGGGCCGAGCGCTGGAAGAGTGCGTATCTGGCCGGGGGCGAGGCTGAGGGATGGTCCGCACCCGCGCTGAGCACGCTGTCACAGTCTCCATTGCCCTGGAGCGAGGACGATCTGTACGTCTATCTGCGGACGGGATTCAGCCCGGCGCATGGTCCCGCGGGTGGGCCGATGGCGCCGGTCGTTCATTCCATGGCGGTCCTGCCGGATGCGGATGTGCGGGCGATTGCGCATTACATCGCGTCCTTCGATCGCAGGAATGCCGTCGAAGGTGTGGCGGCGCGTCGGGATGCGGTTTTGGAACAGGCGCGCGGGCTGCAGGCGCTGGACCGGGGCGAGGGCTCGCGGATCTATAACGGAAGCTGTGCGAGTTGCCATGAAGGCGAAGGCGCGCATCTGTTCGGCGCGCGTCCCCAGCTTGCGCTCAACAGTAATATCCAGGCGGACAGCCCGGATAATCTCGTTCATGTCATTCTCAAGGGTGTTTCGCAGCCTGCCTATGCGCAGGCGACCACCATGCCGACATTCGGGAACATCCTGTCTGACCGCCAGATTGCGGAACTCGTTGCATATCTGAGGCGGACAATGGCTCCCGGTCGGTCCGAATGGACGGATCTGGAGGCTCATGTGGCCCGGCTCCGTGCTCAGATCCGCGCGAACGGAGGACACTGAGGATGGGTGAACGCTGGCTTCCGGTTTGGCGCCGGGCCCAACGGACGGACATGATCGCGCCTGACGAGCATCCGGGGGTGGGACAGACGGTCCTCCTCGGCGGCCAGCATGTCCTTGCGATGACGGGATCGACCGTTGTGGGGCCGCTGCTGATGGGGTTTGACCCCAATGT
>NZ_JOPF01000025.1:0-5672 GCF_002153595.1 Gluconobacter sp. DsW_056
CCCCATACAAAACCGCCACACCAAACAGCGCAATAAACCCGATCCCCGCGGAGACGCTGAATGGCAGGCCACGCAGAGCGAGGGCCAGGATGCCACCTGTCGTGGCAACTGGCAGATTGACGAAAACAAGTCCGGCCAGCCAGACGGAATTCAGCGCAATGACAAGCAGGGCAAAAATCAATACCAATGCGATCGGCACGACAACTCCCAGACGTGCCATGGCTGATTTCAGGTTCTGGAACTGACCCGCCCACACGATGCGATAACCGGGAGGCATGGTGATTTTTCTGCTGACTGCCTTCTGTGCTTCGGTAACAAAGGAGCTGAGGTCTCGTCCACGAACATTGGCCTGTACGATCAGACGACGGCGGATATTATCCCGGCTGATACGGGGAGGACCGTCCTGTACCGTGACCTCCGCGATTTCTGAAAGCAGGACCGCTCCTCGGCCATCGGCACGGCGTACCCTTAGGCGGGCAATCTGGTCACGTGTGCCTGCCTGGGCTGGATCGAAACGGACCTGCGTGCTGATCAGGGCGTTACCAACTGTTACGGGCCGTCCAATATGACCACCGACCGCTTCGACCACGTTCAGAAGTTCCTGCTGGGAAATACCCAGCCGTGCCGCCTTTCGACGATTAATGTCGATATGGATGAAAGAAACGGTACCATCTCCCTGTGGAGCCACGTCGGCCGCACCGGGAATGGTTTTCATGATGCTTGCTACCCTGTCCCCCAGACGCGCCAGCGTAGCGAGATCATCCCCATAGATCGAAACGGCAATCTGGGTCCTGACACCGGACAGGAGGTCATCCATCCGCATCTGCACTGGCTGGCTCCATGACTGCTCCATTCCAGGCAGTTCAGTGCCCAGCACCTGACTCATTGCCGTAACGAGTCCCTCCTGTGTATGCGCTGTGGTCCACTGTGATGGTGGCTTCAGAAAAATGAAACTGTCTGTCTCGTTAACACCCATCGGATCAGTCGGAATGGCTGATGTTCCTGTATTGCTGACAACGCTGGTAACCTCGGGAAAGCGACGCAGAATACGCTCCTGAAGGCTAACCTCCTTCAGGGCCTCGGGCAGCGAAATGCTGGGCAGTCGTGTCGTAGTTACCGTCAGGGCCCCCTCATCGAGAGACGGAATGAATTCGCCACCCAGATGCAGACCGGTCCAGACAGAAAAAGCAAAAATCGCGAAAGTTGTGCCAAACAAGGTCCGTGGTCGGTTTTCACACCAGTTTAGCATGGGACCATAACCACGACGAAGAAAAGCAACCAGACGGGTATCGTCATGATGGTTGGCAGACCTCATCGCCAAAGCCCCAATCACCGGTATCCCGACAATACAGTAAAACAGAGAGGCCAGCAGGGCCATGATGACCGTCTGCGCCATGGGGCGAAACATTTTTCCCTCGATATCCTGCAATGTCAGGATCGGCAGGTAGACCATCACAATAACAAGAATGCCGAAACTTACGGGACGGAGGACTTCGGTTGCCGCTGAGACTGCGAGGGAAGCCAGCGGCGTAGTCTGTCCACTGGCCCGGTCACGCGCACGATGGGTCATGAGATTTTCAACCACGACGAGCGAACTGTCGACGATCATGCCGAAGTCGATGGCGCCGAGGCTGAGCAGATTGGCGGAAATTCCGAACCAGCGCATTCCAGCCATGGCGCAGACGAGCGCAAACGGGATGACAGAGGCGATGACCAGGGAGGCCCGCCAGTCACCGATCACCACGATCAGAACACTGATGACCAGGAGTGCTCCAACGACAAGATTTTCCTTTACGGTCCTGATGGTACTGTCTGTCAGCGTCGAACGCACATAATAAGGCTCAAGCGTCACGCCTTTAGGGAGAGACTGACGAATACCGGGAAGTGCCTCTTCGATGGCGGCTAAGGTGGTGTCGGAACTCGCTCCCATGCGCATCATGATGACGCCAATGACAACCTCGCCCTGACCATCACGCGTGACGGCCCCCAGTCGTGTTCTCGGTCCCATGGAAATGTGCCCGACATCCCGCAGGAAAATGGCGGAACCGTTGGTGTTGGTCCGGACGGGAATGGACCCAAAGTCGTCAAGTGAACCGATCAGGCCGCGTCCGACAACGATTTGCTGTTCTTCACCATGCTCAATCCATCCACCTCCTGATGCGGAGTTATTGCCATCCACCGCTCGGAAAACGTCATCAACTGACACACCCAGTGCCATAAGGCGGGCCTGATCGAGAGAGACCTGAAATGTCTGTTCGGCACCGCCGTTCACGTTGACGTCCACGACGCCTGGAACCAGTTTCAACTGCGGCGCGACAGTCCATGTCATCAGACGGTTCAGATCCATCAGCGAATAACCGTCGCCTTTGATCTGCAACTGCATGATTTCACCAAGGCCTGTAGCGAGTGGCCCGATATTCACACTGACTCCCGGCACAGATATCGTGCCTCTGGCCTGCTGAATCCGTTCTTCCACACGGGCACGGTCAAGATTGATGTCCGTCTCATCCGCGAACTGGATGTAAACGACCGAGACTCCTGAACGGGAGACCGACCGGAGATCTGTCATCTCCGGGATGCCGGCCATACTGGCCTCGATCGGAAAGGTGATCAGCCGTTCGACTTCTTCCGTAGCGAGGCCCGGAGCAACAACAGAAACGAGCACCTGCCGGGGCGAAATGTCGGGCACGGCTTCCACGGGAAGGCCACGCACGATCATACACCCGGCGATGAACGTCAGGCAGATTACCCCAAGGACCAGCCAGCGTCGGGTCTGCAGGGCGGAGAGAACGCTACGCATGACGCTCTTAGTCTCCATCATTCATATCTGACACCAGCATCACCGCCTTCAGGGCAAATGCGCCTTGCGTTACGATCCGCTCACCTGCGGAGAGGCCAGAGGTAATGACTTTCTGTCCATTGCCCGTAACACCAACATGCACGTCCTGTGCTCGAAACCGGTTTGGACTCACCGACACAAACACAGTGCTTACGCCGTTGATTTCTGTGACAGCGTTCTCCGGCACAATGATGCCTGCCGTCTTTTCGCGTGTTGGCAGATGGGTATTGAGGAACATGCCTGGATGAAGACTGCCATCTGGATTGGGGGCCGTGCTTATGACGCGGACGAGGCCTGTGACCGGATCCGCCATACTCCCTACCGAAGTTATTTTCGATTTCAGTAATGTCGTCCCTGTGTCCGATGTAAGTTCGGTGGTCTGCTCGCCGCCCTGGATCACCTGAGCAGCATCCTGAGGCAGGATGTCAGAAACAATCCATACCGAGGACATGTCTGTCAGACCCATCAGTTCCGTCGCAGGGGAAATGTCGTCGGCCACACCAACGAACACGCTCTGTACTTCCGCTGTGGTCGGCGCAATGATTGACGATGTCTCATCCAGCGGACCGGTCTGGGCTTTATCTGATTCCGTAACGGAGTTGTATTCTTCTTCAAGTTGATGCTTCAGCGTATCGACATCAGCCTGTCGAGCTATAACGTCGTCTTTTGCTGCCTGGAATATGGCCAGGCGACGCCTGGTCTCTCCTGCTGCGACTGTTGTGCCTTCCAGTTCATACCCCCGGTGGTAGGCTGACGACGCATTCTGAGAGGCCGCATACGCTGTCGCCAGTGCCGCCTGCGCTCTTGTCATTTCAAGGCGGACCAGGTGTAATGAATGATCCTGATAGGTAAGAAGCGTCTCTCCTTTGTGCACATGCTGACCAGGTACCACAGCAACATTCAGAACTTTACCGGACCCTGCCGGGTGAATACGGACGACATGCCCCGCCTCGGCTGTGACGGTTCCCATTGCATCCAGATTTTTTGCGAGTGTACCACTCCTTGCGATCGAGATTACCAGAGCAGAGTTCTTCTGCGCTGCCTCTCCCATTACGACAGTCGGCGCACTGTCGGCGGCTCGTGCAGGCGACTCAGTAAAGCGAAAAATAATCATGACACAGAGTAAATATTTCCAGTCTTTCATGGAGGCAGATGAAATAGTCACTGGAATTCTCCTGCTGCGATCAATGTTCGTATGATGGCGGCGTGCCAGGCAACTTCTGCCTGATTACGGAGCTGCAAAGCCCTGCTGGCAGCGGATCTGGCTCGTAACAGTTCGACCAATGATGTCTCACCGACCTGCCATGATCGATTCATCTCGTTTGCGCGACTGTTCATACTCTCAGCGGACAGAACAGAATTTCTGAACATGTCTTTCGTGGCCGTCAGATGAGAAAAAACCTGAGCGAGTTCCTGCCTGACATTGCGGCGGGCCTGCTGCTCCTGATTGATAGCCGCAGCCAACTTGTTGCGGGCGTCCGTTTCCATGGGGACGTTGCGGACATCGCTGGGAAGCGGGATGGAAACTGTTACCCCCACGCGGTCGTCCCACGGGCTGCCATACTGTTTTTCGTGAATTGCAGCGACGCCAACTTCAGGGTTCGGCATGAAGGAGGCTTTGGCGAGATGCACGCCAGCTTCCGCTGTACGCACGGCCTGACGGGCGGCTCTGACGCGAGGGTCATTATTTTCGAGAGCTTCGGCAGAGAAGAGTCCGTCATGCGCTAACGCCACATTGTCAAAAGAGAGGATATCGGGGACGGTCGGGCGACCCAGCAAGATACGAAGCGCTGAGGTCGCTGTCTCGACCTGCTCTTCGGACTGGGAATATTCATTGGCTGCATTCGCGATTTCAGAAGCGATGATCTGCTGATCGGCAAGCGTCATCTCTCCGATGTGCTTTCCACGGATTACAGAGGCCCGGATTTTTTCCAGTGTGTCTTTCTGGATGCGTGCGATTGCCAGTCGGCGCTGAGCCATAACGACGTTGGCTGATGTATCCAGAACTCTCATGGCCACCGCCATTCGTGCCACATGCAGCCGTTCCTGGATGGTAAGCGCTTCTGCTCTCGCAACTCCCACAGTTGCGCTACCTTGTCCCGGCAGCCAGAGCGGTACAGACACGCCTCCCTGATAGGTTGTGTATCCTTCATTGCTGCCAATGGCATGATCATCGAAATACTGGCCGGAGACAGTCGGGCCGCCGGCAAACCAGGAACCGGCTGCCTCGGCCCGTGCTGCTGCTGAGCGATAGTTTGTATTCAGTTCAGTCCGATCGGGATCGACAGCCCAGGCCGCTTCAACGGCTTGGGAGAATGGGATACTTCCTGCTTTTGCAACTGAAAATGGAACAGAAGAAAGCAAGATAACCAATACATAATATATATATGGAGTTTCCATATAATGGATTATTTTATTTAATGCAGAACACAAATAAATATAATAACCATCACGATACCGCATAAAATAATGCCACCCGTACGTATTATCATGCAAAAGAAACTGCGACATGATTGATATCATACCAGATGAAGCTGACAGCTCCCTGAACGACGGCTCTGAAATGAATACCGCAAAGAATACAAGTTATGAGGGAGCACCTGGAGGGATCGAAGAACTGTTTGTTGATGCGCTTGTCTGATGATTTTAGTTTTTTAGCGCTTTGATTGAGGGTTTCCGGGGTGACTTTCGCTCTGCGTTTTGAGCAGATCACGGTCCATCGCCAGTGGGAGGACTACGCGCTCGCGTTCAATCTTTCGAGGAAAAGGAAGCGGCGCATATTATAGACGATATTGGCAAGGCCGATCCTCATGGTGGCCCGGGTGATACCGAC
>NZ_JOPF01000026.1:0-56094 GCF_002153595.1 Gluconobacter sp. DsW_056
ATCGCCAACGCCGTCCTCAAAACAGGCCTGCCATGGCGCATTAGCTCCGCCGCTTAAACACAGTTGCTTACGTGATGGCCATCGCCGCCTGTCCGGAAGCCGCAGCAGCACTGGCACACTGGAAAGCAGAATGTCTTGCCGGACGCCCTCTGACGACCCCCCAAATTTCCAGCCTTCTCGAGACCTTCTGCAGACCATGACTGATTCCGTAATTTTCGCTCTCATGCCCGATTTTATCCGCGCCCGCATTGCGGCTTACACGCTGCGGGACTGGGTGGCAGAGCACTATGCCGTGCCAGCCCTTCAGCTCGATCGGGCGATGACCCTGACGCTTGTTCAGCTCGACCATGTGGCGTCTTGCAAAACCTATTACGGGTATGACGTAAGCCGCGCGCCGTCTTCTCTTTTAGAGCCGATCTCGGGGTACATGGAGGCACTGCATCAGAAGCACGGTCCGCAAGAGCAAAGCGACAACTTCCCAAAGACTCTCGTAAGGACCCATCAACAGGTCATCCACGAATTCGAGACACTGAATCGTCTGGGAAACAAAGCACGGTGAGCATGTTCTGGCCGCATGACGGAGAAGCTTTGCGGGGCAATACGCTGGATCAGTTCCTGATCTGGTGTTCCGAAGCCGAGTGCTCCCGTGTCGAAATCCAGTCTGACATGCCCGTCATGGTGCGTCTGCATGGTGAAAACCATCAGGTAACGCGAGATGTCAGTCTGCCGGGTGAAGTCGAGGATGCGGTTAACTACATCTTTCGCTCGGCGACAGGTGTTACGAACCTCAAGAACGGTGATCCAATCGATGTCGGCCATACAATCTGGCCAGACCGCAAAAGGAGACGATACCCGTTCCGGCTGAATGCCGTCAGCTCGCAGGTTGGTGCCAACGCAGGCATTTCGATGACGTTTCGGCCACTCGTTGATATCCCCCGGCCGTTAGAGGACCAGCAGGTCGAGCCTCAACTGCTGGAGGCACTCCATGGAGAAAAGGGCATTTTCATGATCTGCGGCGCCACGGGCTCGGGGAAATCAACGCTGATTGGCGGCATCAACCGGGCCCGGCTTGAAGATCCGGATATTCACTGCAACCTGATCGAGGCGTCAGCCCCCCTTGAGATCCTTTACGATCGCGTAGACCGGAGCAACTCAGCAGTCACGCAACTTGAAATTCCCAGAAATCTCAAGAGTTTTGCCGAGTTTGTCCGGGCGTCGATGCGTCGAGAGCCAACCGACATCGTCGTAGGAGAGTGCCGCGATCCCGAAACCATGGAAGCGTCGATCCAGGCGGGCATCTCCGGCCATCGCCTCCTAAGCTCTCTGCATACGAACAGTTGCTCTTCAACGGTCCGACGTGTTCAGGCCCTCTGCCCCGCAGATCAGCGAGACAGCCTGACAATATCGTTCGTCGAAAACCTTCGTCTTCTGGTGAACCAGAGGCTTCTCAAGTCGACCGATGGCAAAAGGACGCCCGTTCGGGAGTTCCTGCCTGTGACCCGTGCCATCCGAACTCAACTGCTGGACGCGCCGCGTGATCGCTGGCCGAATATCACGCAGGCCGCCGTTGAAGAACACGGGCAGACTTTCGCTCAATCCATCGCGGCGGCTGTAAAACAAGGCAGAATTACAGAAGCCGTCGCGGCCGCTGCCATGAAGGAAGAGAACTGATGTGGCGCTTTACCGCGGACCCTGTCCGCCTTCTCATTATCGACGCCCGTGCGCTTGCACCATTCGCCCTGTGGATCGCCCACATGCGGGAATGGACATTCATCTTTGCCGTTATCGGAGTGCTTTTCTTCAGTGTGCTGGCATGGCTCGGCCTCACGCTTCCTGTAGCCGTGCGTATGTTCCGGGTCATTCTGTGTGGCCCCGTTCGCCCTCGTCTTCCCTCCTGGAAAAAGCGTGATTACGCATGAGCGATCTTGATGACCTGGTGCGATGCTGCACCGCTCTTATTGAAACACAGGGATACCGTTTCGAGACTGGCATTCCAGGCGTTGGCGCTCTACCGGCATGGCGTGTGAGCCAGACAAACGTGTTTCTTCCGGTACTGCTCAGGCTCGCAGAAGAGTTCTGGCGATCAGAGACAAAAGGGGCGGGCTTCGGGCTCAAGCTCGAGCCCGATACTCTGAGTGTGACGGGCTACACGCTGACAGGGCTTTACCATGTCCCGCTGTCGATCGCTCTGCTCGCGCTCAATGCGGTGCTCAGAAGAACCGCCGATCCTGAAGGCTGCATCACCATAGAAGCTCTGACGACCTACGCCCAGACGGCCACGACCTGATCTGCACTCACAAACGCCTGTCGGATACTGCACAGGCGTCTAATTGTTGAGGTCCGCAATGATCATATCTGTTCCACCTGACACACAGTCCGTTTCTATTCGTCGTGAAGGGGAACGGACCATTATCGTTCTTGACCAGGACATTCTCTCAGAGTTATCCGCCAGTGCCTGCCCTGTAGAGGCGGCCCCCATCACCAGCGCAAGACAACCGCGCAGAGCCAGACGCTTCCGCCTTCCTGTCCTCGTCGGCGTCTGTGTGATTGTCATAGGGGCAGCCGCAGGCCACCGGCTATGGGCTTCGGCCAAAAATAGCCAAGCGCATCCTGTCGCTGCACTGCAAGTCCCTCAACTGGTGGGCCCTGCTCCCGCGACCCGACGTTCCATTCCGGCCGCGTCGCAAGCCGCGCCCGTGCCAAACAACGCGTTCGGGTTGGAATAATCATGGCGATGATCAGACGCCGTATTGACGGGCCTCAGGACTTTCACGAGCAAAAGGGGGGGCTGGCATTCCGCGATACCCGCGGCGTGCCACATCAGGTCGCAGAAATCCTGCGAACCGGGTTCTCGTCCATCGGGCTCGTTGCAATGGCTGGCGTATCCGTCGCTGTCCCAGCACTGACAACCGCCATTGTACCGCTGGCCATTGCCTATGCAGGCTATGTTCTGACACGGCCAGTGACATTGCCTCTGCGCTTGCCGGCAAACGCGAAGGGGAAGGACTACGGTAATCCGCAGCCAGACCCAAAACGACCTGGCGTCGAAATCCCGGGCAAGCCTTCGGGAGACTGGCTGCTCGGCTGGGATGAAGTCACCGCCCAACAGGTGTGGCTATCGGGCAATGATATGACGATGCACGCCATCCTGCCTGGATCCACAGGATCCGGCAAAACGCAGTTTATCTACAGTCTTCTGTGCAATGCGCTGGCACAGGGGGGCGGGTTCACGATTGTCGACGGCAAAGCCTCGAACAACCTTGCCTTCTCCGTCGCGGCCATGGCGAGACGGTGGGGTCGGGAAGCCGATCTGCGCTTTATCAACATGATGGTCTCGGCTGGTGACAGAAAGACCAACACCTGGAATCCCTTTTCCTCCGTCAACGCTGAAGGCATGACGGAGCTTCTGCTCACGCTTTTTCTTCCGGAGGACAAGAAAGGCGGCGGCGGTAACTCCGCGCATTTCCGGGACAGGGCCGAGGCGCTTATTCGTGGCATGTCCTATGTCTTTGTCTGGGTCCGGGACAACCTTGGCATTCCTATCATGTCCGAGACGATCCGGACGATGTTCTCTGATATCGTCAAACTGCGCGATCTCTACCAGGATAAGATCTTCACCTACTATGATGCGGACTCAGGCGAGGCGCGCAAAGTCGAACTGCCTGCAGAGTTTGACGGTACTCTACTGAACCCTGTCCGCGACTACGTGACGGAAACAGGCGGCTTCTCGAACACCAAGAGCGTGGGAGACCAGGACAAAGTTCGCGAACAGCATTCCTATGTTGTGGGTGGTTTCGGCAAAACGTTCACCCAGATGAGCTCCACACTGGGACATATCTTCCGGTGCAACATCGGCGACGTGGACTTCCGGGACGTCATTTTCAATCGACGCATCCTCGTCGTGCTTCTCCCCTCGCTCGAAAATCATCCGGACACGAACGCCGCACTCGGCAAGGCGGTCATCACGGCGCTGCGTTACGCACTGGCGGCAGCACTCGGAACCTCCATCGAGGGTGACTATGAGGATCGCGTCGTAAATCGTGCGTCGTCCTCTGCTGTGCCCTATCCTTTAGTCTTGGACGAGGTCGGTCAATTCGCGACACGCGGGATCGACGCAATGATGGCGTTGGGGCGTGAACTGAATATTTCCCTGCTTCTGGCTTTTCAGGAAGTAGGCACCCTCGAAGCAACGCTCGGGAAAGACCTAACCGTTCCGCTTCTCGGCAACCCAAAGCTCAAAATCTTTGAAAATGTAGAGGACGCTGGTCCTACCCGGGAGTGGATCGAAAAATCAGGCGGAACGATGCCTGTCAGCGTCCTTCCCGGCTTCGACAGTTCCAACCCTCTCGGCGTCTATGCAGACCAGCAACGCGCAGACATTCGGGACGTCAAGCGGATCTCCTGGAGCGACGTACAGAACCTCCGCCCCGGGCAAGCCATCATTCTCTTCCGAGGCAAGCGAATTTACACACGATTATTCCACGCAGGAATCAAACCAGAAGGCGTGAACAGGGTGTTCCCCACAGTTTCAGCGGCTCCAGCCCTTCCGGCACCCGTATCACAGGAGCCGACTACAGAAGGTGTCGAGGTGGCTCACCGGCTTCAGGAAGGGCGCGACCGGATCGAAAAGGCTGATCTCCGGCCATTAACCGGAGTTCTGGGAGATCTGTATCAGCGCCTCGGCGTCGTTCTCAAGACGGAAGGTACGCCCTTGCAGGACGCACAGGAGCTCCTGACCCTGCTTTTCCCTGATGAGACCCCGGCAGACGACAAGCCTTTCGCAAAGCTGTTTGAGACCCTCGTCCCTCCGTCCGCTCAGTTGCCCCGAACAACGGAACCGCTTCATCCGCACCTGGACAAAGCATTGCTGGCAGAACTGGTTGCGTTCGAGACAACTCTCGGACAGGACGAGCGTGCGGCTGTTGAGACCGTCACGCACGCCCTGAATCTTTACGCGCGTGGTCAGGAACTCGCCTGATATCTGAGGCGGCATGTCCCCAGCCGCCTCTGTTTTCCAAACTACATACCGCGTCCTGCACCACGAACCCGCGTGCGATCGCGCTCCCGCTCTTGTTCCTGTGCAGCAGCGCGAGCCTGCCGCAGCCGGTCTTCGGCCTGCTGCGCTCTCCGACGCTCCTGCAGATCTTCAACCCGCCGCGCTGCATTCAGGGCGTCCTGCGCGGCATAGCCGGCCTTACGCAGCTTGCGACTGACATCATCCCATTGCGCGCGCGGCACATCCCGGATCGGGGCTTCCTCAACCTGACGACGCACCTGACCGCCCGGTGACTGCCCCTTCTGGCGCGCGCGCTCATTGACGTGGTTCTGTCGGATCCAGCGCGTATTGGCTTCCTCATGCACGAGACGGGCTTTCGCAAGATCGACGGCCAGGGATTTGTAGGGATGACGGCCCATGTCAGACGCCAAGCGGTCATACAGATCGGTGACCGTCACCGGCCGGATGTCGCCAAGAGCCCGCGAGAACGTCTCGGCCTCCCGGAGAGAGCCCTCCGATACGGCCGTCCAGCAGCGATGAACATGCCGGCTTTCGGCAACATAGGACGTAAAGCCTGTCATGGCCGAGGATCCACGCGGCATGGCGTTGATATGCTCGTCGGACGTCACACCCTGCGCCGCATCAACTGTCATAGCGTGACCAAAGCCCAGACGGATGCGTCCGGTCTTCGGGTCGGCCAGCCGGGTCCAGGGCACGAGCCCTTCCCGTCCCTTTGCGTTCTGTAGAACCAGTCCCTCATCAGACCAGCCCCTGACGGTCGTGAAGTCACCATTCGAGCCAAGATCACGCCAGCGGCGCCCATGGGGGGTGTCCACCCGGACGCTGGTTTTTGCAAACAGCCGAACCCTGTCACCGACTGCGAGAGGCAGCTCATAGGTGACGCCACGCTGATCGATGGCGGCCTTGACGATCTCCGCCTGACCGATCTCGCCACGCTTGCGCAGCCGGTCGCGGATGGCACGGCTAAGATCCATAACGTCTTCGTTCGTCGGCGCAGACATGGTGATGCCCCGTTGCGATCCGGCCTGGGCCAGCATGTCGCGGCGTCGAAGATACAGGTCAGCGATCTGCTCGACGACCTGATCATGATCGCCGCCCACAAGTCGGATGGTGCCGTCCTTGCGCTTCATGTCGATTGCTTCACGCGCCCGCGCAATATCGGCTTTCTTCTGCTCGTCCTCAGTCTGGCTCAGATCGCGGCCGGGACTACGGAACATGCTGGCGATCTGCCGACCGCGCGCGGACTTCTGGCGGATTGTGCTCAACAGCTCCGGACGCGCTTCTTTGGGCATGACACGCAAAAGCAGTTCAACAGCATCACCGGCCTCGATCGCCTGGGCCTGTTCGCGGTCGCCCACCACCCGGAGGGCAAAGCCCTTCTCCTGCTGAAGCTGGAGGATCTCGAGCAGCTGACGCGGGGAGACCTGACTGACTTCATCAAGAACCAGAACGGACTGCCGATCGAGGACGATCTTTCCCTGCGCAAGGCCGTCCAACAGAGGTGTCATCGCGTAGGTCTGGGAAATGCCCGCATCCTTCAGCGCATCGGCCTGACGCCAGGCAATGGCCGCGCCAATGACGGTGCGGCCATCCTCCTGCCAGGCATCGACCAGAGGCTTGAGAAGCGTCGTTTTGCCGGAGCCGGCGACACCAATCAGGAAGCCCAGTCCGCCCGCCTGACCAAGCGCATTGATGGCTGAAAGCTGCGCAGCGCCGTGTGCCGGTTCGCGTGTGAAGTCGAGACCCGACCGGGCAACGGCAGCGGAAATCTGCTCGTCACTGAGCGCGCCGTCCCGCGTCCGCGCAGACAGGCCGGCAAGACGGGCCATGTCCTTTTCAAGGGCGATCTGGGCACTTGTCGCGACCCGGAGGCGGCCATCCTGCTCGCGCTCAAGGAAGCGGACCTGTTGGCCGTCGATCTCAATGCCGCGCTCCTGGATCAGATCGGCAATCCGCTCGATGTCCCGCATGTCTTCAATGCCAGCCGCAATGAGACCCCGTGCGGCATGGGTCCGGAACGTGTCCCGGTCGAGAACAGCAGCTGTCCGAAACTCCTCAGCCAATTTCTTAGCCGCAATCGCATAGGCCTGCTCGTAGCGCTCAGCGCGCCCTAATGGCTGGACCTTCTCATTGGTCAGGACAGTATCGTGATACCACCCGATTTCGTGAGCCTGCTCAAGCCAGAACTCCCTGTCGTTGCTGCCATTGTACTTCTTTGAGCGGTAAGCGAGATTTGCGTTGTGAAGGATTGAAAACTTCCGCTCGGCCGACAAATCGTTCCAGTCCAGGCCCTGCCGTTTGGCATAGGCTTTTCCCATTTTCTCCGCCTGGGAATGCCGCTTTGAAAAAAGCTCACAGGCTTCTCGCGGCACACTATCAATCGCGATTGCGCGGCCACTCTCGTCGACGTGTACCGCGATACCGAGCTTGCGAAGTTCGCTTGCAAGTTCCGCCTGAAAATACGCCCCGAACATGAAAGACGTCGCACTGGTAATGCGAGCACTGTCCAGCGAACCCAAATGGCCGCTTTCGGTCGCTACGGCATTCAAAAGCAGATTGTGAATATGCGCCTGTGGGTCCCCCGGCACCGGAACTTCCACCGCCGCCGTGGGGCCTTTTGCGCCATCCTGAATCTTCATGACCGGTCGTGCCGTGTAGTGCCGGAACGATACCCACGCGACTTCCCCCCGTTCCAGCGTGGCTGTCTTTCCTGACCCTCTGCGCGCCACGCCAACCTCTTTGGCAATAAACGCCATAGCCTTGTCGTTGGCCTTGTGAATTGCGCTCCAGATGAGCGCCCGCTCGGCATCCGTCGACGCAAATTCAGCGGCAAGCGTCACTGATTTATCGGGTGACGCTGTGAAGTCGATGGCCGAGTGCTCACGCTTCCGGCCTGTGTTGGCCCATTTTTCACCTGTGTCAGCGCGCTTCGCTTCGAACAGATTGGCCAGCGCCTGGTCTGTCGGCACCTTCATGACGTCAATGCCTAGCGCATCAGCGATCCGGGGGGCCATATCTGGCGACCACATTCCCCGCCCATCACGTCCGGTATAGTAGGTTGTCAGCCGGTCACCGTTTTCACGGGTCGGATCACTCCGTTCCCGTTCAAAGCGGGCATCCTTCTCCGGCTCGGACTGATTCTCTCTCAGATAAGCGACGATCAGCTTACCGGCACCTGCCGCAGAAATCTTCCGGTAAGTGATCATCTTCCAGCCGGTGCAGAGAAGGTGGAAGCTTCAAGCCGGCCAAGCTGCGCCGAGATTGTCTCAAGGGCGGCACCCTGCTGTTCCATGGCCTGAGCCATGCGCGCGACGACCTCGACCAGGCCCTCGCCTTCTTCTGCTTTCTCTGGAGGGCTGACCATCTGATGGATTTGGGCGAGCGTCTCCCCGATCTGATCCAGCCGTTGCAAAACGAGGAGTTGAAACGGCGCTTCGCGATCTACCGGTTGCGGGAGGTCAAATACGTTTTCGTCTGGCATGCATCGTCTCCGTGGGCAAAGGAGACATTTTGCTCGAGGTGGTTGTGAGTGCTCGCCGACAAAAACTGTCGCTCCGAGCCCACATCGTCTCAGAGACTATCTGCCTAGCCGTCGCATCCCACCAGGAGCGCAATCTGACGTCTGATGGCAGCAAGCTGATCAGATCTCACTTTGCTGCCTGTCACGGTGACACGTTGCTTGGATGTGGTGGTGAGCAGAGCACTGACCGCCCAACAGGGTTTAGAACAACCGTTCTCGGATGTTGGGTCGATCCGTACTGCCAGATCCGGAATGACGAGGTTCTCATCGTCGGTCAGCGGCACAAGCATCACGTTCGGCCACTCAGGCGGAAAGAGGTCGTCTTCGACAACAACAGCCGGCCGACGCTTGTTGGGCTCCTTCGGCAGCGCATCTCCACGCCAGTCTGCCAGCACAATTTCTCCAGGCGAGAAGATCGCTGCCATGGCAACCGGCCGATCAGGAGCCATGGGTTCCGCCAGCCTCTTCAAAAAGCGCCTGGGCGGAAGGCGTCGCAGCGACGTAGCGGGCAACACGCGCACTGTCCCTGCGGATACGGTCTCGGCGCGCACTCTTTGCCCCTGTCTCCAGAAGATCACGGATGAGTTGGCTCAGAGGAATACCGCGTGCTGTTGCTTCCTGCTCCAGGTCGGTGCGCAACCGCTCGTCCAGACGGATCGAAAGGGGGGATGCCATGACACACTCCATACATTCAGAACGTCATTAATGTAGCGCACTGTCGTAGTGCAGAACAACATATTTGGCAGAGCAGAATGCGATGAGAGGTCTTCAGCCCGGGTCAAACCCTGCCCCGCCGGATGCAACACCCGCAGGGTGGCGCGAAGCGCAAACTGAAAGTTTGCATTTGTGTATGGAAAAAGAAAAACTCTGTAGCTTTCTTGTAGTCGTTAGTAGTCGACGCGTAGCTCTTACGTAGTCGATTGTAGTCGATTGGTAGTCGTGTTAGGGTGCCCCTTAGAGATGCGCAGCAGCCGCACAACGGCCACGGGAGGCACCACATGGCAGCGACAGGTATCGGGATCAGCGGGGCCATTGGCGCGCTTGAAAACGTGTCTGGAGCGATGTCGCTGCGCGTGTGGATGGAAGCGAACCGCGAAGAGCTACTGCGGGCATGGAACGGGCGTCGTTTGAACTGGCAGGCCTTGTGCGCATGGTTCAAAGACGTTGGATTAACCAATGCTGATGGGCAGGCACCGACTGTACGATGTGCCAAAATGACGTGGTATCGGGCAGGCAAGACATTGGCTGCCCGAAAGGACCGTGCAGTGGCAGAGGCGAACGGTCCTTCTCGTGATCAAGCGGCTCGCAGAACTGTCGCACCGACAGACAAAGCGCGGTCTGGCCCCTCTGATGAAGAGATCCTTGCCCTCATGGCTGAAGCCGATAATGAGGAGCGTCTCAACAGGGAGCGTCGTGAGCGGATCGCAGGCTATGAGGCACAGCGCAGAACCACGGCGGAGTCCAAAGGGAATGGCGTTCAGTCAGAGGTACCCGTCGAGGCCGCCCAGTCCGAACCTGCACCTCTAGAAACCGCCACCCGACCCCGGATCAAAATCGGGCAGATCGCCAACCATGTGACGATGCTCAAGCAGGCTCCCCGCTATGGTGCGGACAGGGACAAGCCACTCCCGCCGCCTTATGTCGGGCCTCGGCCTGATGGAATGCCGGAATATCTGCCGCTCGATGCCCTCATGCCTCTCGATGCGACGGGGCGTCAGCCCGATGGTCGCATCGATTATGAGGCGCTACCGGGACTGCCACGACGCTCGTTTTTTGAAAGTGAGCGCGAATGGGCCAAGGCGTGTATCCCGATGGTTGAGGCAGTCCCGCATGAAGATCGCTCTATCGTCCTGAAAGCCCTCCTTATGCGGTCCCGTGATCGCATGAAAAGCCTATACTGAGCGCTCTTGCTCGCACTCACATACGGTGTCCGCATACTGAAGGTCTCTCCTCACTGAGCTGGAGAAGGCATTGAAAGTAAGGACCTGTCATGAGTGAAAAGCCTATCCCCTCCAAGTCACCCCGTTCGCCTTCTGCTGCGGTCAAAGCGGGTCGCGGCAATCTCGGAGGATCTACGGCCGAGGCGGCGCTCGCGGAGCGCGCCATTATGCAGGGGCGCCCGCCTCTTCTTGCAGACGGTGACGCCCGCAATCCCGGGCTCTCGGCGTTTAAATCGGTCTATGAGCGCTTTGGTTTGAGCCGCCCCCTGAGCGAAGAAGCCTCCGTGCTGAAAGAGTGGTTTTCCGAGGCATTCGGAATGGCCGCCGAGCAGAAGAAATCGCTTCTGGTCGATGTCGGCGGTGGCGACCGCACTTTTGAACTCTGGGCAAAAGAAGAAGGCATCATTTCTCTTGCTGAGAGTATTGGCCTCGAAGTGACTGGGCTCTTCATGTGTGGCCCGCAAGTGGGCGATCTCGATTACATCAAGCGGCTCTGGGAGAGCGAGCTCTTCCGCCCGAAAAGAGCTCTTCTGGTGTTTAACGACTGGTCGGTTCCAGTCGGACATGACCCAGACCGCGCATTTGGGAATCTCACGGAGAATCCCTTTTTCGCCCAGATGTCTGACTGCAAGCTTGGCTTCCTTCGCATTCCTAAGTTGAGCATTCTCCCCGCTATCATCGAGAGTGGGCTCTCCTTCCAGCAGGTCATGGAGAGTGCGCCGCGCCCCTGCGGAACGCCATTCGACGTTCTGCGTCGTGCACAGGTCAAGCGCTGGTTTGACCTGATCGAAAGCAACATTGTCGCCGAAAAGGTTGAAAGCTGGCTCCCATGAGTGACACTGAGACGCCTCTTTCTACCCTGCACGCGTTAAAGGACGCGGGCCGTCTGATGGAGGAAGCGGCCCGACTGGAAGGGATGGACCAGTATTCTCCATTCGGGAAATGGGTTTCCGCAACCCGGGCCACCATGGATGCCTTTGCGCAACTTGCCCTGTCATGCGCCTCTGAAATGCAGGATTTCAGGGGAGAGGCCCGCGGCATTATCGAGATGGCCAAGCAGGAACAAAGCACTCTGCGGGACCAGTACATCGAAAGCCGTCGGCAGATTGAAAAGATGGGGGAAGTCGCGGAGCGGAATATCGAGAAACAGGAACTGTTTCGAGACCGCGAATTACAGGCCACTCTCGGGCGGATTGTCTCTGGTGTGACGTCGGAACTTCGCGACAAGGTTTTCGATCAGTTACGGACAGAGATTCCGACGCATGAGCGCCAGTTTTACAAGGAAGCGCGATGGCGCGCCTATGTACGGATGGCGCTGGCCGGTGCGGTCCTTATCGGTCTCGGCTTTGCCTCTGGTTACACGTATGACGGTTATGCAGCGCAGGTCGGACGTTATTGCGAGGAGCATCAGGCGTTCGACACGAAGGGCGCATCATGGTGTCAGATCGTCCCGCCGCCGATCCTGCCGAAGTCCTGAGCAGGCTCTTGCGTACCCGCTCCAGGGCGAAGCCCTGACGCAACATACGTCACAGCCGCGCCTGCGCGGTTGTGTCCATTTTGGCGCGGTCTGACCGGACAACAAAAAAGGCGGCTCCCCAGGGAGCCGCCTTTTGCGCGTGTGGATCTGGCCGAGGCCGATCAGGCGAGGCCGTTCGACGCGGCCCGGATCTCGTCAGGGGTGGCACCAGCGGCGCGCGCCTCTTCTGCGGCCTTCTCGATGCTGGAATCGAAGCGGGTATTTTCCAGAAACGTCATGAGGGCGTCCGCGATGGCGAAGCCCCGCGCAAGGTGCTCCAGCCGTCTCAGGGGGAGGCTCTTGGCGCTGGCGTCGGGAACATAGGGGGCGAGTGCGTGAGACATGGGACAGGCTCCACGACCGGGCAGGGCCGGTCGCTCTTCGATGTGCAAAAAAACAGGAAGAGGCCGCGCCCTTTGGGCGCGGCGGGCTTGCCTTAGAAGCCCATGGCGTCCGCCTGAACGGCGGCAACGTCACGGGAGAGGCTGCGGCCATTGTCGCGGGTGTAAGGCTTCCAAGCCTGACCCATGAGTTCTTCATAGGCAGCGCATGCGCCAGAAGCGACGCAGGCCAGCGCGTATGCCTTCGCGCCGTTCTCGGCGGCAATACGGCGCAGGCCGTCCACGCGGTTTTCTCCACCGTCCACGCCCAAGCGGTCTTCGTCGCGGTCGGCGTTCTTGAAACTGTCAGCCGCGTCAATGGCAATCATACGGCGGTTTTCGTAGAAGTTCGCGGCGCCATAGGCGGAACGGATGAGGCCATCCACCACGCGGTCAAGGTGCATCCGCAGACCGTTGAAATTCTGCTCGCCCCGAATGTGGGTCACGAGGATGGGAAACATCAGTTCGTATTGCTCGCGCACCATGTTGGACCCTGCCCCGGTCAGCTCGTCAACGTCACCCGCTTCGACACCGAACGCGGGCACGATTTTTGACATCTGGTCGTCAGAGGGAACAAGACGGAGAATGTCGGCCAGAGACGGCGCGGCAAGAGCCTTGGTGCGGCGTTGTGCTTCACTGAAGCGGCGAACAGCGGCGGGGGAATAGTTGCCCTGAGAAGCGTTCTGGGACATTGTGCGGGATGCGTCGGACATGAAAACAACCTTTCTAGTCTAGCGAAGTCCCGTTCGGTGGTGAGACACCGTTCGGGGCGCTTTGTCTTGAGGGCCAATCCCTCTCGACAAGTAAAAGATAGCCTTTCCGGCCGTTCATGACAAGAGAAAAAGCACAAAAAACCGCCATAAAACGCGCTTTATTTTTGCATGACAAGTAAAAAGATTACTTGATTACTTTATGACGACCTGTCGTTTTCCTAGACCCATCCTGCCCGTGCGGCGAGCACATTGACGGCGACGAGAGTGGAACGACAGTGGCGTTTTCCTGAGCCCATCCTGCCACCAGCCAAGACGGGCGACGGGACAGGCCGTCAAGCCAGGAGCGTCCTGAGCAAGGGTGGCTGGCCTGCGGCTGATGCGGGGTCGCGTGCGGCCCTGCAGCAGACGCGGGCCTGACACCTGAAGCCGAGGGTCGCGCAGAGGCTTTACGGACTGGCACGGCGACTGTCAGACTGAATGCTGGATGCGAGGACGCTGTCGTGGAACGGCCCTCCCGGGCGGTCCTTCAGGACCGTTCGGGAGGGACGAGGAGCCGTCTCACGGTCGAACGTGCCAGACCAGAACCGTCCGTTCATGGAAAAGGATGCGGGTGAACCGTTACCCGGACGGGCCGAGACGCGGGGTCCAGACGCCCGGTTGAGGGCGGCTGGACGCTGTGGCTCGGTCGAACTTGGCGACGCAGGAGCCTAGTGAGATAGGGTGAACGAACCCTTCAGGGCCGCCCCGACCCTTCCTTTGCTTTTTCTACCTACGGCCCTGATTTGCGCCGGAAGAGTCCCGCGTCAGGAAGAACACACCCCCACCCACGGCAAGTACCAGCAGGCCTCCCCGGATTGGATGCAGAAAGCCCTGCCAGATCAGGAGAAGAATGGCGACCTGAATGATCAGCGCACTGATGCGAATGACGGTTTGTCGAGACATGGAGCCAGTCTAGTCTTTTTTGCTGTCCTGGCGCAGCCCCCCTGTGGGGGGCGAGCACTGGGGGCATCAAAGCTCGCGCCGTCGAGGCGCGCCCGCCTGACTAAACCGGGCGAGCGGACAACAAAAAGCGGCCCGGAGGCCGCCTGTCGGTGTCACTGATGGGACGTTCGCAACTTTGCGAGCCGGGTGGCAATCGGTCCGATCGCAAGGCCCAGACCGATGGTGAAAACAGCGGCAGGAAGAAGAATAAACAGGATACTCTGGGTCACGTTATCCATTGGATTTCGCCTCCGTCTTGTCCTCAGGATAAGGGATATAGGCCAGAAAAGTCAAAGAAATTGCCTCAAGCGCGGCTCCCAGAAAAAAGCAGGTGACGGCACGCATGGGGGTCAACGGTCCTGTCCCGGAGATGAGTGGGGTCACGATGCCGAGCCCCCACGCGCTGAGGGCGAATGTCTGAAGGACGCTGGCAATCGCCTTGTAGCGGTCTTCCTTGTGTTTGGAGCGCTGCGGCGGGGGCAGCAGCGCCATGAGGCGGTCTTTGTTCATCTTACGCTATGCCCCTTCCCCCCGGCCCTCAAAATGGAATTTCGTCATCGAGGTCGTTCCCGCCCGGTGCGTCCCAGCCCGCATTGCGGTTTCCGTTGCCAGACGATCCCCCAGACCGGCCGCCACCGTTTCCACCACCAAAGCCGGCATCGCCCTCATCGCCATTGCCTCGGTTGCTGTCGATCAGCACCAGCTCACCCCGGAAACGGTCAATGACAACCTCTGTAGTGTAGTGCTCCTGACCGCCCTGATCTGTCCATTTACGGGTGCGGAGTTCGCCTTCGATATAGACCTTGCGGCCTTTGCGAAGGAACCGCTCCGCCACGTCACCAGACCGCTCATTGAAGATGACGACACGGTGCCATTCGGTGCGCTCACGGCGCTCGCCGCTCTGGCGATCGTTCCATGTGTCGGACGTAGCCAGAGGAAAACTCACGATCTTGGAACCGGACTGCGTATGACGGACTTCGGGGTCTTTACCAAGGTTGCCAACGAGAATGACTTTGTTAACGGAACCAGCCATAAGAGCCTCCAAGAAATAGGGAACGTATCAACTGGACTGTTTCGGCGTTATTGCCTCCGTCCATGAATAGATATTAGGTTTTTACTTGCTCACGGTCAACGAAAAACCGCAGGAAACCGCCGTTTTCGAGGAAATAAACTCTCCAAAATTGAGGGTTTACTTATTGAATACTTAATAGACATTTGATGTTTTCCTAGACCCATCCTGCCCGTGCGGCGAGCACGCCGACGACGACGAGAGTGAAAGGGAGGTGGCGTTTTCCTGAGCCCATCCTGCCACGGGCCAAGACGGGCGACGGGACAGGCCGTCAAGCCCGGAGCGTCCTGAGCAAGGGGGGCTGGTTTGCGTCTGATGCGGGACCGCGTGCGGCCCTGCAGCAGATGCGGGCCTGACACCTGAAGCCGAGGGTCGCGCAGTGGCTTTACGGACTGGCACGGCGACTGTCAGACTGAACGCTGGATGCGAGGCCACCTCCATGGAACATGCCTCCGCGGACGGTCCGAAGGACTGGCCGGGGAGGTTGAGGAGCCGTCTCACGAACAGATCCCTCAGACCAGGACCGCCCGTTCATGGAAAAGGATGCGGGTAAGCCGTACCCGAAAGGGCCAGACCCGAGGTTCAGACGCCCGACTGAGGGCGGCTGGACGTCGGGGCTACGCGGAGCTTGGCGACGAAGGAGCCTAGCGCAGTAGGGCGAACGAACCCGTCAGGGCCGCCCCGATCCTCTCTTCGCCTCCCCTCCCCTTCACATCACCCACGGGTCAGTCTCGAAGAAAGAAAACACTCTATCCCCTCTCTCCCGTAAGCGTCCGGAGATGACACGCTGCGATCCTGCGTGAGGTGTGCCTTAATCGTGCCTCCACTACGGGTATTGGAATGTCATGATTAATCGGAAAGAGGTTTGGCGAGACCGGCTTGTCCAGTTTGCTGAGAGCGGGCTGACGCAGACTGCTTTCTGCAGCCGCCATGGTCTCAGCGCCAAAGCTCTTCGGCTCTGGGCGCGTCGGCTCGGTTTTGTCTGGCCGCCACCGATCAAGGCGTCGATCCCGGACGGGACATCAGGAGAACGGGCTAAGGAATTCTCTGGCTCGTCCAGAACGGATCTTGCGATCCCCGTTGGGGATCTGAAAAGTCTTCTGGCCGTCCGGGTGCGTAAGACATGGACGCCCGAGGAGAGTTTGGCGCTTCTGGTCGACGCCCGGCAATCAGGCATGTCGCTGGATCGCTATGCCAAAATGAACGGTCTGACACCCAGTATGCTGTATCGTTGGCAGAAACAGTTTGCCGATCAACTTGCGGAATGTCCGGCTGATCCCCTGGCACGTCAGCCGAAATTTGCCGCAGTTAAAATCGACGACATGCCTTCCACGTCACAACAGATGGCCCAAACACAAGCCTCTCCACTTGCCTCCAAAGACAAACAAAACTTTGGAGCGTACATTGAAATCGTGCTGCGCAATGGGCGTATCCTGCGGATCACCACTCCGATCGACTTTGAAGCGATGACCCGACTGGCGGATGCGCTTGAGGCTGCGGCATGATCAGCCTCCCACCCCATATCCGGGTTCATGTGGCCCTGGGCTACACCGATTTGCGCAAGGGGATCGACGGGTTGTCGGTGCTGGTACAGGAGACGCTGCGGGCCGATCCGTTCAGCGGGCATGTATTTGTGTTTCGCGGCCGAAAGGCCGGACTGATCAAGCTGTTGTATCACGATGGTAACGGCATGTGCCTGTATGCCAAGCGCCTCGATCAGGGTATCTTTACATGGCCGGTTACGCAGGCCAGCCCCGGAGAACCGGCGACGGTTCTGCTCACCCCGGCCCGATTGTCGATGCTTCTGGAAGGATTGGACTGGCGGGCCCAGGCCCCCGCGCGACGTATGCTGATGGCAGGGTAAAACGCGCCGATTTTTCTTGTATCAACCCGCAGAAAACTGGCATTTTATAGACATGCGGATTGCCCTCGACAGCCTGCCGTTTGACCCGATCACCCTGCAAACCATGGTGCGGGATCTGGCCGGCGCTGTGGATGAGGGGCGGATCGAGATTGATCGCTTGCGGCAGATCATCCGGGAGTTCCAGCGCGCCCGGTTCGGTCGTCGCGCCGAGACACTCGAACCCGATCAGCTTCTGTTGACGCTGGAAGCCGACATACCCAAAACCCCTGTCATTGCACCTACCTCGACGCTTATTACGGAAATCAGCGGCGCTGCACCGATAGTTAAATCCCCGCATCGCAAAGCCTTGCCAGAGCATCTGCCGCGCACGGACGTGACGATCCTGCCCGACGTGACAGCCTGTCTGTCCTGCGGTGGCGCACTGCGCGACGCAGGCACGACCACCAGTGAAATGCTGGACTGGGTTCCGGCCTCGGTGCGGGTCGTGCGGATCAACCGGCCCAAATGCGCGTGCCGCGCCTGCGGGACGCTGCATCAGGCTCCGGCACCCGAGCGCATCGCCGAAGGGTGCCTCGCCACTCCGGGCCTGATCGCGCATGTGCTGACCAGCCGTTATTGCGATCACCTGCCGCTGTATCGCCAAAGCCAGATGTTGGCACGTCACGGTGTCGCTCCCGCGCGTTCCACGCTGACCGATTGGGTCAAGGCCGCCGCCTGGTGGCTGGCCCCGCTGCGTGACCAGCTGATGATCCATGTCTGTGCCGCAGAACGGGTTTTCGCGGATGACACCCCACTGCCCATCCTTGATCCGGGACGTGGCCGGACTAAAACCGGACGGCTCTGGGCCTACACGCGCGACGATCGCCCCTTTGGCGGTAAGGCCCCGCCAGCCGTGGTGTTTTATGCGACACCGGATCGCACGTCCGCTTGGCCGGCACGCCATCTGAAAAGCTATCGCGGCGTTCTGCAAGTCGACGGCTATGCCGGGTTTGAGCAGCTGAGACGGGACGGAAAAATCCATCTGGCGGCCTGCTGGGCGCACACGCGCCGCAAGTTTTATGAGCTGCACCAAACGGGATCACCGATTGCCACGGAGGCTTTGGTGCAGATCCGGGCACTCTACGATATTGAGGCCACACTCCAGGGTTTGCCGCCCGATCAGCGCAAGACCCTTCGGGAGAAGCGCAGTCGACCGCGCGTTGAGGCACTGGAACTCTGGCTCCGACAAAAGCTGGCTTTGCTCCCCTCCCGCGCAAGACTGGCAGAGGCGATCCGCTATGCGTTGAACCGCTGGGGCGATCTTGCGCGGTTTATTGAGGACGGACGCATAGATCTCGACACCAATCCGGTGGAACGGGCCATTCGACCTGTCACGCTCGGCCGTAAGAATGCTTTGTTCGCGGGTAGCGAGGGCGGCGCCAACCGGTGGGCCATCGTGGCGTCCCTGATTGAAACGGCCAAGCTCAATGGCATTGAGCCGTTCGTCTGGCTGCGTGACGTGTTGACGCGCATGATCGACGGATATCCAGCAGCCCGGATCAGCGAACTGCTTCCATTCCCCCAAAGCGCCAACGGCTGATTTGGGGGGAAGCAGAATGTCAGCTTCGGGTCTTTGGTAGGCAACAGCAGACGGAGTTTTTTTGCTGATCGTCAGGCGTCGCTCAATGATCATCCGTACAAAGCGTATGGTCTCCCAAAACTTCGATAACGCGACACGTACTGACTGTCTGGCAGGCGCACTGATCAAGCATTCGACGCATCTCAGTCTTTAGTGCCGTCAATCGGGTGATACGCTTTTCAATCTCGACGAGCTGCCGCTTGGCGATCTCGTCAACGGCTGCACAGCTTTGATCAGGTTCATCCGAAAGTGTCAGCAACTCTCTGATGTCATCAAGAGAGAAACCGAGTTCTCGGGCATGCCGGATGAAACTGAGTCTTTGACCAACGGCCATTTCATATATCCGCTGGCCGCCTTCGCTTCGCTCAGGACATGACAGGAGACCGATCTGTTCATAGTAGCGGATGGTCGGCACTTTCACGCCAGTAAGCCGCGATAATTTTCCGATGGTCAGCATAAAACCCTCTTGCACCTCTAGTGACTAGAGCAATTATATCTCCTGTTCCCTGCCGAGCGAACAGGAGAACCAGATGCCGGGCAAACATGAGTGGCGTATTACCGGGATGGACTGCCCGGCCTGCACCGCAAAAATCCAGAAAGTCCTGTCCCGCAAGACCGGTCTCGAGAACATCGAAATTTCTTTGGTCTCTGAGACATTGCGTCTCATCATAAACGAGAAACATGCGTCAAAAAGCGACGTCGAAGCCGCAGTCAGAGCTCTTGGCTACGGAATAGAGCCCATTGGTCCAGACCGGCCCGGTTCGACCACTGTCGTCACGTCATCAGTCTCACCGTTTCGCGAATGGTATCGGACAGCCAAGGGTCGTCTGGTGCTTATCACCGGTATCCTGCTCGTCCTTGCCTGGGGGGCAACATGGTTCCTTCCTGAAAATCTGCTATCATGGCCTTTCTTCGCCGCGTGTCTGACCGGATTGCTTCCGGTCGCCTATCGCGCTTTCAACGCGCTTAGGCTTGGTCAACCCTTCACGATCGAAGCGTTGATGACGCTCGCCGCAAGCGGGGCACTCTTCATTGGTGCAGCGCAGGAAGCGGCCCTCGTTGTATTTCTGTTCGCGGTCGGGGAGTTGCTGGAAGGTGTAGCGGTCAGCCATGCGCGAGATGGTATCAAGGCATTGGGCACGCTTGTCCCAAAAACGGCCTTAAAAGAAGAAGCGTCCGCTACGAGAGAAGTGCCGGCATCCGACCTGGTTCCCGGAGATATTGTTCAGGTGAGACCCGGGGACCGAATCCCCTCTGATGGAGATATTCTTTCAGGCACCAGCGGCATTGATGAAAGTCCCGTCACAGGGGAAAGCGTTCCCATCACCCGGGGGCCGGGCGAGGTAGTTTTTGCGGGATCAATCAATACCGAAGCCGCATTGCGTGTCCGTGTCACCAAAGCCGCATCTGACAACACCATCGCTAGAATCATCCGTCTTGTTGAAGAGGCAGAAGAAGCCCGTGCCCCAACTGAGCGTTTCATCGACCGTTTCAGTCAATGGTACATGCCTGCCATTGTCATACTGTCGGCGCTCGTTATCTGCCTCCCACCTCTAGCTTTTGGACAGATCTGGTCGATATGGATTTACCGCGGCCTTTCCCTGCTGCTGATTGGTTGCCCCTGCGCCCTGGTCATTTCGGTCCCTGCTGCCATAGCGTCTGCACTCTCGCTCGGTGCCCGTAACGGCCTGCTTCTTAAAGGCGGCGCGGTCATTGAGACCGCTGCCAAAGTGTCCATTGTTGCTCTGGACAAGACGGGCACGCTGACAAAGGGACAACCAGACGTCACAGATCTGATTGTCCTGAATGGGGAGTCCAAGGAGAAAGTCCTTGGTCTTGCTGCTGCCATCGAGGCAACGTCCAGCCACCCGCTGGCGCTCGCCATTCTGCGAAAGGCAGAAGGGTTAAACAGACCAGTTGTCCAAAGCAGCAAAGCTCTTGCTGGCAAGGGCGTGACCGCTGAGATTGATGGGCGCTCTTATACCCTTGCAAGCCCCCGGCACGCCGCACAGGCTGGCGCATTGTCGGAGAGCGCGCTGTCAGCAGCCA
This sequence comes from Gluconobacter sp. DsW_056, assembly GCF_002153595.1. Lineage (NCBI taxonomy): Bacteria > Pseudomonadati > Pseudomonadota > Alphaproteobacteria > Acetobacterales > Acetobacteraceae > Gluconobacter > Gluconobacter sp. DsW_056. The sequence goes on from NZ_JOPF01000026.1 coordinate 20,668, forward strand.
CCTCATTGGAGGCCGCAGGCAAAACCGTCGCTGTCCTCTACGCAGCCCAGGCTCTGGCTTTGATTGGGTTGCGGGACGAGCCGCGCAACGACGCGTCAGAGGCGATGCGTCAGTTGCGCGCCCTTGGTATGACGCCCGTGATTCTGACCGGAGACAATGAGCGCACGGCGGCCGCTATCGCTGCAGATCTGGGAACTGATTTCAAGGCAGAACTGCTCCCCGAGCAGAAACTGATGGAAATTCAGGACCTCAATCAGCGGGGTAAGGTCATGATGGTTGGAGACGGCATCAACGACGCCCCGGCCCTGAAGCAGGCGGCTGTGGGTGTCGCGATCGGCTCTGGAACCGATGTCGCGCTGGAAACAGCAGATGCGGCGATCCTCCGAAATCGTGTCACGGATATTCCCGGCCTCATTCGTCTTTCCAGAATCACCATGCGGAATGTGCGGCAGAATGTCGCACTTGCCCTGGGGCTGAAAGGGGTCTTTCTGGTGACATCCATCGTCGGTGTGACAGGGCTCTGGGTCGCGATCATGGCAGATACAGGAGCAACCGTGCTGGTGACCCTGAACGCCGTGCGGCTCCTGCGGGTCAATGTTTTCCGAGATGCATCATGAGTTCGGGACAGCATTTCCCATTAACGCGGGTTCTGGCTGCATTGGGAGCCATGATCCTGCTGACGAACGCGGCTCCAGCGCTCGCCAGGACAGGATCGACTGACACCTTGCATGATATGATTGCCGACGCATGGGCCAATGATCCCGCTCAGAATGATCTGACCACACAGGAAAGCGGTGCGCAGAAGCGTCAGCGGGCCGCAAGGTCCTGGTTTGCGGGCGGACCATCGATCGACGTGCAATATTACGATGACCGTCCCAGTGGCCGGAATTATAATTACCGGACAGCACAGGGAGGTCTGTCGGTTCCTCTATGGCTTCCCGGGCAGGGGACGGCGACCGAGCATGTCGCTGCGGCCGACGCTCAGGCTGCACAGACACAGCGTGCTGTCGCACATATGGCCATGGCCATTCGCGTGGCGGACACGGTTGGCACATTGCTTTTGTCAGAGCGCCATAAAGCGACTGCTCAGTCGACATTGATCGCGCTCCGCCGGATCAATCAGGTTGTCAGTCTGTCAGTTCGGAAAAGTGAAAGTGTCTCAACCGAGGCGCAGGCGGTGAGTGCACAGATGGCGCTCGCGGAAAATGAACTCAACACGGTTGAGGAGGAAATCGAGGCAACGCATGCCTCTCTCGATATTCTGACGGGCCACCCCACACAACCAGATCTGACAGGGATCGATATGCGCTGGCCAGTGTTTCTTCAAGCCAGTGGACATCCGTGGACAGAGAGCAACGATCCTCGTGTGCAGGCCGCTCATCAGGCCGTTCGCGTGGCTTCCGAAAAAGATAATCTTGCAGCGCATAGCTATATGCCCAATCCCGAAATTGGGGTCGGCGTCATAAACCAGGGGCAGTATGGCTCGCCCTGGGATACCCAGGTTGGCGTCAGTCTGAAGATGCCGATACCAACTGACGTGACATCGGTTCCTATCCGGACACAGGCCCAGAGTGCGCTCTCAACAGCGATCAGAGAAGAAGCGGAAACCCGTCGAACCGTCAGAGCCGAAATGGCCCGTGTCCAAGCCCATCTGCGGAACACCTCTGCGTCAATCATCATGGCAGCACAGGCGGCGCATGCCACCGTTGGACGCGCTGATGCCATGGAGCATTCCTGGCGTGCTGGAGAAACTCCTCTCATCGAGGCGTTGCGGGCGCGGATGGATGCTTACAACAGCCTGACTGCATTCAATAAAGCCGAAATTGACCACCGTGTTGCGATCATTCGCACGGTTATTGCACTGGGATATATACCGTGAGATTTCCAATTGCGGCATGTACGATCATGCTGGCTCTTCCCACCCTTGCCTCGGCAGAAACTCCGACCTGGTTGCAACCGGTGACAATGGACGGCGATGCCGTTCAGGCTGAGGGCCTGCAAACTGCAATACTGCATCATGGCTCCGCAAAAGCAGAGGTCCAGGCCATGGCGACCGTGATGGAAGATGGTGCACATTCGGTGACCATTCGACCTGCCGGGGATGGAAAAGTCAGTGCTGTCTCAGTTCTACCGGGGCAGCATGTCAGGGCCGGCCAACCATTGGTCTCTTATATCGACCATACGTTGCATATCGTACAATTACAGCTCGCGCAGGCAAAAGCCGATCATGCCAGTGCGAAAGCGCGGCTGGCAGACGCTTCCCTCTCGTATCGGAGGGGTCAGGAACTGTCCGGAATGACAGTCTCGAGGGGAGAAGTGGCCCGACGTCTGGCTGCGTTACAGGAAAGCCAGAACGCTGTGCGTTATCAGGACGCTGCGATCGCAACCCTGACACATCGCCTGGAGGAAGAATTCACATCTCCGACGGAAAAGATCGTGGAAGACGAGAAATCCGTCCTGATTGCTCCATTTGATGGGGTCGTCACTCAGATCAATACGGCGGTCGACAATGATATCGGTCCAACTGACATCATTGCCCGACTGACCAGCCCGACATCAGTATGGATTGTTGCGCTCGTGCGTCCCGACGACGCTGCACGCGTAGAAGTCGGCGCCGACATACGCTTCTCACCCCTGGGATCAGCAGAAGCGAATGTCGCAAAAGTCCAAACCGTTGAAGGGACCGCCGATCCCGAAACTGGATTGATCCGCGTTGTCGCAACATTTTCGGACAGTCAAAAGACACTCCGACCGGGAACACAACTCACTGCATGGCTCCCCGTTGGCGAAACCGTCAAAGGTTTTGTCGTCCCCACGTCCGCACTTCAACGCGTGGACGGTCACATGGTCGTCTATCGTCGCATCGCATCTGACACATTTCAGCCCGTCCCGGTAAAACTGCTGCTGGAAGGCCCGGAACAAACCGTTGTTGCCGGGGAGATCAAAGAGGGTGACGATATTGTCACAAAAGGGAGTTTTACCCTGAAGGCTATGGCGCTGCTGTCTGGCCTTGGAGGAGACTGATCATGATTTTGTCTCTCATTCAGCGGCAGCGTTTCCTGATCTTTGGTCTGATTTTCGCCTTGCTGATAACCGGCCTTGCCTGTGTTGAAAAATTGCCTGTCGAACCCGTGCCTGACATTTCCCCCCGGCAGGTCATGGTTACAGTCACCGCCCCCGGTCTCGCAACCGAAGAGGTGGAAAAACTGATTACGTTTCCGGTCGAAACCGCACTAACCGCGATGCCAGGTCTTCAGGACCTGAGATCGGTTTCCCGAACGGGCGTCTGTGTTGTTTATCTGCAATTCGATGATGCGACAGATATTGATCTGGATCGCACGCGTGTGGCGGAGCGACTACAAGCTGCCCGTGAAAACGTCGCTGTACCCAATGTCAGTGTTCAGATGGGGCCACGGACGACGGGAATGGGGGAGATCATGCAGTTCCAGCTCAAGGGACCAGCATACTCTCTTATGGATCTGAACCGGATCATGCGATGGACGGTTGCACCGGCCATCAAACTTCTTCCGGGCATTGCTGAAGTCAACATCAATGGTGGCGCCGAACAGACATTCCAGGTCACTCTCGATCCTCTCCGTTTGAGAACTTATGGCGTTACGGTGGCCGACGTTGCTCAGGCCGTTGATCGCAACAACAGTTCCGCTGGTGGGGGCTGGATTGCTCATCAGGCCGAACAGCAGGTGATTGTCGGACGGGCGCTGGTTGGTACTCTGGATGATTTCGGTCTGATACCTGTCCGGATCGGTCAGAATGGACAGGTCATCCGGATCCGCGATGTCGGGAGCGTCGGTCTGGGACCGCGAACCCGCCTTGGCGCGGCAACACGGGATGGACAGGGAGAGATCGTTCTTGGGGCGGTCATGATGCAGGACGGCGCAAGTTCGAACGCCGTTCTGGGAGAGATTCACAACGCACTTCCCTCAATCCGCAAGGCTCTTCCGGCTGGTGTGGTCCTTGAACCTTACTACATGCGTTCAACCCTGACAGAAGAAACGATTTCTACCGTGAAGGAAAACCTCCTGATCGGCGCAGGTCTGGTACTCGTGGTCCTGATTGTCGTCCTGGGGGACTGGCGCGCCTCTCTGGTGATCGCCTCTGCCATTCCTGCTGCGCTGCTCTCTGCGTTTATCGGAATGCGGGTCTTCGGTGTCTCCGCCAACCTCCTGAGCCTGGGGGCTATTGATTTCGGCATGATTGTCGACAGCTCTCTTGTTGTTGTCGAACACTTCATGACATTGCGTGCAAATGGCAGTTCCGAGCGTTCAACCCGCGAGACTGCAATCGAGGCTGCCCGTGCCGTTATCAGGCCGGTGACGTTTTCCATCTTTGTTATCATCATGGTTTATCTGCCCATCCTCACGCTTGAGGATATTGAAGGCAAGATGTTCCGCCCTATGGCCCAAACGGTCGTGATGGCGTTGCTTGCATCGCTTGTCTATTGCTTCGTGTGTATTCCTGTCCTGGCCGCAATATTTCTGCGAACAGTTCCACTGGAGCAGGAAACATGGTTCGTGCGCCATGCGCGGCGTTATTACGAACCGATGCTGTCCTGGAGCGAGAGGCATTTTCGTCCGGTTCTCATCATAACCATCGGCATTTTTCTTTTTTCTGTCGGTCTTGCGACACGCCTGGGCGGAGAATTTGTTCCAACACTTGAGGAAGGATCTCTGACGACCACCGTCACGCGTTGGCCAAGCGCCTCCCTCCCGACCGTTATTGAGGAAATTGGCAAGCAGGAACGGATCATCAGGTCCTTCCCGGAAGTTCAGACCGTCGTCTCCAATATCGGAACACCCGCTGTTCCAACTGATCCGATGGGTCCTAATGAATCCGACAGTTTCATCATTCTCAAACCCCGTTCGCAATGGACAACGGGTCGAACACAGGCGGAATTGCTGCAGGCAATGTCTGATGAACTTCAGAAAAAATTGCCCAGTGCAAATTACGAATGGTCGCAGCCCATACAAATGAGAATGGATGAACTGCTGTCTGGAGTACGCACCCAGATTGCCATCTCGATTTATGGGAATGATCTCGAAGAACTCTCAAGGCTTGCCGACCACGTTACGCAGGTCGTCTCCAGTGTTCCTGGAGCGGCGGACGTCGCTCCTCAGGGCGACGGAACGGTTCCCTTCATGCACATTGATGTGGATCGGGACACAGCCGCACGGCGCGGTGTCCTTGTGTCAGATGTCCTTGACCAGATTACTGCAATAGGCGGCCTGATCGGGAAGCCCGTCGTTCTGGGAAATGCGATCATTCCGACTCAAATTCGTCTTGACCCTGCGTCAACGCTCTCTGTCGCCGCGATTGGTAATCTGCCCATACGGAGACTGGATGGTCGGGGATGGGTTCTTCTGTCGGATGTTGCTCGTCTTCAGGTTGTCGACGGCCCTTCGCGCATTGACCGGGATCGTCTGCAAAGACGCGTGATCATTCAGGCAAATGTGCGGGGACGCGATATCGGTTCTTTTGTCGCGGATGCCCAGAAGGCGGTCGCACGTGAGGTCAAACTACCGCCCGGATATGATCTGGCCTGGGCAGGTCAGTTCCAGAACATGAATTCAGCCATGAAGCGACTGGGGTTTGTTGTACCGGTTGCGCTCCTGATCATCCTGGCACTTCTGGTTGTCGCTCTGGGATCATTCAAGGCAGCGGCACTTGTTTTCGTGAATCTTCCCATCGCTGCGACCGGAGGCGTTATCGCACTGACCTTGAGAGGGTTGCCTTTCAGTATCGCAGCGAGCATCGGGTTCATTGCGCTTTTCGGTGTCGCCATCCTGAATGGCGTCGTACTGGTCAGTCAGATCAAGACCTTTGAGGAGGCTGGCCGCGATGCGGCTGCAGCAGCATTCGAAGCAGCCCGTTCGCGATTTCGGCCTGTTATTGCAACAGCGAGCGTTGCCAGTCTCGGTTTTTTCCCAATGGCGTTTTCAGGAAGTATGGGCGCTGAAGTCGAGCGACCGTTAGCTACTGTCGTCATTGGTGGGCTTGTAACATCGACGCTGTTGACCCTGCTGGTGCTGCCAACACTCTATGCTCGGCTGTTTCGGGCTTGAAAGTATGTTTGACCCGGAGGTTATAATGTCTGCTTTCGGGACGAAGAAATAGCGATCCACCGTCTGGAATGAGGCGTAAGCAGCCGTCAATCGTGCAATTCTCGGACGCTTACTCTCTCCCCCTCTGCTTTCTTCATCTTCCTTCTCAAAACTCTGCGCTCCTGGCGCGCTTTCCTCCTTTTCTTTTCGCTTGCCTTCCACCAGCCCCGCAGGACATCACGCAGTTCCGGGCACTGTGCGCTGATCTGCCCATAGGACTGACGCCGGAACCGGGCGACGCCACCGAAGCGGTCGATCCCGGTCAGCAGGGTGCTCCTGCCGATCTCCGGATAGAAGATCACGCCAACGCCATCCTGCGCATCTGGTGTTGAGGGCAATCGAAGGAAAAGGGTAGCGAAGGCGTCCGTTGTCTCAACCCATCGCGGCACCGGTCCTGCCAGTTGGCGCAAAGGCATCAGGTCAAAGTGGGGACAGTTCTCGGCTATGGCAGTCGCGAGAGGCGGAGACCTGTGCCAGAAGCTGGCGCTACATCCCGGCCAGTCTTTTGTGGCGTCAGTCGGAAAGAGGATTCCGAAGACTGTGATGAGATCCGCTTCATAGACAAGCTCGCCGCCCTGCCATTTGGCAAAGGCCGGATCATCGAAGCAGTCGAAATACTCCATTCCCCGGATGCTGACGTCTGGATATTCGTCAGACAACCCCAGCCCATGACCAAGAAATGAGGTCCCGATCCCGCTTTCGAGGGTCATCACGAGTGTTGTTTCATCCTCCCACGTCATGTGTTCGGGTGCGCAGGTCCGGTAGGCGCGCTCTCTGGCGATCTGGCGCAAACGGTCCTGTGGGCCGGTGAGCGTGAAGACTGTTATGACGGGAGTAGCCATGGAGAACATCCTTTTTCATTTTCTGGATGCTTTCCTGCCGGCGCAGACGGCTGGCCGGGACAATGGCGCGCCCTCCAGGGCGCGGGCCGCGTGCGGCCGGACCATTGTGGCGGCCAGACGGCCTGTGGCTGGCCCCGTTTCTCTTCTGACCCTCCCGGCCTCCCGCTGGCGGGGATCTCATTTTGCCTTGAGCACTGGCCCATGGGGCTCAGAGCGCCCCGACTGCCGTTCGACAACCATATTCCATCCCGGAGTGCCTCAGTTCAGAGACGAGGAGGCTCATGACTGTGAAGGCGTTGCCCGCTCAGGGCAGGAAACTCTAGAAATCATACAGTCATATGCCGGGGACATCAGTGCGATGTTTAAAGGGACACTTGCCAGATAGAAGGAGCTCCAGCACCAAATGACGACGTTGTCCAGAATTGTCCTCGACACCACGAACATGATGCTCAAGATCCATGCAGCCTACCGACATGATGACATCTGACTGACGCCCTCCAGAAGGACGTCAGTTATCCAACCTCGTATTTCAGACCGGTTGAGCGCCTCAAATCGGTCCTCGACCCTACGGCAGCTGGCGCCCGGACAATGCTACATCCGCCTGAACATAGAGTGCCTCAATCACGCACAGACCCTCCTCTTTCCGCTTTTCTGTAAAGAGGCGGTCTGCAACGTCAGCGAGAAGCTTCAGGCGCTCCGTGCAAGACGGGGCGGTGTGAGCTGCGGGCGGAAGAGTAAGAGGCATCATGGTGTCTCGTTTCGAATTTTGAGGCTACGAGATGTTACGGGGGACTGGCCGGGGACGGGCTGATACCCGTGAACGGGCTGCGCAACCCCACGACGGATGGTTAGCAAATCATCAAAGAAGGTAAGCGCATGCCCCACCAGATCGGGATCAAACGCGCCGCCCGCATGCTCCTGAAGAAAGGCCTTCACCTGACGCGGCGACCATCCTGCCTTGTAGGATCGGGTAGAAAGCAGGGAATCAATTACATCGGCGAGGCCGATGATGCGCGCAGCCAGAGGGATGGATTTTCCCTTCATTCCGAACGGATAGCCGTCACCGTCGTAACGCTCATGATGCAGGAGGACAGCCTCATGAACGACAGTCGGAATATCTTCGGACAGATGAAACAGCGCTCCGAGACCAAGGGATGGATGCTGTCGCATCACCAGCGTCTGACGGGCATTGAACACGCCCTGATGATGTAAAAGGCTGTCCGGCAGGAGCAGTTTGCCCGCATCGTGCAGTCGGCCTGCCAGTTCAAGGGAGCTGGACGAAAGTCCACTCCCTGCCAGATGGCCGAGCAGACCAGCGAGGCGCCCGACCCTCTGCCCATGTCCGTCGTCACCCTGAGCAATCTGTGCCAGGAGCGAAGTAAGAGGCGGACCCTGCCGCTGATAGGACGCAGGCAGTCTCACGACCTCTTTCAAAAGTGTCTGCAGTTCAGGCATTTTCCCTCTGCCGGTTGTGTAGGATCACTTTAGGAGCGGCCAATGTGAGTCCGATTATCCCGGATGGATCATGCTGCGGACGAGGCCGCCAAGTGCCATGGCAATGCACGCAACGAAGAGTTTGATCCGCGCCTTGGGGCCATAACCATGGCCGGACACCATCCCTGCGGTTCTTTCAGCGACTTTCGTAAGACCGACAGTGCCAAAGGCCAGAGCCATCCACTGCCAGAACGAAAGCGTCAGAACGGGCTGACCCAGCCCGGACATGCGCCAGGCCCCCTGCCCTGCAAACTGGTCCAGACCGAAAAATCCATCGGCCGCATTCACCAGAAGGAAGAGACTGACCCCTGCCAGGAACCTGACACCCGACGCGCGACGAAGAACTGTTTCAGCAGGGCGGGCCTGCCCCACCGTCGACCGGTATCGGACACGGGCAATCAGGGTCGGGGTCCAGTCCGCCGAAAAAAGGGGCATAGTCAGAACCCCACCGGCAAAAGACGAAACACAGAGAGCACCAGGCCAAGTCCGGCAAACATTATGCCGCGCCTGCGCTCAAACCCGTAGTCGCGGCCATTGTCCCCGATCTCGGGAGCTCCCGGCCCTATCATCGTTGCCAGGCAACCGGCGACGATGAAGACCGGCCCCATGACGGCACCAAACCGGGGGATGACGAAAGCGAAGAGGAGAAGTCCCACACTTGGCCAGCAAACAAGGATATCCCCGGCTGTCTCTGCGAGACGATGGCGCAGCGGCGTATCCTGCATCGTGTCAGAACCCCAGCGCACGGCGGTAAATGTCCAAAAGAGTTTCCTGTTCCTCGACCTCTGAAGGATCCTGCTTGCGCAACCGGATGATCATCCGAATAACCTTGACATCGAAGCCGGCTGATTTGGCTTCGGAGTAGATGTCCTTGATGTCACCACTCAGCGCCTTGCGCTCTTCTTCGAGGCGTTCGACCCGCTCGATGATGGATCGCAGTCGATCGGCTGCGATGCCGCCTGCGACAGCACCCTGATTGTCCTGAGAGCCATCGGGGAAGGATACGCGTTGCAACATGATTAACCTTTCAGAAATCGGGTGAGAAGCAGATGGGAGGCAAGGGGCGGAGCAACTCGCGATGACCATCCGCCAGGGCTTCGAGCCAGCGGGACTGCCGCTCCGGGAGATATCCCTGTTCCTCAAGGACGCGACGAAGGGCGGTTCGATGTTCACCGAGGCGCTCTGCAAGTGTGCGTTCAGACCAGCCAATGGTCAGAAGGGCGCTGGTCATCGCGTAACCATTCAGGGGAGGCCTGTTGCCTACGGGCGGAACGGCCCGTGCCAGCGGATGGCTCAGACGGCGATGCAGCATCCCAAGGGCCGCGAGCCACTTGAGAAACTCCGGGTCAGGAATACCCTGCCCCGATTGCCAGCGCAGGATCCGGTCCTTTGAGACGCCGGAGCGACGGGACGCCTGACGCACCCCCCATCCGATTGCCGAGAGCTCACCGGAGATCGACAGCGCTGCACGCCGGTGCCCCGGACGAACGGACCGTGAATCCACATGTCCTGCCCGTGGTTGCCCACAGCGCTGTCCACTGGTTTGGGGGATAACCCGCAAACGCAAGGCCTCGGTCATGCGTCAGCCATGCCGAGCGATGTCGGTGAACGTCCTGTCCTGCGCACCCTGCCGGATGTGTTTGGCCATATGTGGCGAAACGATCCGATAGCGGTTAGGTCGGCGCGGATCCAGTCGTTCTTCGATCAATCCCGCCTTTTCCAGGGCTGCAAGGGACTCCCGGACCTGACCAATGGCAAGGCCGAGCCATGTCGCAATTTCACCGGCTGTTTCGTGTTCGGTCAGAGAAGCAAAAACAAGATCCTCGATCGGCGACGTCTTGACGGTTCGTGTCGCCGGCATCCAGGGCACCCGGGCATAGACACTATGACCGAGGGCCGCGATTTCACCGGCCTGGGCCAGCGTCGTCAGCGCCATCGGCAATGCGCCAGCCTGTTCCGGAGTCAGGTTCGCGCGGAGTTCGAGCACATTATATGGCCCCCGGTTGAGGCAGGTCCGGACATGTTGAAGCACGGACTGATAGACTTCACGCTGCGTCTCCGCCTTGAGCTTGCGAAAGACCCGCGCCTTGGGTTGATGACCTCCAAATTTCACTGTGATGCCCCGTCGTCCATAGCCACGCGGTCACTATGCGTAAGGCTGTTGTGAGTGTGGTCAGGCGACGTCACCATTGGCCTGCCGCTCGCGTGCAGTCATAGGCTTTCTGGAGATTGACCAGTCCGATAGCGATCCAGAGCGGCACGAAGACAACGACATACCAGCGCGGCATGAAAGCCTTCGTCTTCCACAGGCGCATGATGTCGACGAACAGAACGGTAATGCCCAGGGAGAACAGGATCGCCTGCGCAAGCATGGTCCAGACCATCTGGATGTCGAAAGGAAAAACAAGCCAGCCAAAGCCGAGGAGCATGGTCGCGAGGACGCCAACGCCCCCGAGCAGCCAGGGGGACGATAGAGAGAGAGAAAGGGACGATTTGGGCAGATCTGACTGCCCAATGGAAAGTGTGTGCTCGGTCATACCGCGCAGTATGATGACAGCGTTTGTGAGTGCGGTTCAGGACATGGGCCGAGAGTGAATTGAGGCTACGAACGGGACCTGGCTCCCTGATGACGCTCACTCGATCTACCGGCTGACTGGGGAGGGCGACGTTGAGGCAAAAGAACTGAAAATCCGCATCTTGATCTGATCCAGGAGGTCTAGAAGACACACAAGCCTGTAACATCCTAACCGCGTGGACGAGCTGAACCATCGCCCAGGACATCTCCACGTATATTGGCGATTACGTTGCCACCATGATCAGCGGGCACTGTCTTGCCAGCGCAGACATCAAACAACCACAATGAGCCGTGATGCTACTTAAACGAGAATGAAGCGTGATCGAAATCGGCCGTCTGATCCTAACAAGAATCTTTCTTTAATGATTATCTTTATTTAAGAATCTAAAGGATAAGTTTCCAGTCCTCACTTCTTGAGAACATAATCGCAAGCATTCTAGTTGATGTGGTATCTCACGATATGGTCAATAAAAAACCTTCCGACACTTCTACGCGAATGGGTTCCGAATTTATTTTTGAAAATCTTGGCTGGCCGGGCACCCAGCACGAATTAAGTTTCTGCCTGCAGACTCCAGACTGCACCAAAACAGATGCAGAGCGGCTGCAGGACAACACGGAAAGGCCATTTGAAGTCACCGCTCTCTTGTCTAAATCCCCGTTCTCCGCAGGAAGTCTAAAAACAAAATACGACGCGACGGACGGCAACTCCTATTTTACGTTTTTGTCACCTCGAATGACTGTCGATACCCCATGGGGCGCCGTCAACGTCTACAAAAACGAGTCTGACGAAGCGTCAATGATATCAATGAAGGTGCAGGCCCATACGGCTAGGAATGCGCTCGATAGTATGCAGTTAGCAGCCTCGGCTGTACTTGATTATTGGTCGTTTGAATCCGCAGTTCCGGCTTACATCATGCATTTTCGTGCACACGACATTACAAACGAAGTCGAAGTATTCCGAGTGTCAGCACCGTTCCGAGTCAAGCCGATCGGCGCAGACGATACGGAAATGCCAACCCCTTTAAGGCCAGTTCTTGCGCTGTATCGGGAGGGACTAGGCTCAGGGAGCCCTGTGTATAAGTTTTTTTGCTTCTACAAAATATTGGAAGGCTATTTTAAGCGGTTAAAACCTGAACTAGCCACGTTATTCAGAGAATCTGATATTGCCTATCCTGGTCTCAAGGAGGTTGTACCGACCTTCGATGATCTTGACCCAATATTTAGCCATTATATAGGGAAAAATATTAAGCAGTTTTTTGATAAAGTATTAACTAAGCAATTTCGTGACGCCGTCGCTCACTTCGAGAAAGACGGATGCAGTCCACTTCTTATGAATACGCCTGATAATACCATCGGATTTCACCAGGTCTCTACCGCCGCAGAAATTTGCGCACGTACTGTTATTCAATCCTACCATGAGGTATTTTTTATTGGCAGGGACGCTGGATTAGATATTAATTCTCTTATTCCACTACAAAAACAGTAAAAGTGATAATCGGAATTATTTCCCGTCCGTGACGGACAGAGTGATTTGAAAATCAAAACCCCATCGCCTCTCTCTGAGCCTGCCGATTGAAACCCGTTCCCCGTTGGAACGCGGGACGGCGCTTGAGATCCCGTCCCCAGCCGTCCCGCCGCGCCTGAAGCGGGATCTCGTCAATAAAACAGCTCGGATTGGCCTGCTCTCCTCGACGAAACTCGCACCAGGACACACTGACGCGCTGGCGGCCGCGCGTCAGTGCGACATAGGCCAGTCGGCGTTCCTCTGCCGGGTCAATGTTCGTGCGCGACGGAAACAGCGTATCTTCCCAACCGATCAGAAAGACATGCCCGAACTCCAAGCCTTTTGAGCCATGAATGGTCATCAGCTTGACCCGGCCGACACTGTCATCATCCCGGCTCTCCGAACCGAGGGCCGCATGGTCGAACAGCTCCTCCACCGAGCTGAACTCGTTGGCGAGCGACAGAAGCTCATGCAGGTTTTCCAGTGCCGTGCGCCCGTCCTCCCCGGCCGCCTGATGCATCGCGAGATATCCGCTCTCTTCGACCAGAGCCCTCAGACGTTCACCCAGACTTGGTTCGTCGCTGCGTGCCCCTTTCAGAATGACGTCCAGGAAGCCGCGCAGCTTGTCGGCAGCCTTTCCAGTGCGTCCCTGCACCGTGCGCTCGGCTGCATCATAAAGCGAGATCGCCTCCTCGTCCGCGACCTGCTCGAATTTCGCCATAGCCTTTGCTCCGATCCCCCGGGTCGGCTGATTGACGATCCGCCGAAAGGCTTCGTCTGACTGCCGCTCATACGGAAAACATGTCAGACGCAGGAAGGCGAGCGCGTCCTTCACGACCGCGCGCTGCCAGAAAGCGGTATCATTGACCAGCTCATACGGGATCTTCGCACGCAGCAGAGACTCTTCCAGCAACCGGGAGAGATGGTTGAACCGATACAGCACCGCCATGTCCTCATAAGGCACGCCTTCCAGGGCACGACGTCCGATCTCGGCCGCAATCCCGGAGGCCTCATCCTGACTGCCGGTATGCCGCAGAATATCCACTGGCTCGCCATCTCCAGACGCGGTATAAAGCGTCTTCTCCAGACGGCTCGTGTCATGAGAGATGACCGCATTGGCTGCGGACAGGATATGACCGGTCGAGCGGAAGTTCTGCTCCAGGGCAATCAGACGTCCGGTCGGAAATTCCTTGAGAAAGCTTCGGATAATCCGGACATTGGCCCCACGCCAGCCGTAAATTGACTGCGCATCGTCACCCACAACGAAGAGCTCGTTGTGGTCTTTGGACAGGCATTTCAGCCAGAGAAACTGGAGCCGGTTCACGTCCTGGAACTCATCGGCCAGCACGCAGTCAAACCGGCCCGCCCAGTCGCGCCTGTAGCGTTCATCGCGCAGCATGGTCACGGTAGGCCATAGCAGTAGGTCTGCAAAATCCGCGCGATTGCTTTCGCGCAGCATCGCCTGATACGCAGGATAGAGCACGGCCGCATCCCGCCAGACCATGATGTCATCACCCTCAGTAATGGCATCCGTCGCAATCCGTCCCTCGACCCAGGTGACGGCGTCCGGGGGAAGCACCATGTTTTCCTTGAGCATGGCAATGCGCGAGCTGACGGACTTCACACGCTTGCGGAATGTCTCTCCATCGTCAGCATTCATGACGCCTGCTTCAATCGCCTTTTCCAGAAGGCGGCGCACGATCTTGGTACTGTCTTCGCTGTCACAGACGTCGAAGCCCGGACGCAGCCCGGCAATATCCGGATCGGTGCGCAGCTGGCGGCGCCCGTGCGCATGGAAGGTCCCCACCCAGTACGGCGCCTGCGCGATGTTCAGCGCCGCCGCGATCCGCGTCTTCATCTCCCCGGCCGCCTTGTTGGTGAACGTCACGGCCAGAATGCGATCCGGGGCCATGCGACGCTTGACGACACGATCGACGATCCCAGCCACCAGCGTCTTGGTCTTGCCAGTCCCGGCACCTGCAAGAACAACAACGGGCCCCGTCTGACGTGCGGCCTCTGCCTGGGAGAAAGTCAGTCCGGAGAGATGATTATCCACGACCACGTCCCTGCTCCCGGGTGCCATGAAGAACTTCGCACCGGCTCGCACGGCGGCCATCGAGGCTCAGGACCATGTCCGGCTCCACCATCAGATCAAACTCACGCCCGAAGTCCCACGTGCCGTCTGCCAGAACCGTTCCCCCGACGATGAGGCCGCGCAACACGTCGCCACCGAATGCGACCTCGGCGTAGGTCTGCGGAAAGGGCGGCTGATTGTGCAGCAGGGCCCAGGTATGCCAGACGCGGGTCGTCTCGGCGTCGGCATGCCAGGCGGCGGTCAGTTCTGCGACATGTCCCAAGAGTGTTACGGCATCCGGACGGTCAGGATGACGCGTGCTTCCGGGAACGGTGCCGATCAGAACAAGCTGCTGCTCTCCCGCCTGACAGGTCAGGAACCTGCTGCTTCCGGTCGGAGACTGAACGAACAGGACGACGCGTCCGGGGAGATCCCAGCCTGCTGCACTCCAGCGTCCGCCAACAACGAGACCCTGGCTCCGTTCCCCCTCAGGACCGTATTCCACCAGAGCCCAGGGAATGCGACATCCGAGGTCTGGCATCAGGCGCAGATAATGGTCCGCGTCCGGGTGCGCCAGAAAGGCCGCTCTCAGGGCGTCATTTTTTTCGTGGCCGGGAAACAGAGCCTCCATTTCCCGTCGTGCCTTGTCATTTGTCATCAGTCTCTCCTCAGGCAGCGCGGGCGGCGGCCACAACAGTCTTCAGGGCGTCGTTGAAATCTTTGCAGCCCCCGTGGGGAATACGGCGGATCACACGGACACCGGCTTCACGGCCCAGCTCTGCCAGGCGCGCGGCATAGCGGTTGCCGGCGTCATCATTATCGGTTGCGGCCACCAGAACGGCTGCCGGATCTTTTGCCATCTCAGTCAGTTCGGCTGTGAGGGCTTCGACCGTCTCCGGTCCCATGCCACCTGCGGTCGAGCAGTACAGGGTTTCGCGCGTGCGCTCACTATCGAGAGCAGCATAGGACAGGGCATCAATGGCGGATTCACTCACCACCAGACGGCGGACCGTGCGCGCGAGGCCGGGCTGAAACCGGAACAGCGTTTTGACCGTACCCGACAGACACATGCCCTTGGTGTCCGGACCACGTAGTTCCGCACCACAAATGGTCCCCCTGGCATCGCGGTGGCAGAACCAGGCGGCGTGATAGCCGTCCCGGATGCAGCCGGTCATGATGGCCCGACGCAGAACCCACTCCGGAAGGCCGCGCTCCTCTGTAAGGTACGCCCACACCTTTGTGCCGGATGTCAGTTCCTTCTTGCCATGCCAGCGCTCGGCCGGGGCAACGTCTGGCGTTTTGGCCTGACGCTCACGGACATATTCTGCCCCCTTCGGCGCAATGCCCACCAGCTGTCCCAGCGCAGTGCAGGCCTCATGAAACTTCAGACCGGGTGTCAGGCGCTGGATCAGGGAGAACACATCCCCTTTTTCGTCCGATCCCGTGTCCCACCAGCCGCGGCCTTCATGGTTGACAATGATCGTCTCACCCTTGCCCGCCCGGTACTTCAGAGCGTTGCGCGTGCTTTCGGGCTTGTCGAGAAGATAGCCATGGCGCTCAAGCAGCAGAGCACAGGAGACACCTTTGACGATGTCGGTCCGGTCACTATCAGACAGTCTGAACGGCTCAAAGCGTGCCATGATCGTCATCCTTTTCGTTTCGGGACGGCGCAACGGTCAGAACCGGCCTCAACGCCCCTGTCATCTGGGTTTAATTTAGGAAAAATCCGCAAATATTGCAAGTAAAAACGGCTGTTTTCTGCGGTTTTATAGGGTTTTATTTGCCGTAACCTTGCACCACACAAACATCATCTCCACAAACTTAACGAATACTTAAACAAGCCTTTCGTTCGACCCGTGCCGGAGGCAAAAGGGGCGAAAGCAAGCGCAGCGACGCCTTTCGTCCCGACGCTTTCAGGTCCGTCACAAACGCAGCGCAGGACAGGATGCCTTCTCAGGGGACCCGGCTGCACGGAGCAACCGAAGGGCGCGGAGGAAGCTGGGGTGGAAGGTCGTCTTGTCCGGAGTGAGGCTTGTGGCACTCCAGACCTTTCCCGTCAGAAGCTCCCAAGCCGTCAGGCACAGTTCCGATCCGTGAAGGGACTGGGCATCACGCTCATCTGCTGTGCGCTCCGCACCCGCTCGGGAAGATGGGCCGATCCCTCGAGCTCGCAGGCAATGGCATCAACCTGAGCCTTCAACGCCTGAATATCCTGCAGGCCGATGCGGTCCCTGCGGATTTCAAGGCGCCCGTACACGGCTATGCGTTCCTCCCCGTTCTCGATCGTCAGATCATCAATCTGAACGCTTTCGCCGGCGTCCAGAAAAGGAATGAAGCTCATGGCATGATCTCCAGCACAGGACTGCCAACGGCAGGTCGGATGCGAACAGTATAAGGACTTTTCAGAGGATGAGGCAGCGTCATGGCAGTCTGACGGATCTCATCGGGAAGAGAGGGGAACGGATCCACACCCGTTGCCTGGGTCAACGCGCCGATGCTGATGATCGTACAGGTCGGCTGGCTGCTGTTTTGGCAGTAATACGCGCCCGCTCCGTCTTCGGCGGGGTCGTAAACAGCCTTCCACGTCGCCACCGGCACAAAGACCTGATGTGCACCAATGGTATTTACCGAAGCTCCGAAAGCCGGTCCCGTGACGACATAAAGTTCTCCATCTCGTCGTGCGAGACGACGCACAGCCATTTCCACGCCTGTCCAGATGCCTTCGTTCAACTCAGGCGTCTGGGGGACAACATTGGCGAGCGAAAAACTCTGCTCCTGCGCCTGCAGAGTGGGCTCGTCAGCAGAGCACACCATATGGCCCCGGTCGTAGTCCGATCTACGGTAATCACTCAGCTCGGCCCGGTCTTCAAAAGACAGACGCGGATCGGCATGAAAAAACCGGACGACCCGCCCAATCTGCATGCTGCGCTCCAGATCTTCCTCGGTCAGGTGCTCGGCCGTCCATAACGGGCCATGACTGATGCCCGAATGCAGCACAGCAAAAGCGTCATTGCACAACAGCACGGTCTTCTGCCCAAGCGCTGCGTTAGTCAGAACCGGGAGCTGATTATCTCCTCCAAAAGCGGAGCACTCTGCAGCCGCCGCGTGGGTTATGCCTGCCCATAGCAGGCTCGCCAGGGTCAGCCCTGTCATCGGCAGTCGCATGGCCCATCCTTTTCTTCCCGAAGGCTTCTGTCTCACGGCGCAGGATGGCACGGCCTGTTGTGAGTGCAGGATCGCGCCCGTCAATGGGAGACACTCATAAGTGTGCGCTGCGCTGAACGATGGGCAGCGCTGGCATCACGACGCAATGCGGCGCGTAACGCCGCTCCAAGACGATCATCATTCGCGTCGTCAGCGAGATGATCTGCTTCCGCGTAAAAGCGCCGTGCGCGGCCAATGGTCTGGCCTGTTGAAACCGCCCTGTGAAAGACAGGCGCTTCAAGTACGGGAAGAAAACTGGACGCGGGCGTATCGCTCTGGACCTGCATGGTGCGGTTCCTTTCTATTTGTTTGCCGGATGCGGGCCGCACTGCGGCCCAGATATTCGTGGAGGAAGGAGGAGATCGGGAGGCCTGGTCTCAGTCCCCGGTCCGAGGCAGGGGAGCGCGCTTCACGGCCATCCCATCACTTGCAAAACAGAGCATTCCGTTGTGCCGGTAATGATTGCGTCGCACCTTGCGGTACACGCCTGACAACTCCGCACCGCCTATGCAAAACGTCTCGTCAATCTGGAGGTCTGCGAACAGAACCGTGTCCGGTCCGAAGACTTCTGCCTTTTTTCGGGCTGCTGTCAGATCCGTTTTCCTGCGCTTGGACATACTCTGCCTCTCTCGGATTATTTCGTTCCCGATCGGCAGCCTCGTGGGGCGGACGGCGTGGCAAGGGCGGCGCTATGCGCCGGGAGCGGAGCGACGCACCCTTGCTGCGACGCCTGCCCCATGAGAGCCCCTTCCCTCCCTCCTCTTTCTCCTTCCCGCGCGTCTCCTTTCAGCCCCCAAGAGGTTTTCGCGAGGGCCTAATAAGGCCAGTATCTCATTGTTTTTGTTGACTTTTATTTATGGTGCGCTTTACGCTTGCACCACAACAAAAGGAGGACGCCGATGAGTGCACAGACAGATCAGACCGCCACGGTGATCCGCTTTCCACAGGAGCGGCGTCGCGCGCCAACCCTGGACGCGCTGACCGACGCAATCCTGCCCGAGACGCAGTTGCGGTCGCTTGCAGAAATCCGCGGCGTGACACCGCCCCGACAGGTTGAGCGCCTCCACGCGTTCGGACGTGAGAGAGCGCGACAGATTTTTGGAGCCACGGCGTTGCCCGAAACCCGCGAGGCCCGTCAGCACATGGCGTCTGACTGGCTGACCCTTCTGGTCAGTCGGGCCCTGGCCCGGGTTGCCGACGCACGATCTCTCACGGAACAGGCGGAGCGCCGCGAGATCGAAGATCCGCAACGCGACGGCATCTATGACGATCTTGCGCAGTCACTGCGCGCCGAGATCGTCGCCTGGGAGACGGCCCAGAATATTCTCGGCGGATGGGAGGTCGTCCAGGCACTGATTGACGATCCGGACTCCTGCGCCGTCACAGACAGCGCAGCGTGTCAGAGCAGACCCATCTGAACAGGCTGCTGCCGGGACAGAGGTGCAGATAGCGCCGGAGCCAGTGAAATGCGGCCTGCATGATCGGCCGGCACGCCGTGACGGTCGAGCAATCTGCGCAACAGCGCCTGTTCGCCCCGGAGCGTTTCCTGCCGCAGTTCAGCGCGATACAGGTCAAGCACCTGATGCTCGACCAGAAGTGCCGCGATCCGGCTTTCCACGTCTGACCAGGTCCAGGCGGGATCGCCGATCCCGCCGCGCGCGACGATCTGATCGAGGAAGGCGAGACGCCCCTGCGTCGAGCAGAAATACCGTCCCGCAAAGCCGTCCCGGTTAAAGCAGGCGATAAACCCCCACATCTGGCTGACGCGCTGGTACAGCGCCTTGCTGAACCCCTCCTCCGGCAATCCTTTCGCAACAAAGGCGAGGATTGCATTGGCCAGTTTGGCTTTCTCCTGCGGTGAACTCCACTGAGTGGCCGTCAGGCCCTCGGCCTCAATGCGGACGCGCCGCAGGTGTGGCAACAGCAGGCTCATACGTGAGCCTCCTGTGCGAGCGCGGAGAGCGCCTCCGCGACCGCGCCTGCCAGTTCGGGTCGGCGCGCGATCAGCCAGCCCGTCAGGGCGGTACGATCCGCCGCGTCGACAAGGGAGACGACGCGATCGACATCGCAGCGCCGCAGCTGCTCCACGCTGTCAGCAGCCACGGCAACGGCCGAGGCCCAGATCTGATCGCGGGACCACGGACCCGCAGACACCGTTTCAGGCGTAGCATCGGACATTCTTCTTCTCCTGAAAGATTTCGAGGACCCTTGGTCAGGCCAGGAATTCGAGTGTTTCCGGAGTGATGTTCATGCGCAGTGTGTCGCCTGACGCCTGCTTGAGAGCCTGCCGCACAAGCGCTGCGTCCAGGAACTCGCATCCGTCATCCCCGCCAAAAGCCTGGCGTTTCACGTCATGAGCCCTGCCCGCGTTCTGTTCCGGGTCCGCTTCGCGCGCATACGCGCACAGATTGGGCTTCTGACCGTCATCGGACGGCAGAAGGGGAAGCCCGTTCGACATCATGTAGATCCCGTGATCGCCAACCAGCCACAGACCCGCAGAGATCTTTGTGGGATCGACGTCTTCCTGAAGGCCCCATTCACGCGCGCCATGCCCGGGCTTGCGCAGGCTTTTGTCAAAGAGCTGGGTCAGCGTGGCGCGGCGCTCGGACGCGGTCTCGGCATGGGCAAGAAGGCGCTCGATCAGCGCGCGGTCGAAAGTCACGATCATGGGTCATTTTCCTTTGATCAGAAATGAAAAAACCCCGCTCGATGGCGGGGCTCTGGGACGTTCGGAGGTGAAAAAGCTCAGCCCTGACTGTGGCTGCGATGGGCGGCGGAGGCGAGGTAATGATGGGGCACCGGGCCAGCCAGAAAGCTCGGCAGGCACGTAAAGGCGAAGACCAGGGCGAGAAAACCGAAGAACCCACCGGCCAGTCCGGCAACGTCCTTGATGTCCTGAAGGGTCTGTTGGGAAATCTGCATGAAAGGTCACTCCTGTTGCCGTCATCTCTTTTCTCTGATGACCTCTCCGGCACAGGCACAGGATGGCTGTGATGGCACAGGCGCCGCGCAGCGGCGGGATCTCCACGACCCGGAGCCCGTCAGGGCGAGGACGCGTGGAGACCCACCCTTTGCCAGCGCAGACAGCCTGTGCTGCCCCTCTCTCCTTCTGCTTCTTTTCCTCTTTCTTCTTCCTGCTCTCCCTCCACCCGGCTCACGCGGGTGACGATACGCGGTTCAGATGTGTCCATTTTGGCGCGCGGATTTCTCCTGCCCGGCCTCATCCACCAGCTGATAGGCCGTCAGGGTCATGTGGCCTGTCCAGCGATGCCTCAGGACGATCATGGGAACACCCTCGACCGTGCCATGCTCCCCGCGGCGACTGGCCTCGACGATCTGGGCGCGCGTGACGCGCGGCGGCTGCGTCCGGGTTCGGAAATCCGTCTCGGCCGCCTGTCGATCCGAATAGGGGCCGTGCCAGAGCTGGGCGGCTTCTTTCGGCCAGAACGACGTCACGCGCAGATAGACGCGCCCATCCGGTGCCACGCCAAGATGGACCCTGCGACGATCCAGAAGACAGGTCTCGATCTGGAGAAGGTTTTCATCGACCATGGAAAACTCGCTCGTCTTTTGAACTGTTGGATCTGGCAGGGGAGACATCATTCGCTCCCCTGCATTGGCCTCAGGCGGCCAGCTGATCCGCGAGCGAAGCTGCGATCAGGACGGCGGCGGCCAGGGCAGGATGCTGGTGGGCGCGATAGCGCGACACCAGAGTGTCCCGGGTCTCGTTGCCCAAAGCAGCCGCAGGCGCGCCAATGGTCTCGAGACTGGCGGCGACTTCCGCGGCCCACCCCTTGAAGCCGAGATGGCCGTCCTCAGACAGGCGTTCGGCCTCGGTGAGCGAGACCTCGCGCGGCTCTGCAGCGTCCATGCGGAATGGCGTGTAGCGTGCTCCCCATGAGGCCACACCTGGCGTGCCCTCGTGAGGTACCGGATCTGCAATCGTGGTCTCGAGCCATTCGGAGGTGCCAAGCTCCTCTGAATCATAAGCCGCGTCGAAGCCGCGCGGCTTGCGGCTGCCACGATTGACCGTGATCATGATCTTGAAGGACTTGCCGGGATGCTGAAGCGCTGTGTCGCGGCCGAAGCTCAGAATGAGTGGCTTGAGGCCATCCACCGACTTCGCCTCGACGGTGCGGCGTTCACCCAGATGGGACATGAGCGCCATCGTGGTGCTGGTGAAATAGCCCTCACGCTTTGCGGTGGCGGGCGTAGCACTGAGCGTAAAGAAAGCCATGTCGATCTCCTGATATGACAAAGGCCGCCTCGCGGCGGCCTGAAGAACTGTGAAGGGGTGAGGTAGGGTCAGAAGACGTATTCGGCGCTGCCAAAGACGTCCTGCCAGGGGCTCCGGCTTTTCGAGTGGCAATCCGACGCCGCATCATAGAACCCCGATCTGAACCGCTTTCTGATGTCGTCAACAGTCTTCTGCGCCGCATCGTCCAGCGGGGCATCGCAGCCGATCAAGACGGACCCGTAGGAGGATTTGCGCACCCGGAATTTGTGTTTTGGCAGGGCGGCTTTCAGCAGACGGCGGATGTTCTTTCCTGCCAGCACGCCGCTCTGGTCCGATCCCTGCTCCAGATGGGCGTATTCAGGAGCGGTGCGCAGACGCTCGATTTCGGCCGCATGCGCCGCCTCAGCCTGATCTTTCTGTGCCTGCTTTTCAGCGCGGCACGCTTCGGCATGAGCGTGCAGCTGCGCAATTTCCTCAGGGCTGGCCTTGGGCTCGTCGTGGAAGATCGTCCACTGCACACCATGCAGAATGCTCTCGGGCAGCTTCTTGCTGATACTCCCGCAGGCAAAGACGATATCAAAGCTGGCATTGCCTCCCGCGGCGATGAAGCCGCCAGCAAGGCGTCTGATTGTCTCGGGACGAGGCGTGCCATGGACCGCAGACACGACGCCCCGGCCTCTGTTGTACAGGATGGTGCTGACGCGGGTGCCTACGGTGACAGTCGGGTGTTCGGACATGCTGATCTCCTTCTCTTCATGTCTCTTCAACTGTCCTCTCCGGGGTCAGGGCCTGACTGGCGGGGCAAGGGCGACGCGTCAGCGGCGGTCCCGCAGGCGTTAGCCGAGGACACCACCCCTTGCGGCGACAGACAGGCTCTGGCACCCCGCCCTTCTCTCCTCCTGTCGTCTCTTTTCTCGTCTTGTTTCCTTGCGCGGGCTGTCCTGCCCTGTGGAACAAGGCTGCGTCTCACCGCATGAAAAAGGGCGGAGCCATGCTGACTCCGCCCTTGAAAATCGCAACCGGTTCGTCCAAGTTCAGAGGTGAGCCGTGAGGGGCTTCGCAAAAAACACCTCACGGCCCGGTTTACCTTAAGTGATTTACTCGGAGAGGCTCTTCAGTGCGGTGGCAACCGCCTGAAGGGTCTTCTTCGTTTTACGAAGGATCTTCGTAAACCACTTACGGTCCACCACGATCACGAAGATCATGGCTTCCCCTTTCACTCTGACGACTGTGGGCAAGCGACCCCCGACCCACATCCGGTTACGATTTTCGGGGGCCGCGACGTCTGAACCGTAACCTGAACAGACGTTTCGTCGCGCGGACTCATCAGGCGACCCCAATCTCCTGTTGTGCCAGATCAGGCGTTACGCGCAAGTCTGGCCCGGAACGTGGCCGCAATCGCGTTGCCTCAGACCCGAAGGATCTCCAGCCGCCCTCCCATGGCAGCCTGCATGGCCACCAGTTCCTGCGGCACCACGAGGTCCGGGGCTTCTGTGGGCTCATCCTCCGTGACGTGCGGATCGCCAGCGTCTTCTCCGCCCTCGTCCATCACGTTTTCCAGATCCTCCGGATCAGCGCACTCCAGACCGTCTTCATCCTCGTCTTCCAGATTGTCTTTCAGGGCGGCCCATTTCGCGCGG
Source organism: Gluconobacter sp. DsW_056 (assembly GCF_002153595.1). Classification (NCBI taxonomy): domain Bacteria; kingdom Pseudomonadati; phylum Pseudomonadota; class Alphaproteobacteria; order Acetobacterales; family Acetobacteraceae; genus Gluconobacter; species Gluconobacter sp. DsW_056. Next base: position 44,357 of record NZ_JOPF01000026.1, read on the forward strand.
CGGGCCTGCCTGTTTCGAACCTCCTCGGTCCAGACGCCAGTCGCCTGCGCAAAACCTGCGGCCTCCGGGACCCAGTGTCCGTCTCCCACGGCATTCAGTAGGGCAGCGCGCATCTCCTTGCCCGTGTTGAGTGGCGCGAGCCCATGCGCCTGAACCGCCTTGGTGATGCCGGGCTTGCTGTAGGTCTTCAAGAACGCCTCATCAGCCATGGTCGGCATGTGGGCGTCCGCGTTGAACAGACAGCCCAGCAGTTCGGCTGCCATGCCGGAGCCGGAGTGCATACTGACCTCGCAGTTCATGAAGCCCGCGAGGCTATCCAGCGCGTGCCGACGGATCAGCGCTTCATCACGCACCAGCTCGCCTTCTGGAAACAGCACTTCCATGGCAGTCTTCACCGCGTTCTCATAAGGCGACCGGCCTGAAGAGCCGTAAATATGGACGTTGTTCGCATTCAGAGCGAGCAACAGTCCGGCCACCAGATCCCACGGATCCGCGTCTTCGCTTTTCGCCGTCAGCGCCTTCTTCAGCGCGAGGGTCCGCACAGAGCCAATCATCTTCAGACCCGTACCCGAGATGTCAGCGCGCTCCTTCTTTGGGGGTGGCGTCTGCTCCACCACCCGCGGCTCGGAGCGGAGTGTTTCTTCACCTGTGTAGCGGAACGTCTGCTCTTCGATCTTCAACGTGTTCGGATTGAGCCAGTAGCCGGCGACATCGGTGTCCTGCTCGCCCATCCATCGCGTGACGAAGTTGTAGCCTTCTGGTCGAAGCGGAGACCCATACTCGCCTGTCTCGAGCGCGAGCGTTCCTTCGGGGCGATGCTCGGCGATCCAGTCTTCCTGCGCCGCCCGAAACGCCGAGGCATCCGTGACGTAGCGATTGTCCTCATCGCCCTGCCCGAACAGATCTTCGATCCAGACGATGCCATGCTTTTGCGCCAGCGCATCGTCAAACCGGGCATCACGCGCATACCATTCGTCCTGCTGCAGGTGCCAGGTAAAGTCGCGCCAGTTCACGGTATCATCCGGATCGTCGGCATTGAGACGATATCCGGCCGGGTCCTCTCCCTCCTCGACGCTCTCGGCGAACATTTCAGCCCAGGCGGCGGCCTGATCCTCCAGCGACGAAAGGGCCAGAGTCCGACGCTCTTTCAGGTCCGGGCCACGGCCAATCTCGATGGCGTGCAGGATCGGCGGATGCAGTCTGGCCAGAAGAGAGAGGCCCTTGAGATAGGCAGGCGTGATCATCAGCGCCATGCACAGCTGCTGATCCGTATAGCCAAGCTCTTCGCGCATCCGGGTCACGGCACGCCACTGGTCCGGCTCGGTCATGCCCTCGCGGATCATGTTCTCACTGGCCGCCGCCAGATCCTCCAGACCATTGTCGATCTTTGTGACATGGACCTGAATTTCCGTCAGACCGGCATAAATTGCTGCTTCCGTGCGTCGGTGGCCCGCGATGATCATCAGGCTGCCGTCCCCGCGCTCACGCACGCGTGGCGGATGAACAAGCCCGACTGCGCGGATATTCAGCGCCAGCTGACGAATGCTCGCCTGACCGGGCTTCGTCTGACGGGGATTGTTCGGGTTCGCGATCAGGGTGTTGGGATCGACAAGGCGCAGTTCGTCCATGATGGGCTCCAGTGATGTCGTAAGGGTGTCGTGGTGGGAAATCAGGCGATCAGGCTGTGCGCGAGGTGGGAGACCACACGCTCGATGTGCTCGACCTCCAGCTGTCGCGTTGCCAGCGTCAGCGTGGCCGTGCCGTAAGACCCGTCTTCGTCGGTGTCGTAATCGGCCTGCACGCGCCGGATAACAGTTTCGACGCAGTGCCAGACCACAAGGTCAAAGCTGTTCGGAAACAGAGGGGCAATCGTCTGGTCAGGTCCAAGCGCTGCAACGGCCTTCTCCAGGGACAGGTCTTCGAACAGATCCGGGCTGTCGTCCGCCGTCACATGAAGTGTTGTCCACCAGCCTTCTTTGGCTTCGTACTCAACTTTGACCGTCTTCACGCCATGCGTCCGCATCGCCTCAAAGATCAGCGCCAGATTTGCTCTTAGAGCCACTTCGGCCGCGGGTTGTCCTGCCGGGTCTGACACGCCGCTCTCCTTTTTTCTGTTGTGATGTTCTCGGCGCGGGCACAGGGCGTGGCTTCGCGCAAGGCCGCGCGTCAGCGCGCCCGGCCTGAGCCTTGCGCGGAGCCGCGACCTGTGGCGGCTCCCTCTCTCATTTTTCGTTTCTTTTCCCGTCGCCTTCTCTCTGTCCTGAGACAGGCACGGCGGTGGCGGTTCAGTCGTAAAACGTCAGCATCTCGTCGATCGGCCCGTCTCGATCGAAGTGGATGTAGTGGCAATCCTGCCCCCGGGCCTGAGCCATCAGGGCGGCCAGTTCCGGAGACACGTCCTGCGGCACGTCCTCCGCCTCGGTGGGAACATAAATCATCCAGCCATAAGGGCCGCCGAGGCAGCTTCGTCCTGCTGTGCCCTCGCTGCTGAGATAAAGCTCGCACGCATCACGCTCTGCGACCGGAAGATGCCCGGTACTGAGATCCAGGTGCCGGCAGACGACGCCTGCGGTTGACGGTTTGGCCTTGCTCATGCCTGCCCCTCGGGTCTGACAATGAACGACGTCAGACAACTGCCCCCGGTCCAGCGATCCATGGTCAGCATCATCTCGACGCCCTCAAGAGTCTGGGCAATAGTCCCATTCAGGCGGCCCCGTTGCAGATCCTTCGGCGTAATTACGGGCGGCGCGTTGCGGTCCACGAAATCGGCTTCTGCGCAGGTCGCATCTTTATATGGCCCGTGCCAGTCATTCCCGTTGACGGGATAGCTGTCCACGGTGCGCAGAAGGGCCTCACCATTCGGATAGGTGAAAATCTCCACGTTCACACCGCACAGAACCTTGGAAATGATGGCCTTGTCCTTTCGGCTCATGCCGCGCGCTCCACGAATGGGGTCAGACCTTTCATGATGGAGTGGCGCTCATGACACGGTCCATGGACTGTTGCCCGGTTATAGACAGGCGCGTCGTCCAGATTGGAGTATGCCAGAAAGATGGCCGCATCCTTCGGGTCACGCAGCAGGTTCAGCCAGGACCACACCGGGGTTTCGCCTGTCATCTCCGGAGCCTTGATGGTGGACAGCTCGTCCACACGCTTCTGGAGCCACGCTGAAACCGGCCCCTTGCGGAGCGCGAATTTTCCCGTGCAGGTCATGCCTCGATCAAGAAGCGCCTGCGCGGCTACGGCATCCCGCAAAACAGTCCGGCACTTGCGAATATAGGTTTCTGCCTGCGTCTCACTGGCACCGGAGAAGCGCATTCCGCCGCCCTCACAGGAGGCAGCGTACTGCACCACCTGACGCATGATCTCCCAGCTCTGTCCCGCGCCAATCAGGGACCAGCTTCTCGCGCGGAGCGACCCACGGCCCTCGTAGACATTATTATCGCCACCCAACTCCATCAGCAGATACTGATCGGCATAAAAGCTGCTATCGGCAACATGAGGGCGCAGGGTTTCTGCGGGAAGTCGCACGGCGGCGAGGTCATAGACGATACGATAGGACATGCTCTCTTCCTCTGATGTCTCTTTCAACCTCTTCGCGGATGCAGGGGCTGCCCGGTGCGGCAAGGCCGCGCGTCAGCGCGCCCGGCCTGAGCCTTGCCGCACCGGGCGGGCCATGCCCGCCCCTTCCCCCTCTCCTTATGCTGCCGCTTCTTCTTCCTCTCCTTCTCCCCCATCGTCGTTGACGCTCAGGCTTTCCATCGCGGCCAGCGCTTCGGCGGCCTCCGCCTCCCGACGCGCTGTATCCTCGGCCAGATCCGCCTCCAGAGACGCCATTTCTTCTTCCTTCTCCTCCAGAAGTGCAGCCTCGCGGAACGGCATCCCGTCGCGGGCACGGTAGCCGGGCAGCTTGCGCTCCGTCTCGGCAAGCAGCCGCTGCGCATCCGCAAGCTCGCTGTCGAAGCGCAGCAGCGTGTTCTCGATACGGGCGATAAAGCCAAGCGGGGCCGTGTCGTGATCAAAGTCGATCCCGATCATCCGGTCCTCGGCCACGATTGCGATGGTCGCCTCCCATTCGGTCTGGTCCATGAAGGTCGAACTCCAGGTCTCGCACACCAGCTCGAAGCCGCCGATCTCGCCGAGTGTCCACCGGCCCTTCGTTTCTGCGCGTTTGGCCGTGCGCGCCTGACCCATCAGCCACTTGCCGGCATCCTGACGTTCGGTCATCACATCCGACTTGCGCACAAGCTGGAACGCTTCGCCTCGTGTCGACTGGCGTTTCGCGATATCTGCCCGGATCTTCGGGATAAACGTCTCCGCAGTCCTCTGATCGCGCTCGGCCCGCTCGATCGCACGACGCACGTTGAACTGGTCGTCGTAATGGGCGGCCTTGAGACGACGCAGTCGGGCCAGCTCTGCTTCCAGTCCTGCCTTCTTCATCAGGCGCTCGTCGCCCGAAGCGAGTGCCTTCGCCATGGCAAACTGGTTCGCACTCTCGCCGATATCCTCCAGACGGCGGATTGACCGGTCTCCGGACATGGCCAGACACAGGAAACGCTGCTTGCGCTCCAGAAGCTGCCAGTTTGTGGCATCCACTGAGCCTTTCAGGGCATAGGCGTAAATCTGGATCACAGGGTTCTGGTTGCCCTGGCGTTCGATCCGTCCCTCACGCTGGATGATATCGGCCACCAGCCAGGGCACATCGAGATGGTGCAGGGCAATCAGACGCTGCTGTGCGTTGACGCCCGTGCCCATTGTCGCACTCGAGCCGATCAGGATGCGTTTGCGCCCGGAATTGAGATCCCGAAACAGTCCCTGCTTGGCCGCACTCTTTTTGTAGTGCTGCATGAACGCGATCTCGTCGCGCGGCACGCCCATCCGCATCAGCTCGTCGCGGATCCACAGATAGGCCGAAAAGCCCCGTTTCTCCAGCGCGGCTTCCGTGCCCAGATCCGAGAAGATCATCTGCACGGCCCCGGGCAGGTCATACGGCTTGCCGGTATCGGGATCGGTGTAACGATTGTCGCGCGTCGCCTTCCAGATGTCGAAGACCTTCGCGATCATGACGTTCAGCTTGTTGCTGGTGTCGTTGTCTTCCCAGGATCGGACAAAGCGCAGATCAATCGCCGCGTGACGCGCATCGTTGATCACGGACAGGATGATATCCTCACCCTTCTGCGGCTTGCCCTTACGCTCCTCGATCACCTTGATCCGCGCTTCCAGGTCCTTCTGGTAATCGCGGAAGGCCGGTCCGCTATCAGCGACGATGATCTGGCGACTGCCCGTAGCGATCTCGGGAAGTTTCACGTACTGACGCAGATCGTCCTGCTGCACCACGTCCGCGAAATGCCGGTACATGGCCATCAGGTCGGCCACGTTCACGAACTCCGCAAACCGCGTCACAGGCTTGTACAGCCCGCTCGGCTGAAGCTCGAGTTCGGTGCGGGTCTCCCCGAAATTGGCGGCCCACGCGTCGAACTCGTGCAGACCGCGCTCGATCAGGGCGTCGATCTGCTGGAAGCGCTGCACATTATACATCTCGCCCAGAGTGTTCGTAATCGGCGAACCCGAGGCCATAACAAGCTCGCGACCGGGATTGATGCGACTGAGATAGCGGGCCTTGACGTACAGGTCCCAGGCCCGCCCGCTGCCGTTCGGATCGACGCCCTTGAGGCTGGACTGGTTCGTGCCGAAGCTCAGTTTCCGGAACTGCTGCGCCTCATCCACAAGGATCTGGTCGATCCCGATCTCGCCAAGATGCACCAGATCGTCCTTGCGGCTGGCCAGCCCGTCCAGCTTCGCTTTCATCCCCTCCTTCATGCGCTCGATGCGTTTGCGCGAGATGCGGTCGTCGGCGTCGATCTCGCACAGCAGGCTCTCGTAAGACGCGATCTGCGCCTCGATCATCGCCTGCTCAAACGCGGTTTCGACCGGGATGAACTTGAAGGCGTCATGCGTGATGATGATCGCATCCCACTGTCCCGTGGCCGCACGTGCGAGGAAGCGCTGGCGTTTGGCCTTCACGAAGTTCGTCTCATCCGCGACCAGGATTTTCGCGGTCGGGTAGAGCATCAGGAACTCGCGGGCCATCTGCGCCAGACAATGTCCCGGCACCACAACCATAGCCTTCGAGATCAGGCCAAGACGGCGCTGCTCCATGATCGCCGCGCACATCGAGAAGGTTTTTCCCGATCCCACGGCGTGGGCCATGTAAGTGTTTCCCGTGGCGATGATGCGCCAGACCACCCGTTTCTGGTGGGCGCGCAGCTGGATCGTGGTGCTGGCCCCGGGCAACTGCAGATGCGCGCCGTCGAATGCGCGGGGGACGAGGTTGTTGTAGGTGTCGTTATACAGCCGCACCAGACGCTCGGCGCGCTCCGGCTCCTGCCACACCCAGGTCTGGAAGGCTGTCTTGATGGCGGCGAGCTTTTCCTTGGCGGCCTCGGTCTCCTGCGCATTCAGGGTCCGGTGCTCGCCGTTCTCGTCGCGCCAGGTGTCCCAGATCTGCGGGATGGCCTGATTGAGCGCATCCTCGATCAGTTCCCCTGCGGGACGCCGTTCGGTGCCCCAGACGGACGTCGCCTCCGCCTTGCCCCGGAATGGTCCCTTGTCCAGGGTCCAGGACGCCACCTCCTTTGTGTGCCACACGCCAGCGTCGACCCCGATGACTTCGGCGATGAAGCCCTCGATGTCGGCGGTCGGGATCCACGGTGCCCCCAAACGGGCTGTAATGTCGCTCGGCCGCAGATCCTCGGGCTGGGCCTCTTCCAGCGCAGCCACGGACCGGGCAAAGCGGGGGTCAGTCTCGGCCGCCTTGCGGGCCTCCGCCAGTTTTGTGCGCACCGCGCCTGACAGCGCCTCGTCGGCTGGCACCCAGACATCGCGCCCGGGCTGGCTGCGTCCGGCATCGAGATAGATGGCACTGCCCAGCTCGGCGATGACCTCGTCCTCGGACCGTCCCAGCAGTTCGGCAATGCGCGGGATCTCCACCACACCCGTCTCGTGCAGGCAGACCGCGAGCGCGTCATGGGCGCTGTGCACCTCCGGCTCCAGCGTCGCCTGGATCACACGCTCGGAGAACAGCGGCCCCTGTGTGCCGACCCGCCGGTCCTCGTCATACTCCTCGATCGAGCTGACCAGCCAGACGTCCGGATCGTCGTAGAAGGGCTGGAGGTTTGGACGCCGCTGCGTCGTGCTCTCGTCCCCGGTTTTGGGATCAACACGCGTGCTGGTGATCGTCAGGTTGATCGGGCCGAACTGGCGCACGAACGTCTGGTAGGCGCGCCTGAGGTCCGCCTGGAGTGCACTGTAAGGCAGGTTCTCCACCTGGGCGCGCAGGACCGCACGGGCGGCATCGCGGACGGGGATCAGGCCTTCGATGATGCGCGCGTGCTTCTGGAAGATGCCGTCCTTCTGCTCGCCTTTCTTGACCTTCACCGGCACCGACTGGCCGTCGATGATCTGGTGCAGCGCGCCCTTCTCGATCAGGTAGCTGCCTTCCTTGAGGCTCGCCCCCTCCCCTGCCGTGCCGACATCCGCACGGCGGCTTTCGCGCAGCGCCTCGACGTCGAGCGTCTGCGGCACCGGGAACCGGGCCAGCCTGGCCAAGCGGAAAAGCGCGCTCGGCAGGGCATCGTCGAGCATCAGCATCGGGTTCGGCGCGCAGGTGTATTCCGGCCCGAACTGTCCGCTCGTCCAGCCGTGCCGACCCAGCACCTGCTGACCGTTCTCTACGAAATAGCGGTTGATGCTGAGCGGTCCCTCCCCCTCATCCGTGTCGGGTAGATCCGCAACCTCCAGCCAGACGGTCCCGCCCGGGCTGTCTCCAATCTCGCGACGGCGCAGGACCAGCACGTCGACCACCACATCGGTCCCGGCATCATCGCGCATCGCGCCAGCCGGCAAGCGGACCGCCCCGACCAGATCCGCCGTTTCGAACAGGTACCGGCGTGCTGTGGCGTCGCGCTTGTCCATCGTCCAGCGTGACGTCACAAACAGACCCATCGCTCCAGGACGCAGGCGGGAGACGGAGCGTGCGATGAAGTAGTCATGCAGGGACAGGCCAAGGCGTCCCAGCGCGTCCGTGCCGCGCACCGTGCGGTTGCTGAACGGCGGGTTGCCGATCGTGAGGTCGAACTGCTCGGCAATCTTCGCCGTCGTGAAGTCCTCAGACCGCACCCACTGGTTCGGAAACAGCTTGCGGGCGATGCGGGCCGTCAGAGGGTCGTTCTCGATCGCCGTCCAGGCTGTCTTGGGGGCCAGTTTCTCCGGGATCGCGCCCATGAACAGACCCGTGCCACAGCCCGGCTCCAACGCGCGTCCGCCGCGGAAGCCCATCTGCGCGACCAGATCCCAAAGCGCATGTACGATCAGTTCCGGCGTGTAATGGGCGTACTGCGTGGCCCGTGCTAGTCCGGCCCGCTCCTGCTGACTGGTCAGCGTTTCAAGCTGCACGCCGATTTCCTCCCAGCCCTGACGGAAGGCTTCGCCAGGACGAGGGAATAGGCTGTTGGCCAGCTCCCCGGCTCCAAATCCCGTAAACTTCGCCAGCAAAGCCTGTTCGGAGGGCGTTGCATTGCGGCCGTCCGTTTCCAGTTCGGTCAGGAGACGGATGGCAGCGAGATTGTCCCGCGCCCGCGCTTTCCAGCCCTGGGCCAGATCGCGTGTGCCGCACAGGCGAAAGTCGATCTTCGGGGCCACCACAGGAGCGGCAGCGGCTTCTTTTGCGAGGGACGCAGCCTCGTCGAGCGCACGGTCTCCGGGCAGGTCGCCCCAGAACAGGGTATTGCTGCCGCCTCCAAGGGCTGAGGTATCGAAAAAGCTGAGCTGGGTCTTGCTCATGGGCGGAACTCCGGACAAGCGGCAGCGCCCGGTGCTGCACGAGGCAGACCGGGGGGCCGGAAAACAAACAGGATGGGTTTGGGCGAAAGGCGCTCAGGCCTTGCGGATCAGGTCACAGCGGGCCGAAGCGCAGGGAGATCTGCTCACGCTCACTGGACGACAGACGCGACAGGGCCTCTCGGTGATACGACGATCCCTGTCGGGCCTGACGTGCGACCTGCCACCAGGCATTCTGGTCCGAGCAGGTCACGCCGCGCAGCTGGGTGTCGGCGTGCTCGGGGCCGCAGCCTTCGAGAATGGTCCAGCCCTCGCGGTGGGCCTGAACCAGGCTGAAACTCTGTGTGGGGGTTGGGCGTGTGAGGGCCATGACGGGCATCGTCTTCTGTCTCCTTTCTGACCCTTTCCGGCGAGCGCGGCGTCGTTCTGGGCGGCAAGGGCGACGCGTCAGCGTCGGGACCGCCCGGCCCGCAGCGCCAGCGAGGACACGGACGGACCCACCCCTTGCGGCACAGGGCGATCCCGTGGTGCCTCCCCTCCTTCCTTTTTTCTTTTCTCTTTTTCCGTTCTCGCCTTCGTCTGTTGTGACCTGTGCTGGAGCGGTCAAGACAACACGATTTCGTTTTCAGAGCGGGTCAGGAAACTATCAGCGTCGGGTGCAGTAATAGACATATCGACTTGAAGTCATAACCTGTGCAGGCCATGTACAGGGCTCGTCCAGAACCTTGAGGGAATTTTATGACCGACCTGATCGAAACCCCGACACACCCTCATGCCGATCTTCTGCCTCTGACGGTTGATATCGTGGCCGCTTATCTGTCACAGAACGACCTGTCGGCAGAGCACCTGCCCGCGCTGATCCGCAGTGTGCATGACGCCCTCGCGACCCCGACCACGCCGGAGCCTGTCGCGGAAGACGCCCCGACCCCCGCCGTGAGCCCGAAGCGCTCCGTGTTTCCGGACTACATCATCTGCCTGGAAGACGGGAAAAAGCTGAAGATGCTCCGCCGTCATCTCAAGACGGCCTACAATATGACGCCGGAAGAGTACCGGGCCCGGTGGGGCCTGCCGCGCGAGTATCCGATGGTCGCACCCAGCTACTCTGAGAAGCGCTCGTCCCTCGCCCGCGAGATTGGCCTGGGCTCCACGACCCGTGCCTCTGCGCCGCAGGAGCCCTCCCCGGAGGAAGACACCCTTCCTCCGGTAAAGAAGCTTCCCGAGAAACGTCGCGGCCGTCCGGCCCGCGCCTGAAACTAGACCGGCCCTCCCCCGGTGCCGAAGGCTCCGGCCGGGAGGATCCAGTTCTCCGTCAGAACCGACGGGATCGATTGGGCTGACAGGCAGGCTGCCACGAGATCAGGGCGTGACCTGGCCGCGTGATAGAGCGCGCCCTCGGACGCAAGTTGATCAAGCCCTCGGTCACGTTTGATCGTGCAGCCGAAGTCCTTTTCATAGTTCACCAGCCTCGCAAACCGGTTCGCATCCATCCATTTCAGGGTGGCGAACTGGTCTGCATTGCCAAAGATACAGAACGCGCAGGACAGGCGCGAAAACCCGACCTGATAGGGATAGGCGGGCATGACGCGCCAACGCCTGAGAATGTCCCAGACTTTGGCCTCGGACCAGGCATGCACAGGGCGGAAGTGATCAACATGACGACGCCGCCGTGTCCCGTTCCTCGTGTCAGTCCGATGGGGCTCAAAGGCGGCATAGCGGGCCCGTGCGGGGCTCTCTTCGGCGCGTTCGCCTGTGACCATCAGGGTACGTCGGTTCAGGAACCGGTCCTGTCCCCGCAAGGCGCGATCGGCCACATCAACCTTGAGGCTCGCCGAACACCAGCGCACAGACAGGCTGGCTGAGACCTGGGGAAAACGCAGGCGTGTCCCCTCTGGCCCCTGCCCTCCTGTTCTGACGACCCCGTCAGGCGTTTCAAAAACAATCGGAGCTGTGGGCGTAGTGTCCCGCAGCATTTCGCGCTCGAAGCCCCCCTCGCGCCAGGAGCGATAGAGCGGCAGGTTGAAGTCGCGTGCGAGGGCAGCGACATACGGGCCTGTGGAGGGCCAGTCCATGAAGGACCGCCCTACCCCATCCACCTCGTGATGCCAGAGTTCGATGCGCTCGACCGGAGCACCGGCTTCCAGCAGCGCAAGCAAACAGGCTGTGCCGTCCTTGCCTCCGGACACGGCGACGATGATTCTGTCATAGGACGCGAGATCAGGGCTCATGATGCCCACCGACTGACCGGGGCGCCTGTCCGCACAGAGCGGCACATCAGAGCCTGGGCGATCGGGCGTTCCCGCAGCAGCAGCGGCTTTTCGTGGCGACCGTCCCAGGTCAGTCCCTCACAACGCGTCAGCAGCCCCATCTGGACGGCCGCTTCATCGCGACAGGCGCACACACGCTCATTGCCACCAGAGCTGCGGCGGCACGGCTCATCCGCAGGAGCGTCGCAGCCCGTGCAGGCAATCGTCAGCGCCGGATCACCGTCTTCCCAGTGCGTGTTGCAGCGGCGGCAGGTTGTGGGCTCCTGGGTATCCGTCCAGCGCATCGGAGGCCGGCCACGGGGGGTGGGAACATAGGGGAACTGGTAGCGTTGCATGATGCTCGATCCATCTCTGGTTCTTCAAACATCCTTGCGACGGCGTGTCGGGCGACCGGGGTGCAACAGTGCCGCGCAGCGGCAGGATCGGCGTCACCCGCACCCACGCGCAGCCGGCGAGCATGGGGAGGACGGGCGGCGACCCACCTGTTGCAGCACGGGCGGCTGACAGGCAGCGGCTCCTTCTTTTATCCTCCTTCTTTCTTCATCTCCTTGAGTAACGCGGCACGGCTGTAATGACGTAACGGCGTCATTACAGCGCAGGGGCACTCGCAGGCCACAGGCCCAACGGCGCGAGCCG
>NZ_JOPF01000027.1:0-32585 GCF_002153595.1 Gluconobacter sp. DsW_056
CGCTGGCGCTCTGCAGCGAGAAGGGCCTGAACGGCTTCGTTTTCGGGCGAACAGTTACTGGCGCCCGAGACGACCAGACAGCCACAGGGATGCGTCCGGGTCGCCTGCATACGCGCTGAACCGCGCAAAGTCCGTTCAATCGCATCCCGCGGTATCAGGTTTTCGTCCCATAAGGGCGACATCACCTGTCCGTAGGTCGCCAGATAATGCTGCACGACTTCGCGAAACAAGGCTTCCTTCGAGCCGAACGCGGCATAGAAACTTGCCGGCGAAATATTGCCCATGCAGGATTTGAGCTGTGTCAGGGAGGTCGGTTCGTAGCCCTGCGCCCAGAAAAGCGTCATGGCGGCATTGAGTGCTTTGTCCCTGTCAAACTCCCGGGGACGCCCTGTTCGCGCCATGGTATTGCTCCTTTTGAAAGATTTTCATATTAAGTGATCCAGAAGTAATTGCCAAGAATTTACGCTCTCATATATAGATCATTCGATCCATATATGAGAGCCGCATGACCTCCAAGACGATACCCCTTCGCAGAAGTCCCGATGACAGATTACCTATGGCCGGCTTACTCGCCTTGGCGATGACTGGCTTCATCTGCATTATGACTGAAACTCTTCCTGCAGGTTTGCTGCCTGAGATCGGGGCTGGGCTGCATGTTTCCCCCGCCTTGGCAGGGCAGATGGTCACGGCTTACGCCTTGGGCTCCCTGAGTGCTGCGATCCCGCTAACATTGGCCACACAGCGCTGGCGGAGAAGGCGGGTTCTACTGCTGGCGATCATTGGTTTTGTAGTTTTTAACTCCATCACAGCATTCTCGACGGATTATGACCTGACCCTCGTGGCGCGATATGGCGCGGGTGCAGCGGCAGGGCTCGCCTGGGCCCTGCTGGCCGGCTATGCACGCAGAATGGTGACACCCGCTCAGCAAGGACGTGCTCTGGCTATCGCCATGGTTGGCACGCCGATCGCGCTTTCTGTAGGTGTTCCGGCGGGCACTTGGCTGGGCGCGGCTGTGGGATGGAGACTGGCCTTCTGGATCATGTCGGGTGCCACCTTGCTGTTAATTGTCTGGGTTCTGGCGAAGGTTCCTGATTTTCCAGGCCTTGCACATCATGAGCGCCAGCCGTTCGGTCATGTCCTGCGAACACCGGGGGTGCGATCTGTTCTGGGCGTCGTGGTAACATGGATGCTCGCGCATAACGTTCTCTACACTTATATCGTACCGTTCATTACACCGGCAGGGCTGGCAGGAGAGGCGGACCGCATCCTCCTGCTTTTTGGCCTTGCTGCCCTTGCAGGCATCTGGCTCACCAGTTGCACGGTCGATCATGCCCTCCGGCTTTCTGTTCTGGTCAGTCTGGCAATATTCGCTGCTGTTGCAGTTTTTTTTGCAATTGGATCAGCATCGCCTGCGGTGATCATGATTGGCGTTACGATATGGGGTCTGACTTTCGGAGGGGCCGCGACGTTGCTCCAGACGGCTCTGGCTGATGCAGCCGGGGAGGGTACAGATGTTGCGTTATCGATGAATGTCGTCGTCTGGAACAGCGCCATAGCCGGCGGTGGCCTGTTGGGTGGTGTGTTGCTGGAAACGTGGGGAGCTCTGTCATTCCCCTGGATTGTGATGGCACTCGCTGCTGTAAGCTTCCTGATCGCATGGCAAGCCCGCTCCTATGGGTTCCGACCTGGCCATCGGCTCGGGCATGGAAAAGAAAACTGAGCATTCGATGACAAGCAGCGGATTGCGTTACCGCGTGATCACGCCCTGGCTAAAGATTGGTGCGCCGCTATACCTGCCAGGACACCCGACGCTGCTGCGACCGTTGCATTATGCATCGGGCTAGCCGCATCCCCAGCTACATAGACCCCGGACACAGAGGTTGCGCCCCAGGTATCGACCTTGATGAACGGACCGGTAGGTCCGTTTTCCAGAATACAGCCCAGATCCTCGGCAATCGGGCTGGCAGGTCTGGTTTTCGGTACCGTGAACACAGCTGCGACTTCAATGAGCCGTCCATCCGCCAGCTTCACGGCATCCAAACCAGGAGCATCTCCGATGAGAGAAATGATTGGAGTACGTTCGATCACGACGCCGCGCTTGTTAAGCAACATTGCCTGCTCTGGATCAGGCTCGTAAATTCCCTGAGTGAAGTAAGTTGTTGGCCCCCAATCGGGTATTAATGTTGCCTGATGGATTGACATTGGGTTTGTGGCGATAATTCCAAGCTGATGATTGCGGACCTCATATCCGTGGCAATAAGGACAATGAAGAACGGTCTTGCCCCATCGTTCCGCTACACCAGGGATATCGGGCAAAGTATCGGAAACGCCAGTAGCGAGTATCAGCCGCTTCGCCTGAAATTTTGCTCCGTTGGCTAGAGACACAGTAAACGTCTTGCCATTCCGTGCCACCTTCTGCGCGTCGTTCTGCAAGATCTGCGCAGTTGGATATCGCCGTAATTGTGCAGTGGCTTCACGCATAATGGTGTTCGGCGCTTTGCCGTCCTGGCCGAGGAAACCATGAGACGCGTCTGCGAAGCGGTTTCGCGGTAAGCCAGCATCGATCAGCAAAACGCTCATGCGAGCCCGTGCCAGCTGAATAGCTGCCGCTTGTCCGGCAAAGCTGCCGCCTATCACGATCACATCATACATGGTTAAATCCTATTCAACTTCATATGTAATGTCTGAAGTTACATATATGCATATCAGCTTTTTGCAACTCTTGATGTGACATGATAGAAGAGCCTAAAGGGCAGGCGATGCAACTGGACGGGCGATTATCGAGAATGATGCATTTGCTGATCCATATGGATCGCGCGAATGGGCCCATCACCTCCGGTGAAGCAGCGGAAATGCTGCATACCAATCCGGTTGTTATTCGGCGTACGATGGCAGGCCTGCGGGATGTGGGGTTCGTTCGTTCCATCAAGGGGCACGCTGGCGGGTGGACGCTTCTGAAGCCGCTGGAAAGTATCTCGATGCTTGATGTCTACAAAGCCGTGGGGCAGCCACGTATTTTCGCAATTGGCCTGGCCGACCCGGCGCCCGATTGCCTCGTCGAGCAGGCCGTAAATGCGTCAATGACGAGCGCACTCGAAAAAGCTGAGGCGCTTCTGATTGCTCAACTAGGCGAGGTCACTCTTGCAGCAATCGCCAAAGATTTTGACCGGCGCTTTTCTGCGTCTTGTGCGAGCTCTCCCTGAACCAGGGTAGTCTGCCGCTTTAGAGCTCAAAAAGCTTTGCAGTTACTCGATGGAATGAAGCTCAAACGTAAAGCCGCACAATGCATAAAAATGGTAGCGGCTGTTTGCAGGGGACCCTTCTTCTATGTGAGGTGTGCTTTGAGAGACCTTTTTGCCATAAACCTGTCTTTCATCGCGGAAACAAACGTTCGAACATTTACGGACTGACGTTCTTTGGCAGGGAACAGGATGAAGACCGGAAGTACTGAGGCGGGGGTGTCAGTCAAAATTCTTCGAAGCTGCCCATTTTCAACAAATTGGTGAGTTTGGTAGGATAATGCCGTGACGATGCCTAGATCTTCGGTGGCGGCTGTGAGAGCCGCATCGACACTGTTCACGAAAAGCCGGGGCGAGACTTTTATCGAAAAACCAGATTTCCCGCCCTGTCGCCACTCAGAATATCCCGCTGCATATTCATTAACCTCAATGAGGCTATGCGTTGCGAGATCCTCAAAGACCTGTGGCTCTCCGTGTTTCTTCAGATAAGCTGGGCTGGCAACAAAAATTTTCTGGACCTCTCCGATTTTCTGCATCTTCAGGGCGCTGTCTTGTGGAGGCGCAATCCGGATGGCGAGATCAACTCCTTCTTCCACAAGATGAACAACCCGGTCTGTCAAAAAAAGCCTGATGTTCAATTGCGGCCAGGCTTTTAAAAGTTCTGTGACAACGGGAAGGACGTGTACCCGTCCAAAAATAACGGGGGCGGTAATCGACAATACTCCTTGGGGAGCAGTCCTCGCACCTTGCGCTATAGCAATCGCACCATCTAGGTCGAAAATCGCTGCCCGACACCGAGCCAGAAACACCACGCCTTCAGTGGTCAGATGTACAGAGCGGGTTGTACGGTTGAATAAGGAGATTCCGAGAGCTGTCTCGAGGCTTCTCACCGTCCGTGTTACCGTTGTTGCGGAAAGACCCAGCTTTCGGGATGCTCCGACAAAACTGGCGTGATCGGCCACGGCCATAAAGATCCGCAATGCCGGAAGGTCGATCAGATCTCTCTCCTGTAATCAACAAATTATAGCCACAAAACGTAATAATGAAGTGCGCTTTTGGTAGATTATCGCACGCTTTGTTGCGTGAGAAGACAACGTATCTGTTCAACCGTTTTTTTCGGGAGTTCCCCATGAAGCTCTATTATCATCCCCTTTCGGGGCATGCGCATCGGGCGCACCTCTTTCTCTCTCTTGTCGGCTTGCCTCACGAATTGACGCTTGTCGACCTTGCCGCGGGTGAGCAGAGAACTCCGGAATTTTTAAGGCTGAACGCCTTTGGAGAAATTCCCGTTCTAGATGATGACGGGACTATCATTGCGGATTCCAATGCCATCCTTGTTTATGTCGCGCGAAAAATGGGGCCATCTCATTGGCTGCCAGAGGACCTAGTAACAGAGGCGGAAATTCAACGTTGGCTGTCTGTTGCGGCAGGAAAAATCACATATGGATGCTGTGCTGCGCGTCTTGTGACAGTCTTTGGCGCCCCCTTCAATCTGGAAGAGGTCATCCAGCGTGCTCACGACACACTCAAAGTGATCGAACAAACCTTGCAGGGCCGGACCTGGATCGCAGGAACCCAAGAACCGACAATCGCGGATGTCGCGCTTTACAGTTATGTCGCGAGAGCTCCGGAAGGAAATGTTGATCTATCAGAATACAAGGCCATTAGTAGATGGTTGCAGCGCACGGAAAGCCTAGAGGGATTTGTTCCATTCGCGAATATTGTAGCGGATTTGAAAACAGGAGAGGCGCAATGAACTTCTCTCATCTGAGTCTAGATCATGTAGGCATTCGTGTGACGGATCTCGCCGTTTCCGAACGGTTTTATGCCAAATTTGGCTTCATCCGTGATCCAGAAGAATACGCTCCAGCGGTGAAAGCCTGTGGTCTACATCACCCATCCGGGCTTCGTATTCATCTTATTTTTAATGGTGTGTCAGACCCGGCTGGTAATGTTCTGATGGATGTTCCTGTCAAATATCCAGGATACACACATGCGGCATTTATTATCGAAAGTATGGTAGATTTTGTTCCCTGGCTGGAACAGGAACGGATTACGATCACAGAAGGCCCCGTGCATATGGGACACGACAGACGCGTCGTCTGTTTTATTCGTGATCCAGACGGAAACGTTCTGGAATTTAATGAAATTCTCCAGTAATTTGTCCTTCTGGAACTCTGAATTTGATAGCCGAACGAGGACAGCGATAATAAAATTCAGCCGATATCACTTAGATCGAGTACTACCAAGGTAGATTGTTCGACGCATACGCTGAACGAATGCATCAAGAAGGTCGACGCCGGTAAGCAGACTAGTCTTGAATTTCTATCTGTTCGTGCATTTTAAACCAGATCAGGGACGGAGAGAATGGAGCAGGGTTCATGAGGCGGCATGCCTACCATTCGTGGCGGCAAAGAGCGCGAGGGAGGCAAGGCACATGAGCGTTCCTGCGCTCGCAAAGCCCCACCAACCTGCAATGCTGTAGAGTGCGGCCCCGCCAGACGATCCGAGCGCACCGCAGACGAACACACCGCCCATATAAGCAGCATTCAGGCGTCCGCGCGCAGTGTCGTTGAGACTGTAAACCACGCGCTGGCTGATGACCTGATTGGTTTGCACCCCACCATCCAGCAGCAGCGCAAGTACCGCGAGGACGATAATCCAACCTGCAGCGACGGCCCAGCCCGAGGTGAGAGACGTTGCGCCTACGAGTGCGATTGCGCTCAGTGTCGCCGGACGGGTCAGTCCGGCGTCAGCCAAGCGTCCTGCGAGAGGAGCGGCCAGTGCGCCGCCTGCTCCCGCGAGTGCGAAGAGGGCAATCTTGCCCTGGCTAAAGCCGAACTGGGCATGAAGCAAAAGCGGAATGGCGGTCCAGAACATGTTGAAGACAGCGAAGACGAGACCATGACAGGCGATGCGAACCCTTAACGTCCTGTATTGGACCAGAAGATGCATGATCGACCGCAAGAGGCTTCCGTAAGACATGCGGCGGGTTGGGGCCTGAACGGGCAGAACGCGCGCCAGCCCAAGACCCGCGAGCATCATGACGACAGCAGAGACCCAGAACACGGCTCGCCAGCCGAACGCGGCCGCCATAGCGTTTGCGACGGGCCGCGAGAGCATGATCCCCGACAGCAGGCCGCCCATGATATTGCCGATCGTTCTGCCACGTTGACCGGGTTCCACGAAATGCGTGGCGAGCGGCAGCAGAATCTGCGACCCCACGGAACACAGACCGATGGTGACGGAAAACAGCATGAATGTCGCGACTGAGGTGCTGAGCGCCGCTCCGATCAGACTGACGACAAGCCCGGCAATCGTCAGGAGGATCAGACGACGGTTTTCGGACTGGTCGCAGAGCGGCACGATCAGGACCAACCCAGCCCCGTAGCCGAGTTGGGTCAGCGTGACGATACTTCCCGCCCATGTGGAGGAAATGGCCA
Source organism: Gluconobacter sp. DsW_056 (assembly GCF_002153595.1). Lineage (NCBI taxonomy): Bacteria > Pseudomonadati > Pseudomonadota > Alphaproteobacteria > Acetobacterales > Acetobacteraceae > Gluconobacter > Gluconobacter sp. DsW_056. The sequence goes on from NZ_JOPF01000027.1 coordinate 6,683, forward strand.
GTGCACTCGTGATGGGGCCGATCAGAGCCTGCGCGTAGTAGATGTTCGCGACCGTCAGGCCGCACACCCCGGCGAACAGTCCGGTTATCGCCGGTGTCAGGCGGAATGTCGTGTGAGCGGTAGCGTTTGTCACGGGCGGCCTTCTGGCAACTTTTGAGGCGAGTGGCGGCTCAGAACGTGTTCCTGAAAATGATCTCGTCTGTCGGAAGGATGCCGCCGGTCGGGTGAGGGGACTTGGCACATTTACCGACCGCGACGAACATGACGATTTCATGGTCCTCGGGAAGATTGATCAGCTTGCCCACTGCGTCGAAGTCGAAACCGTCCATCGGGCATGTGCCGTAGCCCATGCTTTCGGCCTGTAGCATGATGGCTGCCGCTGCCATACCGCACGAGCGCATGCCTTCGTCGCGCTGGACCTGTTCGCGTCCACGATAATACTGATCGATCGCGCCGGTCATGAATTGCTGCACTTCGGTGGAGGCGTTTTCCCAGTAGCGCGTGGTGGATTTCTCCCACGCCTTGATGTCAGCGCAGAGAACCAGAAGCACGGAAGAGTCGGTAACCTGAGCTTGATCCCATGCGACGGCGCGGATCTTGGTGCGCAGTTCTGGATCGGTCACGGCGACGAAGCGCCAATTCTGGATGTTGAACGCCGTTGGCATACGGCGGGCGAGACCGAGCAGTGTGTCGAGTTCAGCGTCCGTCATGCGGTGGTCGGGATCGAAGACTTTGGTAGCGCGGCGTTGCAGAATGGCACTGGCGACGTCGAGGGGCATGACATTTCTCCTGTTGTGTGGCTCTGTTGTACAATTTACCCTGTCAACGCGGAGAGGGCATTAAGGGTGCTTAGGCTTATGAGACGGCCCGTCTGATGGGTGTTCCATCGTTCCCCTTGGCCCGTCCGGGATAGCCGTAGGCCTACAGAGTTTCATTTCGGGTGATGGCATCTTTGCTGATGCGAGGCGCCATAACACTACATTCTTTTTGGGAGGTATGATCTACCATGTATCAGGGCTGGTAATGGTTTCATGAGATCGCCTTGTGTCATACACACTACCAGCCGTGACGCTGACTGGCGATCTCTTCATCGTCGGGGATCTGTTCCCGAGACTGGGGCCGGAGCATAGCATCACTGATATCGCTTCCTATCATGTCTATGCTCCTGATTTATATGGCTATTCATGGAATTTTTCAAATGTACGGAAGGAAAAAGAAAGGCATGTTTAAGACATTACTATTTCCTAACATGCCCTTCAGGAAGAATACTAGCGCGTCATAGATTTAAACAATTGTGTCTGTTCGACCAGCGCGCGTTCGGTTGGCAACCGTTCCATACTCGATGCACCATAAAATCCATGGCAATCAGGGCAAGCCTTGAGGACTTTCTGGGCATCTTCAGGCATTGCAATCGGTCCGCCATGGCAAAGAACGATGACGTCGTCTCTCACACTTTTGGCAGCATCCGTCATCTGGTTGATCAGCGTTATACAGTCGTCCAGTGTGAATGCTGTTTCTGCACCAATATTGCCACCAGTTGTCAGGCCCATGTGGGCAACCAGAACATCCGCGCCCGCTTTTGTCATGCTGACAGCTTGCTCTGGGTCGAAGATATAAGGGGTCGTGAGCAAATCTTTCTTGCGGGCCCGAGCGACGACATCCACTTCCATAGCATAGCTCATGCCGGTTTCTTCAAGGTTTTTTCGGAATGTACCGTCAATCAGCCCGACTGTCGGGAAGTTTTGTATACCAGAAAAACCCACCCTGCGTATTTCGTCGAGGAATACATCAAAGTCCACAAATGGATCGGTACCATTCACGCCGGCAAGTACTGGCGTGTTTGGGACAACTGGCAGCACCTCACGTGCCATCTCCATAACGATCTGATTGGCGTTGCCATAAGCAAGCAAGCCCGCAAGTGAACCGCGTCCAGCCATGCGGTAACGACCGGAGTTATAAATGACGATCAGATCGATGCCGCCCTCCGCCTCACATTTGGCGGAAAGACCTGTTCCTGCTCCGCCCCCAACGATGGGGCGCCCTTCTGCGATAAGGCCGCGCAAACGACCAAGAATAGTTTCGCGTGCAATGCTAGGCATTGAATTCGGTCTCCTTGAACATTGTCTGAAATTCGTCCGCCATTGCCTGAGCAAAAGCAGAATCATTGAGCGCATATGGCAGGCGTATCAGCCTTCGCCTTGCGCTTTCGCGCAGCATCCCTGATAACGCCGCGACGAATGCTTCATCGGCTTCGGGATCGAAAAAGACCTCTCCAGCCGCATCAAGTAAAGAAAAGCCGCCTTCCGGTATAAAGAATGCGACGGGGCCTTCGCAGTGATTCAGGCGTTCGGCAATCATTTGCCCCATCTGACGACATTCTTCGGCTGATGTACGCATCAGTGTGATGTGTGGGTTATGCTCTACCAGAACACGATTTCTATAATTTTGTGGAACCGTATCTCGGGCAGCGAAATTGACCATGTCGAGACCACCGCAACTGCCGACATAAGGCACTTTAGTGCGTTCAACTGCGCCGAGCCGGTCTTCTCCACAAGGAAAAATACCATTCGCAATGAGGTCGCAGAATTCCGTTGTTGTAACGTCAATTACACCGCGTATGACTCCACGATCAATAAGCTGTTCCATCGAACGACCACCCGTGCCGGTGGCGTGAAACACCAAACAGTCAAACTGATGATGCAAGGTATCAGTCAGGTGTGTGACGCAGGGTGTCGTTACACCAAACATCGTCAAGCCAATCGCAGGGCGTTGGTCTTCGGGTTCATGCGTCGCAGAACGCACCATACCGGCCATGGCATTCGCTGCGTTTTCGAGCACTCGCCGCGACACACGGTTCAGCCCTTGCATATCGACCACGGAATACAGCATTGCTATATCGGATCCACCAACATAAGGCGCAACGTTTCCAGATGCCACGGTGGACACAAGAATTTTTGGAATACCGATGGGCATTGCCTGCAAAGCAGGTGCTACCAGTGCGCTGCCTCCAGACCCCCCTAGTGCCAGTACTCCTGCCACATCAGGGCGCGAGGAGAGATAGTGCAACAACGCGTCAGACATTCCTGCAATTGCTGGACCTCTGACATTCCCGAATACGGCATCGGGCCCACGCGGGTGGCATGATGCGACGTCCCATGCCACGACATCGGTGGCTTGAATGACACCGGTGCAATTGTGTCCTGTGGAGACATCGACAACTCTGGAGAGCACACCACGTTCCGACAATTTGGTTTGCAGATAACGGAGTTCTGCGTCCTTGGTGTCTCGCGTTCCGATGATATAGACGTATTTTGCCATCGTCAGGCCATCCGGGGACACGGCTCAAGCAATGTGACCGTCAGTGGTCTTTCCAGTCCTGCCGTAAACGTCTCTTTCATGGCCAGGAAATGTGCCGTCTGCTCATGAATTAGAAGCGCGTCGAGACTCTCCCACTGTTCGATAAACACGAGATGCTGCGGGTTGTTTTGGTCACGCTTGCAGTCATAGGAGATATTGGACGGCTCTAAACGCGACGCGATAACGCATGCCGCAACTGCGCCGAGGACGGCATCTTTGTGTTCAGGTCGGATGTAGATTTCGGCAATGATAGTAAGGACATTTGTTGATAGGTCTGACATGCTTTCTCTCCGCCGCCTGACTGTTCTTGTCAGACTAACGCGGAGTGACACTTTCAGCCTAAGACTATAGTGTCGCGTGACACTTTTCTTTCTACTAGTTCGCATGCCTGACGTATGCGCGTCAGCGCTACGGTCAGATTTTTGAAGGATACGGCACCCAGGGCGAGCCTTACGCCTGTTGTTTGAAGGGTGTCGCAACTGGCAAAAGCGCTCGGTGGTGCGATTGAAACACCGAGTGCCTTTGCGTTTTCAGCGACGTTTTCTGCTGTGGATGCATCCATGGGCAGCCAAAGGTGAAAGCCGTCTCCACCCGGTTCTGTCATGCGTTTGCCCAATATATTACGGGCAAGATTCCGTCGTCTTGCGGCTTCGGCACGTAAAGATTGACGGACGCTGCTAGCCGTTCCATCGCTCAACCACTGAGCCATCATCGCATAGGACAGGGGAGCGATCATCAGGGATGATGCAAGCAGTACTGGAAGTGTCTGCGCTGCGAATGCAGCTGGGGGGGCAAGCGCGCCTATGCGCAAACCTGGACTGATGATTTTTGACAGACTGGAAACATGAAAAGTCCGTTCCGGAATGAGCGCCGCGAGAGTGTGGTTTAGCTTGCTCTGTCCAGCATAGACACCATCTTCGATGACCAGAGCATCGAACCGGCGGCATAACTGGGCAATGGCATGTACTCGATCGCTATCCATGCAAGCGGTGGTTGGATTATGCAGGGTGGGCGTTACATACACTAATGCCCGTCCAGTTTGGGGTGACGATAAGGCGGCTTCCAGCCCATCAGGCATCATCCCGCGCGCATCCATGGCAATACTTTGCAAGGTTTTTCCTCCGCGACGCACTGTGTCCAGCATGCCGGGGTAGGTCACCTCTTCGGTTATAATGCTGCCCACATGTGGGCGCGCGACGGTGAACGCCACGCTGAGTGCCTGTTGCGCTCCACCAGTCAGTAACAGATTTTCCGGATCGATTTCGATACCGCAACCTGTCAGCCAGTGCGCCATAATTCGACGGTGTTCGATATGTCCAGCAACAGGTGGATAAACGTTAAAAAGGGCGGCGTCGACGGTACGGGCCAGACGTGACAGGGTGCGAGCGAGTGCTCGGTCACTAAACATGGGCGGGGGCATATTGGTGGACATATCCAGCAAAATCGACCGATCATCCGCCCGTGCTGCAACGAAAGATCCACGCCCATGCTCGGCCCGCACTAATCCGCGTCTTTCAAGAATGGCATAAGCGCGCGTAACGGATCCAATGCCGATGCCCAGACGCCACGCGAGGTCACGGTGTGCTGGCAGTCGATCGCCAACAGACAAAATACCATGGAGTATGTCTGATCCCAGCACGTCGGCTAGACGCTCTGCTGACGATCCGGTTCCGTCTGGGAGACGTGCATTCCAAGGTGACTGGCTTCGCATTGTTTTGCCTAATTAATTTTAGAAAGCTCAATAGTGGGGGAATACCCCGCTCTGGATGGCAGATGGAGGGTGGTTAGGACTATTCTATCGTATCGTCCCGCCCCCGCGAAGCCAGAAGCCAATCGTCAGGGCTACCTGGAGGGTTCGAAAAACCCTCTGGTTTTGAGTCTGTCTCTGTGATTCCATTTCTCCTGCATTGATTGAGGGAGAAGATGAAGCAGGCTGGTTTCTTTGACGTTGAAGAGCGGCTTGCGCGATTGAGCGGGCTTGGTGATCAGCTTGAAGCGTTCTGCCCTGATCTGGAGAAGGCCCTGGCCTATTCAGATGGAAGCAAAGGCGGGCGACGGCCATTTGATCCGGTGCTGATGTTCAAGATCCTGGTGATCCAGACGCTGAACAATCTGTCTGATGAACGGACGGAATATCTCATCAACGACCGGCTGTCGTTCATGCGTTTCCTTGGTCTGGGGCTTTCAGATCGGGTGCCTGATGCCAAAACAATCTGGCTGTTCCGTGAACGCCTGACACAGGCGGGGGCCATTGAAAGACTGTTTGAGCGCTTTGATGCGACCCTGCGGAACGCAGGCTATCTGCCGATGTCGGGTCAGATCCTGGATGCAACGCTGGTGGCTGCTCCAAAGCAGCGCAATACTAATGCCGAGAAGGTAGATCTCCGGGCAGGACGTACCCCCGAAGACTGGCAGGACAAGCCGTCCAAGCTGTCGCACAAGGATCGCCATGCGCGCTGGACGCTGAAGTTCACGAAGGCGAAGCGGCAGGATGATGGAACCATGCCATCCAGCGATCTCGCCATCCCGTTCTTTGGCTACAAATCCCAGGTATCGATAGCGGGGCCGGGTTTGATGCCATGGAGAAAGTCGGAGAAGCGCAGGCTTCGGAGACGTGGTTGTGGATCAGACCCGGTTCCCAGCATGCCGGGAACCGGGTCTATACTCTCAGAGCGAACCAGGCCGGTTCGGGGCTGAAGTCCCTGAGAGATCCGCCGATCGTCTCGTCTTTTGTGAAGCATGAACCCGGTCCGGCCGCGCTGACGGGGCAAGAGTAACAAGATTGTGGCGTCTGCTTTGAGTGAAGTTGATCGGCCACGAATGACACACCTGACTGTGACCGTAGCGTTGGTTCCCTCACCAGAAAGGACCGACCATGACATTCCGTATCATTGGTATTGATCTGGCCATTCGCGGAGATCACCTCGCTCAGATCTATGACGATGGCCGCCCTAATGGCCGTGCAATTCGTTTCAGGCACGATCAGCCCTCACTCGCCGCTTTTGTTCAGACAGCCGTGATGGGGCTGAGAGCGGATGACCACATTCAGGCCATCATGGAGCCAACCGGCATGAGCTGGTTTCCTGTTGCCCACCATCTTGCAGATGCTGGCGTCACCGTGGATCGTGTCAAGGGAAAACGGGTCAAGGCTCTACGCCGTTACCTTTCCGAACACGCCAAAACGGATATGGCTGATGCCCAGATCCTGGCGGCCATACCGTCATTTGGTGGACCACGTCTTGATCCAGTCCACATTCCGGATCCGCAAAGCCACGCTCTTCAACGTCTAATCAAACAGAGAAGCCGCTTTCAGAACGAGATCGCGGATGCCAGGCGGCGCCTGCTTGATCTCATTCGTTGGGCATCCCCCAGGCTTGAAGCAGTCTTGCCCGACTTAGGAACACGGCTCTCTTTGGCCCTGTTGCAGAAATGGTTTCACCCCTCGGATGTTTTGAAGGCGCGTCGTACGACATTCGCCAAATATGTTGGAGCTCATGCGGGAGGGAACCATCCGCGCAGTGGGCCCTTTGTGGAAACGCTGATCACAGGGTTACGTGAAGCGGCGCAATACGCTCAAGACCTTCATGGGACACACATTGATTTTTCGGAACTACAATTCCAAATCGCGACGGGAATTGAGAATGTTCTGAAGAAAATCCAACCAGTTGAAGATTTTGAGCAGCATATTGCAGATCTCTATAAACACCTCGACCCACAGGCTCTTCTGCTCAGTGTTCCGGGTGTCGGCCGTCATCTCGCGCCAACCCTGATCGGTATCTTGCAGAACATTGAGCGGTTTCATTCCGAAAAACATTTACGGTGGTTCTGTGGCCTGTTTCCCAGGAGGGCTGATAGTGGTGGTGTGGAGCGAGCGGGCCAGACCCTGATCCAGGGTGGCAATAACCGCATCAAACATGCACTTTATCTTGCTGCTGATACGGCACGAAAAACAGATCCTGAACTGGCAGAACTTTATTGGAGGCTGATGACGGCGAAAGGTCATCATCACAAACAGGCTTTATGTGCCGTTGCCAATCGTATTGTGAACCGGATCTTCAGCGTTCTCAAACGAGGAAAGCCTTATGAAGTGCGCGACAGGGAGGGAAACAGCATCACCCTCTGTGAAGCAAAAGCTATCACTCTGGAGCGCTATACTGTCGGAGAAAACAGTAGAGCAGGACGTCGTTCCAATCGGATCGAAAAGAACTCCTGAAACCGGAAAAATTGCTTGCGCTCTCGGTACAAGATCACGTCTCCATCGACCGGAAGTATCGGTTCATCCGGAAATGGAAGACGACGGATGCCGTTGCCAGCGATGGCGCGCGATTGAGAGAGGGGCTGCTGGATAAAACCAATACGGCCTCAAGCGTCTGGGCAGACACGGCCTATCGCTCCAAAGCCAACGAAGACTTCATGGAAAAGCAGGGCTTTGTCTCCAAGGTTCACAGGAAAAAGCCGCATCTCAAACCTATGCCCCGGCATATCCAGAAATCGAATGCCGGAAAGTCTGTGATCCGATCTCGTGTCGAGCATGTCTTTGCCGATCAGAAATCACAGACGGGACTGCTGATCCGAACTGTCGGTATCACCCGGGCCACCATGAGGATCGGGCTCGCCAATATCGTCTATAATATGCGCCGTCTTCTCTTCCTGGAGCGAATCAGCGCGAGCGCGTAGTCATCCAGCAGGGGACAGCCCCTAATCCGTTCAAAACACAAACAGAAAACGCCCCAAAGAACCGTCAATCAGATTGCCAAAACCCAGAAATCACGGGCCAAGCACATCAATCAACGGTTCTTCGATCCCTCCATCTGCATTTCGTGCCCTCTTGACGAGGCAAGCATCTCTTCCAATTTTTCTTTCGCTGGACGCCATCGGGTCCGGCATAGGCTCTGTGAGCCAGACAACTGAAGTCCATGTTGCTTTAATCGGAGGATGTGGATGTCGACACTGAAAGGACTTTATTCCCGCTATCGCCGCTCCTTGCGCACAGCCGCCCGGAGATGGCGCAACCGACTGGAGGGAGGCGTATCATGGTAACGCGCCCCCTTTTTGGAGACGATCCGCTAGCTCCGCGTGTCCTCTCCGTGCTCCGCCGCCTCGGTCATGACGGACGTGGCGTGATGCTGACGTCTCTGGTGGCCCATACCGGTATACCGGGGATCAGACTTCGCTCTACGCTGGAATGCCTGGTCCAGGCGGGCACGGTCACCCCTGCCGGGTGTGATCCTCTGGCTTCTGATCTCGCGTTCCGTGTCCCCATGCGGGCAAGAGCCGCACCGCCAGTTCCGATCGCGGCGTAAGGCACAACCGCGCCGGGTAGATCAGAAACGCCTTCTCCGAGCGGAAGCGCCATCTTTTCTGGAACGACCGCACGAATGAGAGGGTGGAGCGGGGCCTTCCATCGGAGGTCCCGCGTTTCTGCAGATGAAATCAAAAGCAGCGAGAACAGGGAGATGTCGAGTTTTATTCATTTTCTCAACCTGAAGGCGCTTCAGCACTATTGGAATAACCATCCCCCCGTGCCCCGTTCACGGGGGACAATGCGGCCAGTTTGGTCGCACTCCGCGGGAAAGACGGAGCGAGCGGAACAGACAGCCAAGCAACCTCGGCACCTTCGGCAGCGGGAGAGGCCACATGTCGCTGTCGGTCTCATCCTCATGCTGCTGGTCGGAATGGTCTCGCCGACATCAGCTCATGCACCGCAGGGTATGCTGTCGTGCGAGACAGAAAAGCAGCCGGTAAACATTCCATCCATGCCACTGGCCCGCGCCATAGAGATATTGAGCCGGCAGACCGGGTGCCCGGTCCTAATCGACCCGATCCTTATGGACGGCAGGCCCTCGGCAGCCGTCAAGGGCGCCTATACGCCTCAGGCCGCCCTCCTGCATCTGTTCGGATCCGTGCATATCGACGTCACCGCCACTGTTTCTGGCTTGAGCGTCAGTCCTCTGGATGCGACGGCTCTGACATCGGGTGACACGCGGTCCGGCCTGAGGAGTGCACCATGACTCTTCATACGGACAGGCCGAACAAAATTATGTCGCTTCCGACCGTTCAGATCAGCACAGAACTGGCGGTCCTGCTTGCCCACTATCTCAGCTACGAGGAAAAAGACCGCGGATACGGCGGCCTCATGCATCGGGCGGCTGACCATCTGATTTACCACCTGGTATCTCGCTGGAGAACCGCGCCAGACCCGGAAGCGACGACCCGACCAACGCCGTGGTCCGAAAACTCCTGCCTGTCGCTGACCGCACGCACATGGCCAAGGCCTTGGGCTAGTCGTTGGGAGACCTCGAAAATCAACTGACATTGGCCTTGCCAAAGGCCGTGCGAGATCATGCCAGAATATTGTCCTGTTGTCTGCCATGCTGGCACCGGATGTAAGCCGGAAGGGCCATTAGCCCTTCCAGAGACTGATTCAATCCGCAGGGGAGTTCGCATCCACATCCGAGGGATCCAAGCGGTTCGACCAGTCCTTTTAACTCTGGATCAGTGGAACTGCTCTAAAAGAAAAACCAGACCCAGGGCGTGGGAACTATAACGCAATTAATAGATGGGAAAACGGCTATGGAAGACCTCTCCATGAAACGTTCCTGGCAGAGCAGGGACTGGTCCCGCTTCATCAAGCTGTTCAGGGGCCTGACATTCTACGAGCGTTTTGAACAGGCGATCATTCTGACCCTGATTGCGCTCATCATGCTGGTCACCGCCATCGCGACGATTCATCTGATCGGCGTGGTATGGCATCTGGTCGTCTATGTCGGAATCGATCCGATCAACCAGACGATCTTCCAGGCGATTTTTGGCGCGATCTTTACTGTTATCATCGCCCTTGAGTTCAAACACTCCCTGCTGGTCGTTCTTGCCCAGCATGAGAACGTCATCCGGGTGCGGACCATCGTCCTGATCGCCCTCCTGGCGATTGCCCGCAAATTCATCCTGCTGGATCTGCATGACGTGACTGCCATGGAACTATTCGCTCTCTCGGCGGCTGTTCTGGCGCTGGGTGTCGTCTACTGGCTGGTCCGCGAGCAGGATGCGCGTGTCGCGCGCGATGCCAGGGAACAGGCGCATCTTGAAGATAATTCTGCGGCCCGCTGTGAGACTGAACGGTCTTCATCCTGAAAAACCGAAGTAAAGGCGGTCTATAACGCCGCCTTTACTTAATCCCCGCTACGTCCCGTGCGATGAGGACGTCTTCTTCCCCGTCTCTGGCCCTGACGGTGCCAGATGATCTGTGTCGATGGGCCTGAATGGCGGAATGGGTTGTCCGGGATAATAGACCGGCCCCTTGTAGTTCTGATCCAACTGGCTTGCGTTCAAGCTGTCGACCAGCATATCACCCGTGCCGTCTTCGTAATGAGTGCGAGCCCCGGTTTTGGGGATTGTGGACGTTCCCTCAGTCGCCCTTGCATCGAACGATGTTGCAGTCGTCCGGACAATATCACCAGCATGTGCGCCCGACTGGCTCAGTAGAGACAAGCCCAGAGCAGCGCACGACAGAGATATTTTCATCCTCTTCATGCTCATGACCCTTCGAGATTCCCCCCCCCCGGCCGGATGAGTGGCCGGGGGAGAGTTTTCGTCACGCCATCAGGCTGCCTCTTTCCGCGCCTCGATCTGGGGCATGGCTTCCTCCGCACGTGCTGTAGAGGACGTAATCGCGATACGACGCGGCTTCATCGCTTCGGGTATCTCACGTTTCAGAGTAATGGACAGAAGTCCGTTCTCGAAGTGCGCATCGGTGACTTTCATATGCTCGGCCAGATCGAAGCGGCGTTCGAATTCTCTGCCCGCAATACCCCGATGGAGATATTCGGCGGCGCTTTGCGGCTCCTGTACCTTTCGTCCTGTCACGACAAGAGTATTGCGCTCCTGTGTGATCGTAAGGTCGGCCTCGGCAAGTCCGGCAACCGCCATGTCGATCCGATAATCATCGTCACCGGTCTTGACGATATCGTAAGGCGGCCAGTTATCGACCGCCGGAATCCGGCTGGCGAGATCAAGGGCGTTGAGCATTCTGTCAAAACCCACGCTCGAACGGAACAGGGGAGCAAAATCAACGGTGGCTCTCATAGCCATATCCTCCTTTGAGCAACATGGACACAAGATCAAAACTGATAGTTCTGTCTGCCGACCCCTTCGGCGGCCGGCAGATTCAATCTGGGCACTCCGTGCATGGTGTCAAGAGGTATCAAAAATGCAGAAAGGCAGGTTTGGGCGTCCTCAATCGTTCGCGTGTTCAGAGTGGACCAGAACAATGCCTGATAGTATCGGATGGAAGTTGCTGGCCGTGGCATTCGCCGCGACCATGCTGATTGCCGCTCCGGCGGAGGCCTGGCCGTGGATTTATGCTGGACCACCCATTGTCGTTCCACCACCAGTCCTGGTCGCGCCGCTAGCTGTCAGTTGGGGTGGGCGGTCTCCTTCAGAAGGCTTATCAACCGCCGGTATGGCACATCAATGCCGCAAGGAGGCCTTCCACCCCATCTGACATGTCTTGTTCTATGATACGTTCTCAGAAGGGGCTGCTTTTATGCAGCCGAGCGGAGAATGCACTCGGGTGGGAGGAAACTCCATCAGCTCATGGTGATTGCGGACTGTCCGCTTAGGAGCTTGGCGAATGGGGGCTTGTATGTCCGGGATGAGGGCGACTACAGCCCGTCTGCTCTGTTGTTGATGAGCCGACAGGCTGTTTAGGGGGGGAAGCGGCAGGTCGGCTATGCACGCAGATATGACAAAAGCGGACACGAAACTTTGTGCTGCGATCTGGTTGCGCTTAATTTGTCTACCTTAGAATAAATCTCCGTGCTATGAAGTGACTAGTTTAATGGTCAGGAGATTCGATGTGCAAACTGTGAATTTGGTGGACGCAAAAGCCCACCTCAGTCGTTTGGTCGATCAGGCCATGCAGGGCGAACCCGTTCGCATTATGCGTCGGGGGAAAATCGTCGCACAAATCGACAAAGTCACATGCAAGCGCAAGCCTGTTGATTTGAACGCTCTGCGCTCGCTTACAGCCAATATGACAGTCCAGGCTGTGTCCGCGCGAGAAATGGTACGGGATATGCGAGACGAGGCACGATATTGAGCGTTTATATCGATACGTCCGTTCTGGTTGCCGCGCTGACCAACGAGGCAGAGACAGACCGGATGCAATCATGGCTTTCCAGTCAGGATCCAGACGAATTATTTATAAGTGATTGGGTCGCGACTGAGTTTTCTTCCGCACTTTCAATCAAACTACGGAGCGGTCAGATCAACGTTGCTGACCGTGCAAATGCGTTAGCCCTCTTTACTCGTCTGTCCGCTGAAAGCTTTCAGATTTTGCCCATAACGACACAGCAGTTCAGGGCAGCGGCGCGTTTTTCTGATCAGTATGCGTTAGGGCTGCGTGCAGGTGATGCCTTACACCTTGCCGTCTGCGCCGATCACGGAGCAACGTTATGCACTCTTGATAGACGCCTCGCTGAGGCAGGTCCTAATATAGGCTTAAAAACAAAGCTACTATAATTTGTCAGGAATGGGGGGGTAGCCGGTTGTGTTGGGATAAGAAGCGTAACCAAAGCCATCCCATCAGGGCAGACAGAACAGAGCCAGCAAAGATGCCCATCTTAGCTGGTGTCACAAGATCTGATCCGGAAAATGCCAAGTTTGCGATAAACAGACTAATCGTGAACCCAATGCCGCATAGCAACGAAAGCCCAAACAGCATCCCCGTCGGCGTTTCAGCCGGAAGCGTGGCGATCTTCAGGCGGGTCGAAAGCATTGTTATACCAAAGATGCCGACCGGTTTGCCAACAATCAGTCCTAATATAATCCCGAGCGGAGCAGCCTCCAGCATCATGTCCGGATGAACGCCAGCTAGTGAAACACCCACGTTCATGAAACCGAACAGCGGTAGAACGACCCAGGTAACGAAAGGGGTCAACGCAGAAGATGTCCGATCAAGTGGCGTAGCTTGTCTGGCATCCATTCCTGAGGTGACTGCTGGAAGGCATAGGCCGGTGATGACTCCAGCAAGCGTCGGGTGCAGGCCGGCATCCAGAAGCGCCACCCATAACAGGACGCAACCGATGCCGTAGCTCCAGAGAGTTCTGATCCCAATCCTGTTCGCGCCGACCAATGCGGCAGTCACGATCACGACCGCGATAAGCCCCGGCCAATACAGAGCGCTCCCATAAAATAGGGCGATCACCACAATCCCCAGCACATCGTCGAAAATGGCAAGCGCCATCAGCCAGGCCCTGGCTCCCGGCGAGACATGCCTTCCAAGAGCAAGGATGATTGGCAACGTAAACGCGGCATCCGTTGCAACAGGAACGGCCCAGCCGCGTGTCGCTTCCGGATGATCGCATGTTACCAGCAGATACGTAAGGGCCGGCACGATCATTCCCCCCAACGCTCCGATAAGCGGAAGGGCGATGCTGCGTAGTGATGAGAGGTGCCCGGAAACAATTTCCTTTTTGATTTCGAGAATGACCACCAGAAAGAATAGGGTCATGAGTCCGTCAGAGACCCATGCATCAATGTTTTCTGGCCCCCGCTCTCCCAAGATGGGTAATTTCATGGGCGTTGTTATCAGGGTGCCGTAACCCGACGCCCATGACGAATTCGCCAGGACAAGACCCAACAGGGATGCCAGCAGGAGAACAGACGCCCCACCTGCGGGAGAGGCCAGAAAACGTCGGATATGCGTTGTGGACGGAACAGAAAATTCGCTCATTCCTCTTTGTTGAATGAGGCAGGCTCCCACACAAGCCTGTAGCGATGCGCTACCTTGTCATAATGTTTCTATTAATGCCCGCTTTCCGGATGGCCGTTTAACGCGGCTGATGTTCGGCGTGTAGGCGTAAGCGGACCTGCTGCTTACGCCCTCATCTCGGACATGCAAAGCGCCGTAGAGAATTTCCAAAAGCAGACATGCTTTCTGTATGCCGTCTAACTACCGCTCATACGCCTGACTATGCATCCCATAATCTCTCAGGAATTCTTATCTGCCTCACCCAATGTCTGCGCCGCGACGATCGACCAGTCCTTTTCTCCATGCCCAGCATCAATGGCTTCTCCCATCTGTCCGAAGATCGCAGCCAGCATTGGCAGTTCACGACCGGTCGCAGCACCCGCTTCTGTCGCAAGCCTCAGATCCTTGAGGCCGAGAGCCGCACGGAAGCCGGGTTCGTAAACCCGGTTCGTGATATTCTTCGAGTAGACCTGATAAGATCGACTGCCAAACAGCGTATTTAGGATCAGATCAAAAAATACCTCGCGTGCGACACCATTAGCCTCTGTCAGCACAACTGCCTCCGCCATCGCCTCAATCGCCATGGTAATCATCATATTACACGCAATCTTAGCCGCATGAGCTCCCCAAGGTTTGTCCCCCATCGGCCAAATACGTTTGCTCAAAACCTCGAATACGGGCACGAGCCTGGCCAAATGTGTTGGATCGCCACCCGTCAGGATCTGCAACGCGCCGTCTGCCGCAACATCCGGCCTGCCAAGAACAGGGCTTGCCACAAATGCCACCCCGGCTTGGTTGTGCAGCGCCGTCAGCTCGCGCGAAAACGCGACCGAAATCGTGGACATCATCACATGGATCACACCTGATTTTGCGCGTGACAGCAAATCTGGATCGACGATTACGGAGCGAACAGCCGTATCATCTGACAATATTGTCAGTACGACATCGCCCTCGAAGGCCTTATCCGGTATTTCCAGCGTGGTCACACCTGCAAGCGTGCGGCCCGAGCGAGTCCAAGCGGAAACGTCATGGCCGTTGCGGACCAGATTGGTGGCCATAGCACGACCCATCGCACCGAGGCCGATAAAGGCTATCTTCATGCTAACGCCTCTGTGTTCGGCGCAAGCCATGCCAGTACTGGAGCCAGTGCTTCGTCAGAGTTTTTCTCGTAAATCAAGCCATGTCCGTTGCCGTGCACGCCATAATCCGGCAGGTGCATCAACTCGGCTGAAGCCCCCGCATTATTCAAAAATGCAGCAGTGGGCAGGCTTGCGGCGGCAAAGTCGCTAGCCTCGGCGGTCACGATCAGGATCGGCAATCCGACCAGAGACGGCAGGCGATACGTACCTGGCTCTGCAGCTTGCAGGACCGTTGCATCGCTCACAGGCGGTTCGAACGCCAGTGGCGCGGCAGCAGCGCCCCACGTCATCGGTCCGATGTTGGGAATGGTCGCAAAAGGCGGCCCCATTGGCTCGATCGCAACGATACCCCGCACGAGATCAGGTCTCCGATCAGCGACCAGCCAGCCATCCGGGCCGGAGGCAGAATGCGTCAGCAGGATCGCAGGGCCAATTTTATCCAAAAGGGCTGCGGTCCGGTCGGCATCCATCGTCTGGGAGACGCACAAATCAGCGGGCAATGGCCCATAACCCGCGATAAAATCGTCCATTGCCGACTCGTTATCCGCAGCAAACGGCCATTGTGTATGGCGCGGATTGGTACCAGGGAAATAGATCTGACGGCCGCCTTCATAGGAAAACGGCGGTCCCATTGCCCCGGTGATGTCCGTATGCAGGGGCGAACGCCCGTGCCCCGGCCGGTCGATCACTAGCACTGCATAACCTGCTTCAACCAGACGCTGCGCCCATCCCGCTCGGCCATCGGGCGTATCGAACCATTCCGTCCCCTGAAACCCGCCCCCATGCATCAAAACGATCGGGTAAGGACGTGTAACGTGTTCGGGTGCCTCCCACTCCACATACATCGGTGCACGCTGATAGGTGCGGCCAGATTGGACCACGCGCTCGCCTGGTATCCAGAAATGGCCTCGGCGAATACTGCGTAGCGGTGCATTCGACCATGGGTGATGAAAATTCATATCAGAACCTCAGAGAGGCAATACGCGCAGGCGCAGTGGTTCAAGATTGGTAAAGCGAGGCACATCCGCCATGACGGCCGCAACTTCCCGACTGCTGAATGCGACCTCGATACTGGCTGAATCGGTAAAGCGGCACTCGCAGATCGCGACAGTTTCGGAAGTGTCCTTCGCTGGGTAGAATGCTGCGAGCGACACAAGCCCATAGGCACCAAAGGCATTCCTCACCAGCGGCAGGTGGCGCTCCACATAGTATACCCGGTCGAAACGATCGGCTGGTGTGCCGCGATAGATCACATATAAGACCGCTTCATTCATGCGCCGAACCCGCCGTCAATCGTGTGCATGGCGCCCGTGATCCCACTCGCATGCGGACCTACGAGATAGGCCACCAAGTGTGCCACATCTTCTGCTGTGCCGTGCCGTTTGAGCGCCATCTCGTCATGCATCGCCTGCACGAGGGGACCGTCATGAGGATTCATGTCGGTGTTCGTCGGACCCGGTTGCACCACGTTAACCGTGATATCACGCGCGCCAAAATCTCGTGCCAGACCACGCGCAAGACCCTGCAATGCCGATTTACTCATTCCATAAGCCGTAAGACCTTCGAACGGCATTCTGTCTCCATGCACAGAACCTATCAGGATAATCCGGCCGCCCTCACTCATCTGACGCGCAGCTTCGACGGATGCGAAATAAGGGCCGCGAATATTGACGTCGATCAGATGGTCTACTGCATCCGGCTCCAGCGTTAGCGGGTCGCCTGGCAACAGAAGGGCGGAATTATAGACCAAAACATCAAGCGGCCCTATCTCGCGCAGGAGGGCAATCGTCGCATCGCGGTCTGAAGCGTCGCTGCGGATCGCGTGTGCGCCAGTACGAGCCGCGACTGCCTCCGCAGCTGTCTGCGATCCAGCCCAGGTGAATGACACGTCGTCGCCTTCTGCAGCAAAGCGCGCGACGATCGCCGCCCCAATTCCACGACTGCCGCCGATGACCAGAATTTTGCGTGTTGCCGAAGCCAACATTAGGAGCTCCTTGAATTTGTTGATTGATCGCTACATAATTCATTAAGCACTAACGTCAAGGATTTTTGAGTGACCGATCATTTATTATCAAAAGGAGCGCGTGGCCGCCCCCGCCGGTTCGATCCAAATGCCGCTCTCATCACCGGGCGCGCATTATTTCACACGCACGGTTATGAAGCGCTTGGTATTGCCGCCATTACCGAGGCACTCGGTATCCGGCCGGCCAGCTTCTATGCTGCGTTTGGGAGCAAGGCCGCCTATTTCGAGCGAATTGCAGAAGCGTATGTGGCCGAAGTTCTGCCGCTGGAGGCCTTCTTTCGTGATGACTGTCCGATTGTCGACAGTATTGCCGAGCTGCTGGGCGAAGCCGCACGCACATACACGACCTGCAGTGATCAAGCAGGGTGCCTGATCCTTGAAGCGTTGCGGGCCGATCGTAGCGGCGAAGGAAGGCGCATCGCTATGCGCGTTGCTCAGATCCGTCGTGAAAAGCTGCAAGCCTTCATCGCCCGCGGGGCACCAGCGGTAGCATTAATCGCAACCGACGTCGTGACGGTGACAATGGCCGGCATGTCGGCTGCTGCGCGAGATGGTGTCAGCTGTGTATGTCTGGAGCAGGTCGCAGCGGTTGCTACGGTCGGCCTACGTTCACTTATCGAGGGAAGCGCGTAGGCAGTTGATCAATAGTGATGATATGGTGATATGTTCGCAATCCCGACTCTACGAACTGATCTCAGGCTGACTTTCATTAAACTGCCTATCTGCTCAGTGATGTAGGAGCAGACAGGCGGCTTACGCCTTCAAAGCGGTCGTTCAGACGGTGTCTGCAACTTCCCAAAATCGGACGCAGCTAAATTTAGGATCTGACAGGCGATGGATTCTGCGTAATGTCGGGCAAACTGTGCATCCCAACCTTGGACTACCGCATTTCTCATTTTCGTCGTGGGCCTTCCTCTCTCTATAGACGGGCGTCGGTCGAAATCCGTGCCGGCAGGGTGAAGACGACATGGAAATACCCGACCGGCAGCAGATCGGCCTCCCGCTCGGCCAGCCATGTCCGCGCGGCGTTCACCTGACAGCGCGGACAGTGACGGTTGCGGCAGCTGTTATAGGCGATCCGCCAGTGTCCGCAGTACCCGCAGGGCGCGACATGCCCACCAGCGGCGCATGTTCCTGATGATATCCGCTTTGCCACCAAACCGGCGCTGGCAACTACGATGATCGGACGTGCGCTGGATGCCGACATATCGTTCGCTTGGGTCGCGGGCGACAGCGTGTATGGTGTCGGCGATTTGGAAATGGCTCTACGCCGCACGGGCAAAGGTTTCGTGCTGGGCGTGAATGCCAACCACTGGTTTTACTCCTGGCGACCTGACGTGATGTGGGTCGCCGAGGCCCGCGAGATTATCAACACCCTGCCTGACGAAGCCTGGGTCCGGTGTTCGGCCGGGCACGGTACCAAGGGCGAGCGATGGTATGACTGGTTGTATTGCCCGATGGCCGATCTCCACGCGTCGGAATATGCTGACACCCTGACCGGAACATGGACCCGAGGCCTGCTGGTCCGCCGCAATCCCGCTGATGGCGATCTGCGCTATTTCATAACCTGGTGCCCCCAGGGGACGCCGCTTGAAACGCTGGCCCGCGTTGAAGGCGCGCGCTGGCGGATCGAGGAAGGCTTTGAGACCGCCAAGAACGAATTTGGCCTTGACCACAACGAGACCCGTTCCTGGCACGGCTGGCACCGCCACGTCTCTCTGGTCATGCTCGCCCACGCCATGATGGCCGCCGTGCGCTCCCAGGCGAACGTCCTTGCGCTCAAAAAAAGACCGCTTCCAACGCGCAAAAGCTTATCCAGTGGTCAATTCAGGAAATCCGTCGCCTCGTCGTGAAAATCACCCAGGCCCAGATCCGGGTCCCGCATATCCTCCGGTGGTCCGTTTTTCGACGAGCCCATCAGGCTCAGGCATTAAAATAAAAACGCAACTGTGTGCTGATCACGGAATTTTCAAGCGTCGTATTATGTTCAATGTCGTATGCAGAGCGAATCGAACATAGGAATGTTATGAAAAACAACTTTTTTGTTACCTCATCTATCTTAATCGCTACGTTCCTTGGCTCTGCAAGCCAGGTATTGGCTGTTGAGCAAAAGCCAGCACTCGAGGACGCAGATGTTTTGAAGATGGCGTCGGCCGCCCGCAAAGCTTTAGCCGAGCAGCACATTAATGGCTGTATCGTTATCGCGGACCCTGATGGCGTTCCTCTCTATGTCGAGCGTCAGGTGAATGCTACTCCCAATTGTCTCTCTGCAGCATTAGGAAAAGCCAAGTCGGCCGCCATTTTCAAGACAGACACCAACGTGTCCTATGAAGGGCTGGTCAAAGGAGAGGTTCACAATCTCGCTGTGCCGGATCTCTCAAGCAACCCAGGTGGTGTTCCGCTCTTCGTCGGCAAAACCGTCGTCGGCTCCATTGCCATAAGCACTCCCGATGGCTCGAAGGATCTCGCAGTCGTCCATGCCGCTGCTAACGCTCTCTGACGCGCTGGAGTTGTCTTTGTATGAGCTCTAACCGTCTTTGGCGCTGCTGCCTCGCTGCCGCTGTAACACTGCTTGCGAGTTCGTCCGCAGCTTACGCTGATAATGCGACCAACACCCAGAGCTCGCCTGCATCTGTGAAAATGACAAACCTGCAGCAGACTATCCCCGGTTTTCTGCAATCGCCCTATGGGGCCCCATCATTCGGTGCACCATATGGGACGACGCACGCCCTCGGAGACTGGGGCGGGATACAGCCTTGGCTTCAAAAGCACGGCGTTTATGTCGCTCTTGCCCTGTACGAAGGGATTTCCGGAAATGTATCAGGAGGTCGCAAGAAAACTTACACCGTTGCAGGTCAGGTTGGCAGCACCGTCGATATCGACTTTCGCAAGCTTTTTGGAACCGGTCAGTGGTCAGATGATTTGTGGCTGCACACCCTCATCGTCAATGGGCACGGAACCAATCTCAGCCGCTCCTTTGGTGATAACGGCAATCAGGTTCAGCAGATCTACGGTGCGCGTGGAAACGTCGTTGCCCATCTCGTCTGGGCATATTTCGAGAAATCCTGGTTCAACCATAAAATCGACCTGGCCACCGGCTGGATCCCGACCGGGACGTTTTTCAACAATGCCCCTTGGGTGTGTAACTTCATGAACGTCTGGATGTGCGGAAACGTCACGCCGACGAAGTACCTCGTAGGCGGGCGGGACTGGCCTTCTGGCAATATCGGTGGGGTGCTGCGCCTGATGCCCAATCCTCATGTTTATGTCATGGGAGGTGTCTTCGCCGTCTCGCCACATTCATATAACGGCGGTATCTCCGGCTGGTCCTAGGGACAATCCAATCTGGGCAAACTTTCAACGGAAGCTGAAATTGGCTGGATTCCTGAATTCGGACACGACAAGCTGATCGGTCACTACAAGGTTGGAGTGATGTACGACAACTCGCGCTACAACAACCTGTATGAGGACATCAACGGGCGGCCATGGGTTGTCACGGGTCTGCCCGCTCGCAAACAAAGCGGTCAGACGTCTGTATGGGTCATGGCAGACCAGATGCTGGTTCGACACGGCGATGGCCCATCCAACGGCCTCGTCTTCGGTGCTCAATACGCCTACGCAGACGGTAAAACCTCACAGATCAACCACCATATCGTCGCGGCGCTTATGGATACAGGGCATCTGTGGGGCCGCCCGGAGGACGGTATCGGCATCGCTTTCCAGTGGGCCCATTTCTCCCGCAGTGCGGTTTTGTCCCAGCAGGCTGCTCTTGCCAACGGTTTGGCGCTGGTCGGTGCCAATTTCGGAACGCCATACGGCATTCAGGGCCATGAGACCATTTATGAAGCGTATTACACCTATCATGTCCGGACCGGTGTCACCCTTCAGGGCGACTTCCAGTACGTCAACCATGTCGGTGGAACGACGGTTTTTAACGACGCTGCTGTACTGAGCAGTGCTTTGAATGTTGCCTTCTAGGGAAGACGGGATGTTGAGGGTGTTAAAGCCTGCGTCACTGTCAGAACGGTATTTCAGAACTTGAGGATCTATCTCTATGCGCTTCACAAAAAAGGGTCTCTCCCGCCGGCAGGTTCTCGCAACCTCGTTGACGCTTCCAGCTCTCGGCAGCCTTCCGGGCTTTGCGCGCGCAGCCGGTCTCGTCACCCTTTCGCAGTTTCATGACCTGTGTGGAACCCTGACAGGAAAGTCAGGACTCAATCTTGAAATTTCCAACAGGATCCTCACAGCCCTGACGGCCCTGGACAGCAGCTTCCCCCAGAAGGTCGGTAGCCTCATCAGCGCCATGAAGACCTATGGTCTGAAGGACATGTCCGATTTCAAGCAGTTTGCTGAGCAGAATGCGAATCAGGCTCCTGTTGCGATGAGCATCATTTCCGCATGGTATCTGGGCTATACGGGCACACCCCTCATGGACGCCACGCCCGCCGTGGGCCATCCTGTCGATGACGCAACCTTCGTCACCTATGTGGGCGCCCTGATGTACGCGCCGACAGCCGACACAACCGTCATCCCAAGTTATTCCCGTGGTCACACCAATTACTGGGTGAACCCACCCGCCAGCCAGAGCGCTGGTTGATTGCTGATTTCAGGTAGGTAGAATCATGACCACTCAATACGATGCAGACGTGATTGTCGTCGGCTCAGGCGCAGTTGGCAGCAACGCAGCCTATGAACTTCTCAAACAGGGCAAGTCTGTCATTGTCCTGGAATCCGGCAGGTGGATCCCGCGTTGGAAAATCGTTGAGAACTTTCGTTCGTCTCCGCGGAAAGGCAACCATAACGACCCCTACCCGAACCAACCCTGGGCGCCGACATCTTTCTCACCCGATTATATTGAGAACACAGGTAGCTTTAAATTCCTTCCCGGAATGCTCCGCCTGGTCGGTGGTACAACCTGGCACTGGGCAGCGGCCACCTGGCGCTTCCTGCCCAACGATATGAAGCTCAGGACCCTTTATGGTGTCGGGCGCGACTGGCCTATTTCCTATGATGAACTGGAGCCTTATTACGGACGCGCCGAGTTCAATCTTGGTGTGGCCGGCAGCGACACGCAGGATCAGTCCGGGCAGGGCGGAGCAGGCCAGTTTCCACACCGCTCCACACCGTATCCAGTGCCTCCCGAAGCGGAAACCTACTACTTCCAGCGCATTAAGGCCCGCCTGGCTCCGGAAGGGTTCAACTTCATCCATGAGCCCAACGCACGCACCAATCAGCCCTGGGATGGTCGCCCTGGCTGCTCAGGCAACAACAACTGCATGCCCGTCTGTCCCATCGGGGCCATGTATTCCGGCGATGTCCATGCTAAGCACGTCGTAAAAATGGGCGGCAAAGTTATCGAGGACGCCACGGTCTATAAGCTCGAGAAGGGCTCGGACGGCAAAATTGTCGCAGCGCACTACAGAACGTCCGATCACAAAGACATCCGCCTGACTGCACGGTATTTCATCATCGCTGCAAACGGCCTGGAGACCCCAAAACTTTTGCTCATGTCTGATGTTGCCAACTCGTCCGACCAGGTCGGGCGCAACATTATGGACCATACTGGCATGGGGCTGCAGTTCCTGGCAGACGAACCGCTGTGGCCAGGTCGCGGGCAGGTTCAGCAAGGTGGCATCTTCAACTGGCGTGATGGTGAGTTTCGTCGTGAACACTCTGCCATCAAACATGCCTTGACCAACACCGTGCCAAACAGAGCCATCACACAGCATCTTCTGTCCCAGGGTATCGTGGGACCTGAACTCGATGAAAAAATCAAGGACTGGGCGGCACGTTGGGTGGATATCTCCTCGGTGTTCGAACTGCTTCCAAACCCTGAAAACCGCATTCAGCCCTCGGCGACCCGCAAGGACGCGCTGGGGATTCCGACCATGACCGTCCACTACAACACCGATGATTACATTGAGCGCGGAGCTGTCAAAGCCAAGGCAGATTACGCAAAGTTCGTTCAGACGATGGGTGGTACAGTTATTAACGACAATACCGGCTGGCAGAACCGTGACCACATCATGGGAACCGTCATTATGGGTAATGATGCCAAGACCTCGGTGGTCGACAAGGACTGCCGGGCCTGGGACCATAGTAACCTGTTCATGGCGACAACTGGCGTCATCCCGGCTTGCGGTGTCGTCAACCCGACCTTGACAGGCGTAGCCTTCGCCATTCGCGCTGCCGATATTATCGCCAAGGAAGTCTGAGTCATGACACGTTCTCTCATCGCTGGTCTTGGCCTTCTCACCCTTGCCGCCATCCCGCATTTCGCGATGGCTCAGGATGGCACTGACGATTTCATTAAAAAGGGAGCTTACATTGCCCGCGCGGCAGATTGTATGGCCTGCCACACCAATCCGGGTGGCAAAGATTATGGTGGCGGTTACGTCATTTCTTCACCGCTGGGGGACATCATTGCCTCCAACATCTCGCCTTCAAAAACCTACGGTATTGGCAACTGGACCGAAGGCCAGTTTGCTCAAGCCGTTCGTGAAGGCGTCGCCCCTGAAGGTAATCTTTACCCGGCGATGCCCTATACCTCATATTCCGGTATCAGTGATGCTGACATTCACGCGTTATATGTGTATTTTATGCAAGGTACCGCGCCTGTCGATGAGGCCCCGGTCAAGAAAACGAACCTTCCCTTTCCATTTTCCCAGCGCTGGTTGATGGCGGGATGGAACGTGCTGTATGCGAGCGGAAAGCCCATGCCCGCCGCAACCACACAAGAGGGGGGCGCCAAGCGCGGTGAGTATCTGGTCAACGTGTTGGCTCATTGTTCGACTTGTCACACACCGCGTAACATTGCCATGTCTGAAGACCAGAGCCGCTTTCTCGGCGGTGCGGACCTCGGGGGGTGGCACGCACCAAATATCACCTCGGATCCTGTCAGTGGCATTGGCGGATGGAGTGACGAAGACATCAAGTCCTATCTGCGTGACGGCAGTGCTCATGGCAAAAGCCAGGCGGCAGGAGGCATGGCAGAAGCGGTCGAACACAGTCTGCGTCACCTCACTGATTCTGACCTGACCTCGATTGTCGAGTACCTGCGTACCGTCAAGCCTGTTCGGGACCCGAACCAGAAAGCTCCGGGCTTCAGCTTCAGCACGCCAAAGCTCGCAGACCTCGCAAAGCTTGACGCACCGATCGACCGCAGCCCTGATGCGATGACACTGGGAACAAGCACCAATGGTGCGGAATTGTACACCGGTGCGTGCGCCTCGTGCCATCAGTTGAACGGGCAGGGGACACATGACCAGTTCTATCCTTCACTGACCTCGAACACCATTGTCGGTGGTCCAACGTCTCAGAACCTGGTTATGGCCATCCTCAAAGGCGTGGACCGTGCCACCAACAACGGAACCGTTGCGATGCCAGCCTTCGAAGGCCAGTTGAACAACGAGCAGGTTGCCGCTGTTGCAAACTATGTTCTCTCCAGATTTGGGAATGACGCCTTGCATGTCAGCGCTAGCGATGTCGAACTGCTCAAACGTGGCGGCCCCAAGCCCTTTATAGCACGCTACGCTCATAGCATGAGTGTTGCAGGAATAGCTGCTGCAGGATTGTTTGTTTTGATTATCATTTTTCTTCTAGCTCGCCGCAAAGTGGCAACGCGCTAAGGGACGAAGCTGGAGGGACCGAAGAACCGTTGGGTTGATGTGTCTTGTTTCTGATTCGCGGCTTTGGACGTTCTGATTGACGGTTCTTTTTGACGTACCCCGTTTTTTATGGCTTTGGGTTGATGGGATGACAAGTATCTCGTGGGCGTGCCCCCGAGATACTTGTCTGGCAACCTGATCCGGTGTTCTGCCACCCAGTTGGAAATGGGGGCGCACCGTATTGTAGTCTTTCCCGCCAGTCAGCCAGAGCCTGTCGGGCATGGCTGAGAGACGTGAACAGCGTCTCGTTGTGGCATTCATCCTTCAACCGGCCGTTGAAACTTTCGACAAAACTGCTCTGTTGCGGTGTCCCGGGGGCGATATAATGCCATTCAACCTTCATCTCATCCGCCCATTTCAGGATGGCATGGGATGTGAACTCCGTACCGTTGTCACTGACAATCATGAGGGTTTGCCATATCTTTCCACCAGGGCCGTCAGTTCCCGCGCCACACGTCCACCTGATAATGATACCGAAGGCTGTTCTGATTCAGTCCTTGGACGGAGGGTCGGGTATGGCTAGAGCGATTGCTTTACGGACGGATTATACGGCTGATGCGCTTCGGTGGCTGGCCGCTCGTACACGGGATGCGAATGTTGCAAGGCGCCTTTTGTCTCTGGCTGCGGTGCGTGAGGGTAGCAGTCGAGGCGAAGCGGCGCGGATCGGTGGCATGGACCGGCAAACCCTGCGGGACTGGGTGCTCCGGTTCAATGCTGCAGGCCCAGCCGGCCTGCGGTATCAATGGTGCAATGCCTCTGTCTGCCGCCTGACGGCGGACCAGCAGGCGGAGCTCTCGGCATTGATCGTCGCCGGACCTGATCGTAACCGAGGCTGTGTGGTCCGTTGGCGCAGTATTGATCTGAAGCGGGTGATTGAGAAGCGTTTCGGTGTTTCATATCACAATCGCCAACGCTATCCTCAAAACTGGAGTGCCATGGCGCATTAGCTCCGCCGCTTAAACACAGT
>NZ_JOPF01000028.1:0-527 GCF_002153595.1 Gluconobacter sp. DsW_056
ATGGCTTTGGGGTTCGGAGCCGGAAGTGCCATCAGAGCATTGACGGCTTTATAGTCCGAGACTTGGCCGCCGGTAAGGACAAAGCCGAGAGGGCGTCCCTGATTGTCGCATCGGGCATGGATTTTGCTCGTAAAGCCGCCGCGTGACCGACCAAAAGCTTCCGCATGAGCCCCCCTTTTGCCCCAGTGGCCTGTGAATGGGCGCGGATTACGGTGCTGTCGAGCATATGCTGCCAGTTATCAGTCAGACCCAGGTCTACAAGGGTTTGCAGCAGGGTATCCCAGACACCCTGTTCAGCCCAACGCCGGAACCGAACATAGACCGCGAGTTCCATTTGCCGTAGCGCTCATGCGTGTCCCGCCACAGACAACCGACGCGCAGAACATACAGCATACCATCGAGAAACTGGCGATTGTCTCCAGATGGACGTGCCCAACGTCCACGCTAAGGCGGCAGAAGCGGACCAATCATCGCCCATTCCTGATCCGTCAGATCGCCTCGTGCCATGCCTGCTCTCTCTGCCCGTT